>JBMOKH010000070.1:0-10299 GCA_049315365.1 Candidatus Nanopelagicales bacterium
ACGGCGATCTGCCGGGTCCGGCCATCTGCATAGCGGCCGCGGTCGGCGATGCGTGCCTCCTGCACGGTCTTGTTCTCGTTCATCGCGGTGCCGCCCAGCGCCGCACTCGGCCGACGGTGACCGGCTGGGCATCCGATACGTCGACGCATATTCGGTATTCCCGGGCCGACCGCGTGGTCTGCTGCGGATCGGCGAACCGCACGATGACGTCCCAGCACTCCCCGGAGACCCGGGCGAACGGGCTGAACTCGACCCGGGCATCCGCGAATTCAAGGTCGTCGTGCATCGCATCGAGGAACGCGGTCGCAACCTGGTAGGCGTTGACCGAAGCGAAGCCGAGCGCTCGCTCCCGTCCCAGCTCGGGGGACTGCGGCGCCCGGAAGTAAACCGATGACAGAAAATCCTCGACGGCGCTCTCGATCGCAGGGGTAGGCGAGTGACGCAGCCGCGGCCACTGGTCACGCTGGCCGGCACCGACGCCGAAGACCCCGTCCTCGTCGGACGACACCGGGGTTTCGCCATCGCCATCCTGGGCATCGCGATGGACGGCTGCAAGGGAGTCCTGGGCAACCTGCTGCGGCTGCCAACCGAACACGGAGCGAAGGGAGGTGACGCGCAGCTCGGGGATCGAGGTTCCGTCCCGGAGCGAGACGGTCCTGCCGGTGGCGAGGCCGGGGATGGACACGACGCTGACCTCGCCGCGTGCGAGGCCGAGTAGAAGGGCGGACATCATGTCGTGGGCCTGCGGCGCGTACGGCCCCGCGGGTACGACGGCGTAGCGCCGTTCACCGTTGATGTCGACCAGCCACACGAGTCGACGTGCCTCCGCCGGGTGGGCATCAAGGTAGGCGATGAGCCGCTCGACATCCTCGGCCTCCCCGGTGTCGATCTCCCGCCCACCCATCCCGGCGATGAAGGAACGTCGCACGGTGTCGTCGGGGTAGTCAACATCGAGCCCGCCGATGGCGAAGGCCCTCGCGGGGAAGCGCAGCGAAGGCTCGGCCCCGGACGGGCTCACCACGGAGGGCTCGGCCTCCGGCATCCGATAGGCCGTACGCGGGGTGATTGGGCCCCCGGGACGATGACGGGCTGCTGAGTGCGGTGGCAGCCCCTCTCCCCCCGGCGGGATCGGCAACGTGACCGGGGTCCACTCGGGCGCCTGCGTGCCAAGGTCATCGGGGAACGCGGCCCGGGCCTGGTCGACCGTCATCCCGTCCAGGAGCACCCCGATGGCACGGTCGACTGCGACCACGCCGCCAATGCACCGATCGGCTCCCGGCCCCGTGCACGGCCGCGCGGTGTCGAGGAGAACAGTGCGAACGAGTTGAGGGTTGATTGCCCGGCCAGACTGCAGGACTGCCGAGGTCAGTGCCGCGATGATCCCCGTCAGGACGGGGGCTGCCACGCTGGTGCCGTCCTCGGTCTTCGTGCCGCCGCCAAGCTTGGCACCATGGACTCGCTGGCCCGGGCCCATGATCGAGTGGCCCTCGTACTTCGAGCCGAAGTTCGTGAACCGCATCGTCGAGCCATCATCGGCAAGGGCTCCCACGGCCAGCACGGTCGGTAGGGCCGACGGCACGCACCAGTTCTCGCCGTAGTTGTTTCCGGCGGGGGCGACGATGACGACACCCATCGACTCGGCCTTGCGCACAGCACGGGCCAGGAGATCGTCGGGCGCTGCGGTCTGGCTCGGGGAGCAGAAGGCGCAGTGGATGATCCGGGCCCCTCGGGCCAGCGCTACCTCGATCCCGCGAGCGATGTTCAGCTCAGCCAATACCGTGTCCTCGTCGACGCCTGCCCCGAGGAGCAGGCCGCGGCAGGCTGGGGCCAGGCCGTCGACTCCGGCTGCGGCTGGGCTGAAGATGACCGACGCGATGTGCGTGGCGTGGGCGCTGGACCATTCCTGCGGGTCGCTTTCGCCGGTCCAGGGCATCCTCTCGACAGTGACGTCGGCGCCCACGAACGCTTCGTGCCCGATATCCGCGACGCCGTCGAGCACGGCGACGAGGACCCGGGGATCACCGCTCGTGCGGCGGCGCAGCTCGCTGATTCCGGGTAGATCGTCGAGGTCAGGCATGCGATTCAGCGGTGGATCAGGCCGCGCAGGCGCTGTGAAGTCGCCGCAGCACCCTGCTCGGCGCGCCCCTCGAGGTACTGCCGCCAGGCCACGACGGCCACGAGGCCCGACCCGTTGGCCCCCAGGATCATCGCCTGGTGGTACCGGTGCGCGACGACCTTCACCTGCTCGTCGACCGGGTGGCCGAGTCGGTGGCGCCGATGGCCGGGGTGATCGCGGTGGTCGCGCACCTCGAATCCCGCGTCATCGTCCTTCCGATCGTCGTTTGGATCTTGGCTCGCGGGTGCGCTCACTGCCTCCTCGCTCATCGACTGCCCTTGCGAGCGGCGAAGCCGGTGGACTGCCAGGCGCCAGGGTCGTCGTAGTTGGCACCATGAATGAGGTGCATGTAGGTGGACAGCAGCGACTCGACACTGCCGCCGGCGAGGTCCACGGTCGTCCACGGCCGCGACAGGTCAGGCCGAGGAACCGGCCGGGAGAGGATGGGGAACATCGAGGCCCGCGGGCGCACTAGTTGGCAGCCGTCCAGCTTCGAACATCGCCGAGGGTGACGGGCATGGTGTCACTGACGTCGACGGTGAACCGGTACACGCGGCGGGCACGGCGGGTGTTCTCCGGGTCGAAGAACTTCAGCTTCACGTCCCAGGCATCGGCATCTGCTCGGGCGAACGGTGAGCGCTCGGTCTCGACGGACTCGAGTTGCATGCCTGCCCCGAGCGCCTCGGAGAACACCGTGGCGGCCTGGAATGCGTTGGTGGCCGCGAAGTTCAGGGCCCGATCGTTGGAGAGCACCCCGAGGTTGCGCAAATCGTAGTAGACCCGGTCAAGGAATCCGCGCAGGTTCTCGGCGATGGACGCGACGTCGGACTTGCTCCCCTTGCGACCGCCGACGGCTGCTGCCGCCTGGGAAACTAGGGCATTGGTCTTCCAGCCGTAGGCACCGCGGAGGTTCTCCCCCTGTAGGACGGGGACGACCTGACCGGAGAACAGCCGCGAATGTCGGTCGGTGAGCCGGCCCGGGATGCTCACCCGCTGGATGTGATCCTCATCGGATTCGGCGAGGACCTCGCCAGCGAGCATCTCGACGAACTTCTCGTACAGAATCGCGGCGAACGCTCCCGCGGGCTCGAGTGCATAGACCGGCGTGAGCTCGATATTCAGGGTCCAGATGAGGGCCCGAGCCTCATACGGCCGATCTGCAAGGTAGGAAACCATCTGCCGGGCGTCGTAGGGGTTGGGCGGCACGACGATGCCGTCCACCTCGACAGGGGGCATCAACTGCTTGAACGAGTCGCGACGCGCCTCAGTGCCAAAATCGTAGGAGATAGTGCCGAGCGCATACACCAAACCCCCGGCATCGGGTGCGTCCGCCATGGACGGCGACGCCCCAGCGCCACTGGACTGCGGTACCGGCAACAAACTGCCGCAACCGCACGAGGGAGCCGCGCCTAATACCTCCGTGGATGAACCGATGTCATTCATGTGTGTGAGTGCTCCCTCGATACTGAGATGACCTGCCAGCAGGCGCCGACAATCCTCATGTTGGTTCGTATCACATTGCTTGGCTCCGTGCAGGAGGATATCCCTTATCTGCAGTGGCGTGCGCCCCGGATCCCGTGACAGCAGGAGCGCAGCCACGCCGGTCACGATGGGCGCGGCCAAGGACGTGCCGCTCTCCTGCGTCGTGCCCGCGCCGGGCAGGGCCCCGAGGACATCCTGCCCGGGGGCGGCGAGCCCGGTCGTCGCGTACAGGTGCCCGTAGTTGCTGAAGTCCAGCGGAGCCCCGTCGTCGTCGCATGCCCCCACCGCGAGGACCGACGGCGATGCGGCCGGCACGTGCAGGCAGTCGCAGCCGTCGTTGCCCGCCGCCGCGATGAGCAGCACCCCGGCCTCCTCGCAGCGGGCGACCGCCTGCTGCAGCCACTGGTCGGCGGTGCCGCTGTCGGAGTACTGACCCCCCGAGAAGTTGATGATCTGGGCGCCCTCGGCGATTGCCCGGTCGATCGCCCGGGCAATCTCCAGTTGCGGGGCGCGGCCGGTTCGCTCGTCGTAGACGGTGATGAAGATCCCCGTGACGTTCGGGCAGATGCCCTCGACACTCGTCCCGGGCTGCCCGAACAGGATCGACGCGACATGCGTGCCATGGCGAGCCAACTGATCTTCAGCCACTAACACCCCGGGATCTGCGCCGAGCGCGCGGACTCGTGCTCCGGCGAAGACCGGATGGTTGATATCAACGGGCCCATCGATAACCGCAACCACGACCTCGGGCGACCCGCCGCCCGCATCCTCACGCAACTGCCGCAGGCCCGGGACTAGGCCTAGGTTGCGGTGCGGCTCCACGACACGCCCGCCCCCTGCGATATCCGAAATTTGAGCCCCATCCGAAGATTGCCTTACGACGCGAATCCTTAAGAGTCAAACTTACGTCCCGGTCGTCCTGAGGGCAAGGACTTTCCTCGACATTGATGGACAAAGATCCGACACAATACCCGTGTGAACACCTTCCATGTGCCGCCGCGCCTGCCCCAGACCGTCATCGTGGTCTTCGCCGCGGCCCAGTTCCTTGCCGGCCTCGACATGAGCATCATGAACGTGGCGCTGCCGGCCATCCAGCAGGAGTTCGACGCCGGGATGATGGCCGTGCAGTGGTCGGTGATGGCCTACATGATCGCGGGGGCTGCACTTGCGCTCCCGTTCGGCGCCCTCGGCGACCGGCTCGGCCGCCGCCGCCTGTACCTCATCGGCACCACGACGTTCGCTGTCGGCTCGCTTGTGTGCGCGACCGCGCCCAGCATGGGCTTTCTCATCGCCGGCCGGGCGATCGCCGGTGCCGGAAGCGTCGCCATGGGCACCTTGGCACTGGCAATGCTCGTGTCCAGCGTCCCCCGGGATCAAGGCGCGCGACTCATCGGCATGTGGGCCGCCGTAACCGCCGGAGCCTCCGCCCTAGGCCCCATCGTCGGCGGCGTGATGGTGACAGCCTTCGGCTGGCGATCAGTGTTCGCAATGAACGTGATCCTGCTCGCGGCGATCATCCCCGTCGTCCGCGCCAAGGTCACCGCCGACGCCCCTGCGAGCAGCGAGCGAACCGGCGAACGCCAAGGCATCGACGGCCTCGGCATCGGACTCCTCGTCATGGGCATGATGCTCATCGCCGGCGGTCTCAGCCTGCTGGAGTTCAACCCCATCACCGACCCTCGCGTGTGGGCCCCGGCCGCGATCGGCCTCGCCGCCATCGCAGCCCTCGCCCTGCAACAGCGCCGCACGCCGACTCCGCTCACCGACTGGGCCGTCGTGCGCCGTTCCCCGATCCCGGTCACGCTCTCCCTCCTCGTCATCCTGGGAATGGTCCTCGCCGGCGCATTCCTCCAGCAGGCCCTGCTCATCCAGAACGTGCTCGGCTTCACCCCCCTCCTCGCCGGCTTCGTGCTCTTCGCGGCCTCCACGACGCTCATCGCCTTCTCCCCGCTGTCCCCGCGGATCATGGCCCGCATCGGCCTGGGCCCCACATGCGCGCTCGGCCTGGGCTGCGCCGCCCTCGCTCTGTTTCTGCTTTCCCTTGTCGAGGTCTCGACCGGGCCCCTGACCATCGCCGGCGACTTCCTCCTCCTCGGCGCGGGCCTAGGGATCGCGATGCCCGCCACCCAGGCAGGCACCATGGGCGTCGTCCCCCGGGAGGCCATGGGCGCCGTCTCCGGCTTCCTCAGCCTCATCAGCCTCATGTCCGCAGTGCTCGGCATCTCCGTCATCGGGGCGATATCCGCCCACCAGGTGCGGTCGGCATGGGAGGCCACGTCATCCTCGATCGCCGATGCCGCGTCCCTCACATCGCTCGTGGTCTCCGGCGAGATCCCCGAGCTCGCCGCCTCCCAGGGTGCGCAGGTCGCCGCCCTCGCCGGCCAGGCCTACCTCGTCGGCGTGAACGACGCCATGAGAATCGCCGCAGTCGCCGTAGCCCTCGCCGGGCTACTCGCCTGGCCGGCGCTCGGCCACCGGGGCCGCCTGACCCAGGCGATCGCAACCGACGCACTCGATCAGCAGGTCGAACACGTAGATCCTTGACTTGCCTCCACGGCTCGCTTACCGTCTCACCATCGTCGATCAGACACACCGCACTCGTGCGATCAGCGAAGCACGACGATGGAGATCACGGATGCAACTGCATCCACCAACCCCTGAAGGAGCCGACATGCCCAGCACCGCAATCAGCACGCCAGTGTCAACCCCGTCCGTCGATCGCCTCACCCTCGGCGTCGCCACCGCACGCGAAGCTGCCCACCCATCCATGTACGGTGCCCCCTGCACCTGCTCGGCCTCGACCGAGGACTAAAGGTCTTCACGGCCGGGTGGCCGCTGACGGGTGCGCAGGTGCCGGTCAGCGGCCACACCCATGCTCAGCCACTTTGCTGCTGGGATGTTGGCTTATCGTCCAACCGTTGTTCGGTGGTCAGGTGCCAGTTGATGGGGGTCTTGCGCCTCGATGAAACCCTGACTTCGGCTCCGCGGTTTTCTCGGGCGGGGCAATCGTGCGCGCACCTCAATTGAATCCCAGGCACCTTCCTCAATCCCCATGGAGCCCGCGTGCGGTCAGTGAACAGCTCCGAGCCGGAGTCGGCGTCCCTGACGCCGGATTCGCTGCCGATCCTCGCCCCGCACTGCCGATGCATTCGCACTGCGCCAGAGACGATCCATGTCATCTCCGATGTCGATGAGCTGACGCTCACAGGCGTGCTGTTCCATGACCTCGCCGAGTTTCTCGATGGAAGCCTCACCCTTGCAGAGATCACGGAGCGAATGGTTGCCGCCGGCACAGCCACGCGCGAGGAGGTCCCTGCCGCCGTCGAGATTCTTCGTGATCATGGCTTCGTCGTCGATGCCCGGGCTCATGCCGATGATGCGTCGCTGTATGCGCTGTGGTGGCGCGAGGGCACCGTTGATGCGCCGTTGGCGCGTGTCGGGCTCGTCGGGCTCGGTGCTGTGCCGATCGACGCGGTCGGCGGGGGCCTGCGCGCGCATGGCCATGTCGTCACCGACGATTCACCCGATGTCATCGTCATGCTCGTTGACGACCACTTGCACCCAGAAGCAGGTCCTGTTGCCGCGGGCGTTTCAGTGCCCGTGCTTATGGCACGAATCGCCGGTCCGCGTCCTGTTGTCGGTCCGTGGCTCGGAGCGCCCGGTCCCTGCCACTCCTGCCTGGCGAGCCGACTGCGATTCAACCGCCAAGTTGAGGCACGACTCCTCGGCGACGACGATCGGATGGGGCCGACGTCTCTGGGGTGGACGGCATCCACCGCAGCGCATGCCGCCGCGGAGATCGCCCTTGAGATTGCCCGGTTCAGGTCTGGTCGTCGCATGTCACCTGCAGGCCCAGACTCCTCCGCCATGCTCGTGATCGATCACCTGACCGGGGAACGACACCTCCATACGGTGGTCCGTCGGCCCCAGTGCCCCGAATGTGGCACTCCCGCTCAACCGACGCCACGGCCCGTTGTCCTGTCGGACGTTGACCTCGCTTCACCCGACGACGGGTCGTACCGCATGCACTCACCTGCGCAGACGCTAGAACGCTACGGACACCACGTCAGCAAGGTAACCGGCGTCGTGGAGTACCTCACCGCAGCTCAGCCCGAGGACCACGTCGTGCAGGTGGTCGGGTCCGGCGTCAACCTCGCGCAGGTACGCAAGGGCGGCTCCGCCTCCGGATTTCGCCAGGGCGCAGGTGGCAAGGGAACCACGGCACTGCAGGCACGCGCGGGGGCGCTCGCCGAGGCCATCGAACGTTACTCGGGAACCTTCACCGGCGAGGAACCTCGCCGAAGTGCCCTCATGTCCGACCTCGGCCCCGACGCCATCGCCCCGAACTCGGTGCAGCTGTTCAGCGAGGCGCAGTTCGCCGACCGCGAACGCTGGAACGAGACCCACAAGGCCATGCATCGCGTGGCCAGGCGGTTCGACTCAGGGCTGGAGATCGAATGGTCGCCCGCTTGGTCGCTGCGCGACAACCAGCCCCGATGGCTGCCAACGCCCTTGAGCTACTACGGCTACTTCGGCGGGGCCATCAATGGCAGCATGGCCGACTCGAACGGGAATGCTGCCGGCACCTGCCTCGAAGACGCGATCCTCCAGGGCTTCTTTGAACTCGTCGAGCGCGATGCCGTTGCCGTGTGGTGGTACAACCGAATCGGGCGACCCGGCGTCGACTTTTCCGCCTACCGTCGCGACTTCGACGAGCCCTACTTCGACCGCATCCGCGCCCACTACTCCCGCGAACTCGACCGGGACCTATGGGCACTGGACCTCACCAGCGACTTCGGGATCCCAGCTTTCGTCGCGGTCTCCCAAGCGCGGCACGGACGCCCACGCGTGCTCACCGGGTTCGGCGCCCATCGCGATGCACGAGGCGCCCTGCTGCGTGCCCTCACCGAAATGAACCAAATGCTGCAGATGGCCGACGGACTCGACCAGCGGCTCGCGCAGGGAGCCGAGCCACCCGGCCCGAATGAGCCCGAGGCCGTGTGGTGGGCGATGGATTCGATGGCCGGGCAATCGCACCTGCTGCCCACCGGGCCCGACACCACCCCCGACACCCACGCCCATGACTGGGACCGGTCGGGCAAGGCCAACGTCGACCGCGCCGTCGCGCTGGTCGCCGAACGTGGGATGGATTTCATCGTCCTGGACCAGACCCGCCCGGACATCGGCCTTTCGGTCGTCAAGGTGCTCGTCCCAGGCATGCGGCACTTCTGGCCGAGATTCGCCCCAGGACGCCTCTACAACGTGCCGGTCGAACTCGGATGGCTCGACCACCCACTCACCGAGGCCGAACTGAACTCGACGCCCATTTTCTGGTGATGCACGGCATTGACACCATCCCCCACTTCTGGCCGATTCCAACTCAACCGCCATCAGCCCAGTCCGGTCATCACCCAGCATTGCCCTGAGGCCAACGAGCACTGTGCAGTTTTCTGTGCAGAAGGAGTGACGTGAAAACATTGTCTTATACCCAAACTCGCGAGAACTTCGCCTCCACCCTCGATGCGGTAATCGCGGATCGGGAGGAGGTTGTGGTCACTCGCGCTGGCCACGAACCGGTCGTCATCGTGTCGCTTCAGGACTACGAGTCACTCAAGGAGACCGCCTACCTGCTGCGCAGCCCAGCGAACGCACGTCGCCTGCTCGGCTCTATCGAGCGAATGGAATCCGGCGGTGGTAGCCAGCACGCCCTCGCTGAGTGAGATTCCTATGGGATGAACACGCCTGGTCCGACTACATCTACTGGCAGGAACAGGACCGGCTACTGCTCAATCGCGTGAATGCGCTGCTGAACGACATCGCACGCGCCGGGTCCGTTGGTGAGCGGAACGTCGGCATCGGCAAGCCCGAGGCCCTCAAGCACGGATTCCACGGCTACTGGTCTCGACGCATCACTGACGAGCACCGACTGATCTACAAGGTAACCGGTGACGAGATCCGCATAGCCGCTTGCCTCTATCACTACGAGTAGGCGGACCCTCACCCGCCTCCGGGCTGGTCGGAAGTTCGTCATCGTGAACGCTGACCTCATTGACGACATCTACCGTTGACGCACCCCAAAGCCCTGATCAGGACGACGTCCTGCCACGCGAAGCCGGGACGCCCGGCTGCTGGAGGGCTGAGCAGCGAGAGTGCAGTAGCTTGTAAGGAATTGCTGCAGCAATTCGTGCCTGAATGTGGGGATGCCATGACGACGAGCACGGCCAAACTCAGACGTCGAACTGTCAAGCACGAGCACACGCAGCAGTGGCGGTCGACTGTGCGTGTTCTACGAAGCTCGAATTGATTCTGGTGCTTCACCGACTTTCCGGGCTCATCTGCGTCGGCGGCGCAGCATCTGCTCACGGATCTGGCGGTGCGCAGTGAGCACATGCGCGTCCGCAAGGGCTTGTACTGGCGCGGCGTGCAGACACCTTTGGGCATGAGCCCGCCGCCACCGGCCGTGACGTAGGCAAGCAACCGTGTAGTAGCGGCCTAGCGTGTGCTAGTTTTCCAGTATCCCTCACACTTAGGAAGCCCAATGATTACCGTGATCGCCCTCGTAATCCTCGCCATAGTCCTCATTTTCCTCATCTTCAGCGTGACGCAGTTCAACAAGCTGCGTCGGCTCAACCTGCTCTGCACTGGGTCCTTCGCCGACATCGACACCCTGCTCACCAAGCGCGCCGACCTCGTTCCCAACC
>JBMOKH010000343.1:0-2304 GCA_049315365.1 Candidatus Nanopelagicales bacterium
GCCGCTGCCGCCCGCGCGATGTTCGATGCAGGGGGCCGGCCCGAGTTCGAGGTCGTTGCTGACATCACTGACGCGGAGGGCACGGTCACCGGACGCCTGCGCACCCGCTGGACGCTGAAGGCCCTTCGACCCAAGGGGCTCTAGGGAATTCTGGGCAGTCGGGGCAGGAGCGTGGTCGAGAGCACGAAGTCGCCCATGAGCCACGAGTAGCCATTGAAGGCTTCCTCGACGGTCTCCATGTTCGTCGCGGTCGCCGTGAACTCGTAGTACTCGCTCGGGCCGGCGAACAGGCCGTAGCTCCTGAGCAGGCCGATCTCCCTGACGATGATCGACAGGGTGGCATTTGCAGCCCCGGGCGCCGGCACGCTCGTGCTCTCCTTCATGAGCACCCGCAGCTCGCCGTCCTTGGCCGGTGAGACCACTGACAGGGGCAGAAAGGGCCCGACGAACTCCCTGCCGTCAGTGGTGCTGCCGCTCGCCGGCTTGCAGGTCCAGCGGGCCGTTCGATCGGCCTTCAGGGAGTCGTTCGACGCCTTGGACACCCTTCGGGTGCAGACCCTGTCACCGTTCAGGTACGAGATGGTCGTCCGCCTTGAAGCGACGCTCCGCAATCGCGTGACGTCACCGATCTGGAAGACGTCCCACTTGGGGTCAGGGGTGTCATCGAACGCCCAGGCGGCGCCCGCCTTGAAGTCACCGGCCGAGAGGGCCTCCATCCGGGCCTGCATGTCGAGCGTGATCGGGCTGGCGAGGTACTCCGAGGGCGACATCGTCACCCAACGCTGGCCCGTCTGGTCGTTGACGAAGACGCCGTAAGGGTCGTTCTCGGCGCTCGCGGGCGACTGGGCAACGAGGAGGGCGACGAACAAGGCCGTCACCAATCCAATTGCCCGAGTGCTGACTGACCGATGAACGGCTGACCTGCTCACGGCACCTCCTTCGAGGCCAACAGTGATGCTTCCCATTCTGCCCGGCATCCCGCGCAATTACCGTGTTTTCACGGTAGCGGGGCCTGACGCAAGCCGATTGAATACTCAGGCGGCACGTGGCCGCGCCCAGCAATTAAGCCCAGACGTCATCAATCAAGACAAAGGAGCCACAATGTCCGCGCCAACAAAGACATCCCGACGCACTCGAATCCTCTGCGCAGCAGCCGTTCCGGCCGCCATCGCCATGGCGATCGGAATGGCACCTGCCGCATCCGCGGCGGGCACATCCGAGATCGCGCTCGTCGCCATCCTCGACGAGCCCCGCGGCTACTGCGTTGACATGACCGGATCGAAGGAGAGCGCGCAGACCTCGAGCCCGCTGCAGACCCACACCTGCTACGACTACCAGGGCGGCATCGCCGTCGATCAGGGCGTCACGACCGCCATGGTCGCCAAGGGCTCCCTTCGATTCCCGGCATTCAGCGTCTGCGTGGTAGGAGCCAGCGTGCGAGCCGGCAGCCCCGTCACCCTCACTCCCTGCGGGGCCTCGGGCCTCAAGGCAGTGAAGATGAGCAAGACAGGCCTCATCAAGCCGGTGGGCTCCGCAACGCTCTGCCTGACCGCAGGAACGAGCACGGCCGAGGGCGGCGGCGGCAGCCCCGTCCACCTCAAGCGCTCACTGTCGTGGGAGACCTGCGCCGCGTCATCCTCGACCGTGCAGCAGTGGAAGCTCAAGTCCTGACGGACAACCCACCGCTACCCTGTTCGCGTGACCCTCGATGCGCTGCAGCCCGATGCGGCTGCAGCCTTCGAGGGCGCGCGCGCACGGGCTGCCGACCTCGTCGGCCCTGAACTGATGTCGATGGTTCGCGATCGAATCAGCGCCACTCTCGCCGGCGCACCGTCCAGCGGTGATCGTGGCCCCCTGTCCGCGATGGATGTCGACTGCCTCGCGCTCGTCGACCAGATGCTCATCGACGTCTCGTCGACGACCGACGAGCAGGTCGCGGCAGCAGGCCGCCACTTCGCCCCGGGCGGATTGTCCGATTTCGTCACGGCCGCCTACCTGACGGAGGCGAGTGTCCGGCTCGAGATCGCCTCGTCGCGACTCCTAGGCGGGCCTCGATGACCGAGCGCTCGATCCGGGTCGAGTGCGGGCCGGACGGCCGCCCACTCGGCCGCGATGGGCTATTGGCCACGCTCATGGCCGCCTACCAGGATGCCGTGGTTCGGTCGACGATCCTGGACCCCGTCACCACCGAACTCATCCGGCTGCGCTGCGCCCGGCAGCATGACTGCCGGATCTGCCAGACACTGCGGCTCGCCGACGCAGCCGACCTCGGGCTTGACGCCGACATGGCGGCGAAGGTCGACC
>JBMOKH010000344.1:0-2299 GCA_049315365.1 Candidatus Nanopelagicales bacterium
GGATCGAGAACTCGTCGGCGTCAAGGGTCGCGAGGAACTCGTCGGCATCACTCCCTCGGTAGGTGAAGGCCGCTTCCACGAGGTTCGGCGCGACGGTGTTCACCCGCCCGCCCGGGGTGAGCTCGGCAAGCTCTGCGGTTCGACGCTGGACGAATTCGCGCACAAGGCCCTCGCTCCGCGCCTCCGCGAGCACGTTCACGATCGACCCGCTCATCTCGGTGAGTCCCTGATCGAAGGCCGCTCGGATGAATGCTGCGCCCTCGTCGTCGAAGATCGGCACCGCATCCACGTTCACGACGGCATCGAGGCCGTTGCCGAGTCGTGCCGCGCGATGAACCGCGCGCGCATAGGAGTCAACATCGGCAAGGTCTGCCTGCACGTGCGCTCGGGCGAAATGCGATGTTCGGCGGGATCCGTCGGCGCCGATGACGAACCAGCCGTGGCCCATGAACGCGGACCCGATGTACTCGCCGATCTGCGAATGGATCCCCGTGACAAGGACGCTGGGCCCGTGATGAGCTGGCATGGCGGCATCATCTCACCTGGAATGGTGCAGTGACTCCCCCGGCGGGAAATGCATCTCGATGGTGTTGAGTGCAGGCCGCATCCAGATGTGGCAGGGTCGGATCATGAAGCATCTGAGCCCGCTACGCAGGGCCATCGGCATAGTCCTCGTCATGGTCGGCGTGACCTGGTTCGCCCTCGGCGCAGGATTCATCGAGGGCAGCGTGATGTCCGGACAGGTGATCTGGGCAGGCATGGGAGTCGCCGTGGCGATCGGCGGCGGATACGTCCTCTATCGCGGGCTTCCGAAGCGATGATGCGCGCATCGACGCCGCACGCCGTCAGATTTCCCGGCAATTCGAATTGGAGGCGACCGTGACCTACTGCTTCGAGTGCGGCCAGCCACTCGCCGTCCCCACCGCGAAGTTCTGCTCATCATGCGGGACCGCGGTGGCTTCGGCCCCGATCACGGGCCCGGCCACGCAGGCCGCGCCACCGACTCCCACCGCGCCCCCCGCCCAGCCGCCCGGCATCTCACCGGTCAGCCCGAGCCTCCAGCCGCGAGTACCGCCTGCGGGTCCGATCCCCGAATCCCGCCAGCCGGCTCCGCGTCGGCGCGGTCGACTGGTCCTGCTCTCCCTGCTGGTCGCCGCGGGCCTCGTCGCCGCCTTCATGCTCGGCTCCCGCTCCAATGAAAGCCCTTCGGCCACGGGGGACAACCCCACCTCGGAGCAGGGGTCTGGCGAGCCAGGCTCCGCCGACGCGCCCGCAGTGGGCAGCAGCGACCCGCAGGCCGCGGAGCCGTCAGCCGATGGCGCCGCCCCCAGCAGCGCACCCGGTGGCAGCGACGCCGGTGCGGACGCCATGCCTTCTGTCGTCGGGATGATCCTGCAGGATGCCCAGGACCTCCTGCAGGCGCAGGGCAGCTACCTCATGGATCAGGTCGATGCGACCGGCGATGGCCGTCTCCAGATCTTCGACTCGAACTGGAAGGTCTGCACTCAGGAGCCAGCCGCAGGCGCGCGCCTGTCCTCCGCCGACGTCGTGACGCTCAGCACCGTCAAGCTCGACGAGTCATGCCCCTGACTGGACTTCGATTTCGACGAGGCTGCGGACGAATCCGCCGATCGTGCGCATGTCGGCCATGACGAGATCGAGCGCCGGCACTGATGCCTCATCCCAGTTCGCGATCGCCGCGTAGGCCACCTGCAGCCCGTTGTACGAGACGAGACCGCAGTCGGCGCGCACGCCCACGTCCGTCCCCGTCTTGTTCATCAGCCAGAGCGCATCCCCACCCGCAGCATGGGCGAGGGGGTCAAGGCCAAGGCTCGATGCCACCATCGACAGGTCGGTGCTCAGCCCGAGCCAGCCCGCGAGGATCCCTGACACGGCCGGCGAGATGATCTCTCCACTGGCAACCATCGCAAAATAGCGGGCGAGTTCCTGCGCCGACCCGGAGGAGAGCCTCGGCGGATCGGTTTCCCGCCGGACGTCGCGAACGAAGTCGTGCAGCCGAACGCCCTCGAAACCCAGCGCCTGCGCGACCTGATCCATCGCATCCACCCCGACACGCCGCAGGAGCACATTCGTCGCGAGATTGTCGCTCACGGCGGCAACGAGGACGGCGGCGTCGCCCACCGTCAACGTGTCCGTCGCAAGATGCTGCCAAAGGCCCGAGTCGGCGACTCCATCGGCCGGCGTGCGGGTCAGCCGTTCATCCTGCAGGAGGCTGCCCTCATCGATCCGGCGGGCGACCTCCGCAAGCAGGAGCAACTTGCCGACGCTCGCCGTCGAC
>JBMOKH010000345.1:0-2295 GCA_049315365.1 Candidatus Nanopelagicales bacterium
GCTCGAGTTCCTTATAGACCTCGAAGAAGTGTTGGATCTCCATGCGATCGAATTCCGGCACGTGATGGATGTCGCGCAGATGCTCCATGCGGGGATCGCCGGCAGGGACGCAGAGGACCTTGTCGTCGCCGCCGGCCTCATCGGTCATGCGGAACATGCCGACCGTGCGGCAGCGGATGAGGACTCCGGGAAAGGTCGGCTCCTGGGTGAGGACGAGTGCGTCGAGGGGATCGCCATCGAGGCCAAGCGAGTTTTCGATGAATCCGTAGTCGTGCGGGTACCTCGTCGAGGTGAAGAGCATGCGGTCCAGGCGAATCCGGCCGGTCACGTGGTCCATCTCGTATTTGTTGCGGCTCCCCGCGGGAATCTCGATGGTGACGTCAAAGTCCAAGGGGGTCATGCTGGCTAGTCTTCACCATGGGGCTTTGCAGCGAGAAGGGACACCACGTGCGGGATCATGGACGGCGAACTCCTGGTCATGGGCTGGCCGATGCCCGGCGCGCGGGGACCATGGGCTCGATCGTGGTATTCGCCATGCTCATCTCGTCCATCGGACCGGCCGCGTCCGTCGACAACGTCGTTGCGCCAGGCTCCACGCCGCCTACCTCCCCGGCCGTTGCAGTGCTCGCGCCCACGGCCATCGCCAACTCGACAGCCCCCGCACCGACCCCGACGGGTATCCAGAAGGCTGTCACCCCACTGCTGAAGGCGAGCACCCTGGGCCAGTTCAGTGCGGTCGTCGTCGATCCCGCGACCGAGACGGTCCTGCTCGACGTCCGCGCTGGCCGGCAGCGCACCCCCGCCTCGACGATCAAGCTGCTCACCGCGAGCGCGGCCCTGTCCGTCCTTGATCCCGGCGAGAGGCTGGCGACCACCGTCCTGCTCAAGGACACGACACTCACCCTCGTGGGCGGTGGCGACGCAACCCTCGCCCGCAAGGAGCAACCGGGAGTCGAGGCGGCGAACCTCTCCGCCCTGGCCGATCAGGTCGAGCAGAACGTCGCCGCGAACGCCGTCGAATTGCAGTACGACGACTCGCTCTTCACCGGCCCGAAACTCGCTCCCGGGTGGCCCTCGTCCTTCCCCATCGACGGAGTCGTAGCACCGGTGACCGCGCTCATGGTCGATCAGGGCCGGGTCCGGCCGGGAGCGGCATCGAGGGTCGACGATCCCGCGCGCGCGGCGGCCCAGGTCCTCGCCGGGCTGCTGAAGAAGCGCGGCCTCACCGTCAGGATGATCGGCGCGGGGAAGGCGCCGGAGGGGGCTACCGAGGTCGGCAGGGTCGAGTCGCCGACGATCCGTGATCTCGTCGAGCGGATGCTCACCGACTCGGAGAACGACCTTGCCGAGGCTCTCGGTCATCTGGTCGGCGGCCGGGTCAACGGCAAGTTCACCTTCGCATCCGGGGCGAAGGCGGTCGAGGAAACTGCGGCCAAGCTTGGATTGGCGGTCGACGGGCTGTCCGTCGTCGATGGCAGCGGGCTGTCGGGCCGAGACAAGGTGCCGCCGATCACGCTCGCCGGGCTCCTCGTGAGCGTGGCGAGGCAGACCGATCCGGCACTGTGGCCCATCGGCTCAGGGCTACCCGTCGCCGGCTTCACGGGCACGCTCGATGACCGGTTCACGCGCGGCCTGACAGCAGACGCCGCCGGATATGTCCGGGCGAAGACCGGCACGCTTAGCGGTGTCGTGGGCCTAGCGGGTACCGTCAAAGACGTGGGCGGACGTGTCTTGGTTTTCGCAGTGCTCGCGAACGACGTGCCCTCGCTTGACGCCGCCCGCGACGCTCTCGATCAGTTTGCCTCCCGACTAGCGAAATGTGGGTGCTCTTGATGGTCAGCTCCGCCGCTCCGGTCCTGCTGCCGGTGAACCAGTTCGACCACTTTTACCGCGGGGGTGACCGCATCGGCGCGCTGCGTCGAGGACCGGGCGGCCCGCAGCGACCCGAGGAGTGGATTGGGTCGACGACTGCGCGCTTCGGTCAGGCACCTCAGGGTTTCAGCCGGCTTCCGGACGGACGACTCCTCATCGAAGCGATCGACGAGGATCCCGCCGCATGGCTCGGCCCCGAGCACGTCGCCCGATTCGGGACGAGCACCGAGGTACTGATCAAGCTCCTCGACCTCGACCAGCGGCTCCCGGTCCACCTGCACCCGAACCGCGAGTTCTCTCGGGCTCACCTCGGGCTCTCGCACGGCAAGACCGAGGCTTGGTACGTCCTCGATGCGCCCGAGGGCGCCGAGGTCGGCGTCGGCTTCAAGGAGCAGATGACCCTCGAGCAGGTGAGCGACTGGG
>JBMOKH010000346.1:0-2293 GCA_049315365.1 Candidatus Nanopelagicales bacterium
AACATCCCAAGAAACATCCCAAGAAACTTCCAAAGAAACATCCCAAGCCGCCCGGCACCCCCCGGCTAATGTTTAGCAATCGCTAAATCTAGCATGGAACCTGCGTATCGGTGGGACGGTCCACCGACCCCCATGCGTCGAACTCAAGCCGTACCCATCAGGTTTCTCCCCGGGGGAATGCAGTCCCCGTCGAGGCGCCCGATGAGCACCGCACCGTCGTCTCTATCGATCCAGAGGAGTCGCCCGCGTGCGGCGTCCCAAACCGGGCCCTCGCCGAGGAGGAACCGCTCGGCGCTGGCGGGCATCGCCTCGAAGCTGTTCACGGGAGGCTGGGATTGGTCGGTGGCGTATCGTCCGTAGCGATCCGAATGCGAGATGACCACTCGGGCAAGGGGATGCGATGGCTCAGGATCTTCGAAGTGCCGAGTGGTACGGCGGCGCCGACCGCAATGCTTACATCCACCGCGCCTGGATGCGGAGAGGCCTGCCCGCCGATGCCTTCTCCGGGAGGCCCCATATCGCGATCGCCAACACGGCCTCCGACCTCACCCCGTGCAACTCGCATCTCAACGAGGTGGCGTCAGCCGTACGCGACGGTATCTTCGAGTCGGGCGGCATTCCGCTCAATCTGCCCGTGGTGTCACTCGGCGAGACGCAGGTCCGGCCGACCGCCATGCTCTGGCGGAACATGGCCGCCATGGCGACCGAGGAGATGCTGCGCGCCAATCCAATCGATGCTGTCGTGCTGCTCGGCGGGTGCGACAAGACAATCCCATCACTGCTCATGGCGGCGGCCTCGGTCGACCTGCCAGCAGTGGTTGTGCCGGGCGGGCCGATGCTCACCGGCACCTTTCGAGGCGCGCCGCTCGGCTGCGGCACCGACGTGTGGCGGCTGAGCGAGGAAGTCCGCGGCGGCAGCCTCTCGCAGGAGGACTTCGACCGCTCCGAGTCATCGATGATCCGCAGTCGCGGCCACTGCAACACGATGGGCACTGCGTCGACGATGGGCCTGCTCGCAGAGGCGCTCGGCACGGTGCTGCCCGGCCTCGCCGGCACCCCCGCCCCCGATAGCCGGCTGCTCGAGGGCGCCCACGCGACCGGCAAGCTCGCCGTCGAACTCATCGCAGCCGACCGCCGACCGAGCACCTTCATGACGAAGGCGTCATTTCACAACGCGATCGTGACCCTCGCAGCAATCGGCGGCTCAACGAACGCCGTCGTCCACCTCCTCGCAATCGCCGGCCGGCTCGGCATTGACCTGACCCTCGACGACTTCGATGCGAGCGGAGCCGGCGTGCCGCTGCTCGTCAACCTCCAGCCAGCTGGCACCTACCTGATGGACGACCTCTATCGCGCCGGCGGGCTGCTCGCCGTGCTCAATCAGGTTCGCGACCTGCTCGACCCGACGGCACTCACCGTCACCGGCAGGCCCCTCGTCGACTACCTCGACGAAGCCCGGATCTGGGACGCCGATGTCATCCGCCTGCGCAGCGAGCCGCTCATCGCCGACGCCGGGATCGCGGTTCTGCGGGGCAACCTCGCCCCAGGCGGCGCGATCATCAAGCCGGCCGCTGCATCGCCCCATCTGCTGCAGCATCGGGGGCGCGCCGTCGTGTTTGACACGATCGAGGACATGCGGGCCCGGATCGACGATCCCGAGCTGGACGTCGACGCCGACTCGGTGCTCGTGCTTCGCGGGTGCGGGCCGAAGGGCTACCCGGGCATGCCCGAGGTTGCGAACTTGCCCCTGCCCCGCAAGCTGCTCGAGCAGGGTGTGCGCGACATGGTGCGAGTCTGCGACGGGCGCATGAGCGGCACCGCCTACGGCACGGTCGTACTACACGTGACTCCCGAGGCGGCCGTCGGCGGGCCGCTCGGCCTCGTCCAGACCGGCGACATCATCGTCCTGGATGTCGCAGCAAGACGGCTCGACCTCGACGTCCCCGACGACGTCCTCCTGCAGCGCTCCCCCGCGAAGGCGACCATCGACGGCTTCGCGAATCCGGCCCGCGGATGGGAGCGGCTATACGTCGACCACGTGCAGCAGGCCGACACCGGCGCCGACCTCGACTTCCTGGTCGGAGGCAGCGGCTCAGCCGTGAGCCGCGAATCGCACTAAAACATCACTTACACTTCCCGGTCCCCGTCAGATGTTCCATTTCAGGAACATTTTGCGATCCGGGCGAAAACCCGGCGCTATCTTCGCCGGGTGAGGTCTCTGCGTTCGCTCGGCCGCGGTGGCCAATCGGGCGTTGGCGTCCTCACCCGCCGAGGGATGCTTACTTGCCTCGTG
>JBMOKH010000071.1:0-10220 GCA_049315365.1 Candidatus Nanopelagicales bacterium
CACCCTGATTGGGTAGCTATGCAGACCCGCGATGCGAGCCTCGAGGGCACCGGTGAGATCCCGCTGCGGCGGCTGGTGCGCGAGGCGCTGCGGATGCGACCCACGAGGCTCATCGTCGGCGAAGTGCGGCAGTCGGAGGCACTTGACCTCCTTGTTGCGATGAACAGCGGGATGCCGGCGATGGCGACCCTGCACGCGAACAGCGCGCGCGAGGCGGTCACGAAGCTCTGCACCCTGCCATTGCTTGCCGGGCAGAACATCCCGGGCGATTTTGTCGTACCGACCGTCGCTGGGTGCGTTGACCTCGTCGTGCATACGGCAACCGGTCACGATGGCGGGCGGCGGATTCGCGAGATCTCAGCACTGCCAGGCCGGGTCGAGTCGGGGGTGGTCGAGATGTCCGATATCTTCACCGACCGCGGCGCCGGCCTGGAACGGGCCGGTGGATTCCCCCCGCACGCGGAGCGCTTCGAGCGGGCCGGCTTCGATCTCGCCGACCTGCTCCGATTCGACGAGCGGTCACCGGCGCGGAGCGGGAGGGCCGCCTGATGGGGGCGGTCCTCGGCCTCATCGCCGGGCTCGGTGGAATGCTCGTCCTGTTCGCGCTCACCGATCGAAGCCGGTCGGGCGCATCCCCGGGTGGTGCCCCTTCGGCGGGCCCGAATGGCCGGCTGAGGCAGCTCATCGACCAATCCGGCATTCCCCGCGCCACGGTCCCGAGCCTCCTCGGCGCATGTGCCGCGGGAGCGCTGTTCGTCGCCGTTGCTGCACTTCTCGTGACTGCCGTCCCCATGGCAGCGGTCATCGCTGGCGGTGTGGCGGCCTATCTTCCGATCGTGCTGCTGCGGCGTCGTGCCGTCGCCCGACAGAAGGCCCTGCGGTCAGCCTGGCCGGATGCCGTCGATGCACTCGTCTCGGCGGTCCGCGCGGGAATGTCGCTTCCCGAGGCGGTTGGCCAGCTCGGTCACAGGGGTCCGGAACCACTGCGACCGTCGTTTCGCCTGTTCGAGCGCGAGTACCGGGCGACGGGCTCATTCCTCGCGTCTCTTGACGTTCTGCAGGAGTCGCTGAGCGATCCGGTTGCCGATCGCGTCACGGCCTCGCTTCGCATCGCCCGCGAGGTGGGCGGCACCGATCTGGGCACGGTACTGCGCACCCTCAGCGCCCTGCTTCGCGAGGATGCCAGAACTCGGGGGGAGATCGAATCGCGGCAGAGCTGGACGGTGAGCGCGGCGAAGCTCGCAGTTGCCGCACCATGGATCACCCTCGCGCTCCTGTGCTCGCGGCCGGAGGCGGCGAAGGCCTATGCATCCCTGACCGGCGCCCTCGTGCTGCTCGTTGCCGCAGGCATGTCGTTCACCGCGTACCGAGTCATGCTCCTCATCGGACGCCTTCCCACCGAGCCCCGCCTGGTCGCGTCATGACCCCCCAGGCGAGTGGCGCGCTGCTCGGCCTCGTCTTTGCCTGTGGGGCGCTCCTTGCGATTGCCCGCTGGGGGGCGACAAGCAGGCCGAGCCTCATGAGCAGGATCGCGCCCTACGTCCCAATGTCGCCTGCGATCGCCAGGAGCCAGCGGCCCGCAGCGTCGTCACTGGCGACCCTGATCGCCTTGGCCCGCCCGAGCCGCTCGGGATCGTGGGATGCCTCGATCCGGGCGCGGCTTCGGCGCGCGGGCCGAGGTGACGACCTAGACGGATTTCGGGTGGAGCAGGTCCTGGCCGGTGTCGTCGGGCTCGTGGGCGGTGGGCTGCTCGGCGTCCTTGCCATCGCCAGGGGCGGTGCTGCCATCGCGATCTTGGTGCTGCCGCTGTTCGGAGCGGGCGCCGCGCTCCTGATGGCTGATCGGCACCTAGCTCGCCAGGTGAAGGCCCGCCAGGTCCGAATGGGCGAGCAATTGCCTGTCGTCGCCGAGCTGCTCGCCTTCGCGGTTGCAGCGGGCGAGTCACCGGTCGCCGCGATCGAACGGGTGACACGCACGGTGGCGGGGGATCTGTCGTCGGAGTTCGCGGTCGCGATGGGCGAACTCCGCGCGGGCGCGCCGCTCGACGAGGCGCTGCGCGGGATCGCCGAGCGCACTGCGAGTCCTGCGGTCGAGCGCTTCGTCGACGGGCTCATCATGGCGATCGAGCGAGGCACGCCGATGGCCGAGGTGCTTCGGGCGCAGGCGGCCGATGCCCGGGCCGCCGGCCGCCGATCGCTCATGGAGGCCGCCGGCCGCAAGGACGTCGCGATGCTCATCCCGGTCGTCTTCCTCATCCTGCCGACCGTCGTCCTCATCGCCCTGTTCCCGGGTTTCCAAAGCCTTCAACTCATCGTCCGATAGCAGTCACACAGGCAAGGCCCGCACCACGCAACACCCACACCAAACCATGCAACACCCACCACGAAGGAGTAGCCATGTTCAACACCGCAATCTCGACCAGCATCACTTCCGTCGCCAACCGTGCGTACGTGCGAATCCTGTCCAAGGCCGCGGCCCTCGGTGATGATCGTGGCGACGTCCCGGGATGGGTTCTTGTGTCGGTGATGACCGCAGGCCTCGTCACGGCGATTTGGCTCATCGCCGACGACCAGCTCACCTCGGTCCTCAACCGCGCGATCTCCTCGGTCTCGGCCCCGTGATCGCCCGCTCCCGCGCCGACCGCTCGCCGCCCGTGAGGCGGCTTGCGGCGGAGCGCGGCAACGCCACCGTCGAATTCGCGCTCGTCGCACCGCTCCTGATTACCGTCGCGCTGGCCGTTCTCCAGATCGCGCTCGCACTCCATGTCCGAGCGACGATCACGGCGGCCGCCGCCGAGGGTGCTCGCGCTGCGGCGCTGGCAGGCTCGGACCTCGGGGCAGGCGAGCGACGGACGAGGGCCCTGCTGGCGGGCAACGTGGCCGGCGACGTCATCGAGGACATCACGGTGTGGCGGGAGGTCCGTGACGGCGCTCTCGTCATTGCCGTCGGTGTCGATGCCCAGCTTCCGCTCCTCGGCCTGCTCGGTCCGACGGCCATGCACGTCGACGGCCATGCGCTTGCCGAGCAGCAGTGAAGGCCGGTGCGGGGCTGCGTCGACGAGCGGTCGTGACGAGCGATCGAGGCAGCGCGGTCACCGAGTTCCTCGTCATCGGGGTGCTCGTCCTCGTTCCACTCGCCTACATCGTCATGTCGGCGATGCGCGTCCAGGCCGCGGCGTTCGCGAGCTCCCAGGCGGCCCGCGAGGCCGGGCGGGCGTTCGTGACCGCCGAGTCGGTGCCGCACGGCCGGCAAAGGGCCGAGGTCGCGGCGAGTCTGGCTTTCGCGGATCAGGGTTTCGAGCTGCCAGCCTCGGCACTGCGGGTCTCCTGCGCCGGCGCGGACTGCCTGGCGCCGGGGGGCGTGGTGAGCATCGACCTCGACTGGGCGGTCGACCTGCCATGGATCCCGTCGAGCCTCGCAGGGGGCCGGTCGTTCTCGGTGCCGATCCATGCGGTGCACGAGGTGCCCGTCGATGCCTACCGAGTCGCGTCGTGATCTGCGCCCGGCGCCGTTCGCTGAGAGACGAGCGGGGGAGCGTCCTCATCCTCGGCATCGGGCTGATCGTCGTCGGGCTGCTTGCCGTGGCGGTCGCCGTCGATGTTTCCGCGGCCTTCCTACAGCGC
Organism: Candidatus Nanopelagicales bacterium; assembly: GCA_049315365.1. Taxonomy (GTDB): domain Bacteria; phylum Actinomycetota; class Actinomycetes; order S36-B12; family S36-B12; genus WLND01. The sequence continues at coordinate 3,625 of JBMOKH010000071.1, forward strand.
CGTGCACTCATGTCGATCGGCGATTCGGCGGCCCTCGCGGGCGCGCAGTCGATCGACCTCGACAGTTACTACGCGAATGGCGCGTCGATCGGCACCCGGCTGAGCCCCGCCGCGGTGGCATCGGCCGTGCGCCGCCACGTGAACCTGGCCCGGGGCGCCTCCGGGCTGGCTGTCGAGGGGATCGCGACCGACGGGGTAACGGTGAGGGTGCAGTTGAGCCAACCCCTGCAACTCCCCTTCTTCGGCGCCCTGCGCTCCGAGCGGGTTCGGATTGAATCGTCGGCACGGCTGGACTACCGATCTGCGCCGTGAGGGGGCCACGTACCCTTGGGCCTCGTGACATCCACCGAGGTTCAAGAGCGCATCGCTGCCATGACCACAGTTCTCGGGAGCATCGAGACGGTCCTTGACCTGCCGAAGATGCGTGAATCCATCGAGGATCTCGAGAGCCAGGCATCGGTGCCCGACCTCTGGAACGATCAGGAGCGCGCCCAGCAGATCACGTCGCGGCTGTCGTTCGTGCAGGGCGAGGTCCGCAAGTTCGAGGCGCTCAGCCGGCGGCTGGGTGATCTGCCGATCCTCTTCGAACTCGCCGAGGACGAGGGCGACGACGCCGCGGTTGAGGAGGCGGTGAAGGAACTCGAGAATCTCGAGAAGGCCATTGCCGAGCTGGAGGTTCGCACGCTCCTCGCCGGCGAGTACGACGCGCGTGAGGCGCTCATCACGATCCGTGCGGAGGCGGGCGGGGTCGATGCGGCCGACTGGGCCGAGATGCTCCTTCGCATGTACGCGCGCTACTGCGAGCGCCACCACTGGCCGATCGAGGTCTACGACACCTCCTATGCAGAAGAGGCCGGGATCAAGTCGGCGACCTTCGCCGTGAAGGCGCCGTACGCCTATGGGACCCTCTCCGTCGAGCAGGGCACCCACCGCCTCGTTCGCATCTCGCCATTCGACAACCAAGGTCGCCGGCAGACCTCCTTCGCCGGGGTCGAGGTGATCCCGGTCATCGCCCAGGCGGAGAGCGTCGACATCCCGGACGACGACCTTCGGGTGGACGTCTACCGGTCGAGCGGGCCGGGGGGCCAGGGCGTCAACACGACCGACTCGGCTGTCCGCCTCACCCACCTCCCGACCGGAATCGTGGTCTCCTGCCAGAACGAGCGCTCGCAGCTGCAGAATCGGGCCACGGCCATGGTCGTGCTCCAAGCGAAGTTGCTCGAGCGGCGCCGGCAGGAGGAACGGGCCACGCTCGACGCGCTCAAGGCCGACACATCGGGCTCATGGGGCAACCAAATGCGGTCATACGTGCTGCATCCGTACCAGATGGTCAAGGATCTCCGCACTGAAACCGAGACGGGCAACACCTCCGGGGTGCTCGATGGCGAGATCGATGCCTTCATCGAGTCGGGCATTCGCTGGCGCATGCAGCGCGGGGCGGCGTAGGCACTGCCCGATTCCGCTTAGACTGATTCCGTGATCCTTTTCGACCGCGTGTCCAAGATCTATGCCAGCCAGACCCGGCCAGCACTTGACGCCGTCTCATTGGAGATTGAAAAGGGGGAGTTCATCTTCCTCGTCGGGCCGTCGGGTTCTGGCAAGTCCACCTTCCTGCGGCTCGTCCTGCGTGAGGAGCGGCCGACGAGCGGCCAGGTTTGGGTGGCGGGAAAAGAGCTGAGCAAGCTCTCCAACTGGAAGATCCCCGGCCTGCGCCGGCAGATCGGCACCGTGTTCCAGGACTTCCGTCTCCTTCCAAACAAGACCGTCGCTGAGAACGTGGCCTTCGCCCTCGAGGTGATCGGCAAGCCAAAGAGCCACATCAGGCGGGTGGTGCCGGAGGTGCTCGAGGTCGTCGGACTCGAAGGCAAGGAGCTGCGCCGGCCCGATGAGCTCTCCGGCGGCGAGCAGCAGCGCGTGGCCATTGCGCGGGCCTTCGTGAACCGTCCGATGATCCTCATCGCCGATGAGCCGACCGGAAACCTCGACCCGGGAACCTCGGCCGACATCATGAAATTGCTTGATCGCATCAACCAGCTTGGCACCACCGTCGTGATGTCGACCCATGATTCCAACATCGTCGACCAGATGCGCCGTCGTGTCATCGAGCTTGATGGTGGCCACCTGGTTCGCGACCAGTCGCGCGGCGTGTACGGGTACGCCCAGTAATGCGCGCCACATTCGTCGCCAGCGAGGTCAGCAGCGGCCTGCGCCGCAATCTCACGATGACGCTTGCCGTCATCATCACCGTTGCGGTCTCGCTCGGCCTCTTCGGGGCGAGCCTGCTCGTGCGGGCGCAGGTCACCACGATGAAGGACTTCTGGTACGACAAGGTCGAGGTCTCGATCTTCCTGTGCAGCAAGGGCAGCGACACTCCCTCGTGCAGCGGCGAGGCCGTCACCCAGGCACAGCGCGACCAGATCAAGTCCGACCTCGAATCGCTCCGGCCGCTCGTGCAGGAGATCTTCTACGAATCGAAGGCCGATGCCTTCGAGCGGTTCCAGGAGCAGTTCAAGAACTCGCCGATCGCCGACAATGTCACCGAGGGAGCGCTGCCGGAGTCCTTCCGCGTGAAGCTTTCGGATCCCACGAGCTACGAGGTCGTCGCATCTGCCTTCGCCGGCCGGCCCGGCATCGAGCAGGTGAACGACCAGCGGCAGATCCTCGACAAGTTCTTCCGACTGCTCGGCGGTCTGCAGCTCATTGCCCTGCTCATCGCGCTGTCGATGCTCGTCGTCACGGTGCTCCTCATCGTGAATACCATGCGCGTGGCCGCCTTCAGTCGGCGCCGTGAGACCGGCATCATGCGACTCGTCGGCGCGTCCAACTTCTACATCCAGCTGCCCTTCCTCCTCGAGGCGGCCTTCTCGGCTGGCGTTGGCGCGTTGCTGGCGATCGTCGGCTTGGTCGTGACCAAGGCGGTGGTGATCGACCAGATTCTCGCCCCGTCCTTCCAGTTCACGTCATTCGTCGGCTGGGACGCCGTGTTCGCCATCGCCCCGATCATGTTCGTCACGGGCATCCTGCTCGCCGGTCTGGCGGCGTTCTTCACGCTTCGCAAGTACCTGCGCGTCTAGCGGTGGCGGCGTCGATCGGCAGGAGGCAGGCGGCGGCAACCCCTCGGCCGCGCCCTTTGTCGAGCCGTGGCCGCCGGGTGCTCCTCGTCATCCTGGCGCTCGTCGCGCTGCTCTACGTCCTCGTCGTGAGCTTCTACAACGCAGAGGGCACGAACAATGTCACGGGCGGGATCGGACCGACCGCTGAGTCAGGGCTGATCATCACCGTCGAGCCGATCGCAGTGAACCCGCTGACCGGCCAGGCAACCGTTGACCTGTCGATGGCATGGCAGGGCAATGACATGGTTGACATGGACGGGCACCTGCGCGAGAACACGCGCGTCACCATCAGCAGCTCGGTGGGGACCCAGGAGGCGAAGTTCATCGCCGGTGACTCGCTCGGACGGCTCGAGACGACGATCGGCATCGACGGGGAGCAGTCGAACTATCCATTCGACGTCCATACCGGCGGGCTCACTTTCTCAGCCGACACCTACACGAAGGCGTCCGACGGATCAATCCAGTCGACCGGGCCTCTCGTCATCGGCCTGCAGTCCACCGGAGGCGTGAGCGGCTGGGACACGACCAGCGCGCTCGGCGTGGGCCTGAGCGAGTACCAGGGCATGGACCTTGCCTTCAATCGGGCCTTCTCCACCCAGGTGTTCGCCCTCGTGCTCCTAGCGCTCGCGGTCATCCTGTCGTCGTTCGCGCTCGTCGTGGGAGTTCTCGCGTTCACGAATCGTCGCAAGGCGGAGGTGGGCCTGATGTCGTGGACCGCAGCCCTGCTGTTCGCCCTGCCGCTGCTTCGAAACTACTTTCCGAACGGCCCGCCGGTGGGAGCGTCGATCGACATCTTCGTTTACCTCTGGGTCATTGTCATGGCGGTGATCGCGGCGACGCTCAACGTCATCGCGTGGATGAATCAGACCCGCGATGCCCTGTACGCCGCGAGCGCTCATGTCGAGGCCTCGCACCCGAACGAGCCGAATCCGGAGTTGCACCATGGCGCGTGAACAGGGGCGGACGATGATCGCCCAGAACAAGAAGGCCAGACACGATTACTCGATCGAGGACGTCTTCGAGGCCGGCATCGTCCTCATGGGCACCGAGGTGAAGTCGTTGCGGGCCGGGCGGGCGAGCCTCGTCGACGGCTACGCGACCATTGACGACGGAGAGGTGTGGCTCAGGGGCATCCATATCCCCGAGTACGCGATGGGTACCTGGACGAACCATGAGCCGCGGCGCGCCCGCAAGCTCCTCCTGCGCAGGGAGGAGGTCCGGCGCATTGCGGGCAAGACCAAGGAGACGGGCCTGACCCTCGTGCCCCTCTCGCTCTACTTCAAGGACGGCTACGCGAAGGTCGAGATCGCGCTCGCCCGGGGCCGCAAGAGCTACGACAAGCGGCAGGCGATCGCCGAGCGCGAGTCGAAGCGCGAGACTGACCGCGCCACGGGCCGCCGGTCAAAGGGCCACGAGTAGCCGCTGCTCGGCCTGGGCCGTCGTCATGACGGTCGCGAACTCTCCGTGCAGGTTCGCGCCAGTTACCCGCGACAGTTCCTCGGCGGCCACGTTGACGCCGTCGGGACCCATGCGATCGAACGTGCAGGTCGCGTCGAGGACGAAGTTCACCCGGTAGCCGAGGTTGCCGGCCATGCGCGCGGTGGTCTCGCAGCAGTGGTTCGTCGTGATCCCGCAGATCGTCACCTCTTCGATCCGGCTGGAGCGAAGCCAGGCGTCAAGGTCTGGGGTTCCGTAGAACGCGGAGTTGACCGACTTGGTGACGAACAGGTCGTGCGCTCCTTCGATCCCCGGGAGAAGGTCGTTTCCGGGTTGTCCCGGACAAAGGGGAGACCCGGAAGTGACGGAGTCGTGCCGCACGAGGACGACGGGCTGGCCGTGACTGCGCCAGGCGGCGAGGAGAAGGAGGATGTTCTCCTCCGCCTTCGGGTTATTGCGCCTCCCCCAGTGGGGGTCGTCGAATCCGCGCTGGGCATCGATGACGACGAGGGCATTTGGCGCCGGGGCTGATGGCATGGGCGCAGCATATGGCGCAGGATCCGACTGGTTGGCGACTGGTTGAAGCAGCTAGAGTCTTGACATGACCGCTTCAACCACCGTCGGCGCATTCGCGGCCAAGACCCACCTCGCGGAACTCCTTGGTCGCGTCGAGGCAGGAGAGTCGATCACCATCACCCGGCATGGCCGTCCGGTCGCCCGACTCGTGCCGGTTGACGAGGGCTGGAGAGGCCGGGATTGGGGCGATTTCTGGGCCAGGGCCGATGAGCGCCGCGTGATCATGAGGGCCGGCGGACTCGCCTTCACCCAGGAGCAGATCAAGAATGAGATCGCCCAGGGTCGGTTGTGAAGGCCTTCATCCTCGATGCATCGATGGCGCTCGCCTGGTTCTTCCCGCATCCCGAGGACGAGGCAGCCACGCTGGACAAGCGCAGCCTGTTTGACGAGCGCGTGGCCCTCGTGCCGAGCATCTGGCGTGCGGAGATTGTCAACTTCATCGCGCGGCAACAGAACAAGGGAGCGATCAGCGCGGCCCAAGCGGCCGAAACCCTCCACCAGATTGAGCAACTGCCGATGGGCATCGTCGATGATCCCGCGCCGGGGGAGCTCCTCGCTCTGGCAACCCGATTTCGGCTGACGGCCTACGATGCGCTGTACCTGCACGCGGCCATGGTGTCGGGGGAGCCCTTGGCAACCCTCGATGCTGGGCTCAGCAGGGCTGCGCGCGAGGCAGGCGTCGAGCTGGCCTGAGGGCAACAGTTTGATCCCGAGGAGCACGGACGATGACGGAACGGACCGCCCAGAACAGCCGAGCGGCCGTTCGGGGAGCCGGCTGACGTTCACCGACTCCTCGCGCGGCCGCTCGGAGGGTCCGTCCTCGGTCCGCAGGCCGATTCCGGAAAAGGGCTCTAGCCGAAGAAGACCTTGGCCTTCGCGGAGTACAGCAGGATGAGGACGATGATGCCGACGAGGATCTGAATGATCCCGCCGCTCAGGAAGTGGAAGATGCCCACGATGATGTTGATGACGGTGACGATGGCCACGATCAGTCGCGAGCCGCTGTTGCCGTCGAAGATGCCCTTGGCCACCGCGAGGTAGATGAGGCCGATGACGCCAGCGACGAGCGCGGCGGCAATCGCCGACGTGAATCCGTCGCCGATACCGAGCAGCGCGACGACCGCCGCGATGAGGGCGAGGATGCCGTCGATGATGAGGATGATGCCTACGAGCGTGACGCCGAACGGGCGTGCACCGATGCCTGCCATGGTTCCTCCGGGGAGCTGATTCCGCGGCCTATTGCCGCAGGATGACGCCCTGACCCTAGGGGAATTCACCGCCGATTTCGGCGAAATCGTGCATCCGGGTCAGCGCGCCGCAATTTTGGCGCTGCGCCGGAAGAGGCGTACCATCGCATGAGTTTCGCATTTGAAAACTCAACAGGGGGTGAACGGTTTCGACGGACAGATGGTTTAACCGGAGAAGCGTGTCGAGAATCAAGGTGATCTCGTTAAGAATCCTTGACAAAAA
>JBMOKH010000072.1:0-10212 GCA_049315365.1 Candidatus Nanopelagicales bacterium
CTGGACCTGGCCTCGATTGCGACACTGACATGCGCTGCCCTGCCGTGCCTGATGGCATTGCCGACTCCCTCGCGCACGATCTCCGATGCGCATTCGGCAGCGGTCGGGTTACCTGCTACCAACCGTTCGGCACCAGGAGTCAGGCTCCACGCAATCACGCAGGCATCACCCCAAAGGTCCGTCGTCTCGATCAATGTGCTTCGCAGGACCGCCGGACACTTTGACACAGCACCGAGCTTCGCCATGGCCTTCGAGATGTCGTCACGAATCTCCGCGATCAACTTCGGGTCGGGACGCGGATTCGCCGTGAGTCGCATCGCTGCCGCATGGAGTGCGCTCTGGACAGATCCGTGCAGGATGTAGGAGACTCGTCGGCGCCCGATCCACGCCTGCTGCCGGAGCCTGCTCACGGACGACTGAAGGCCCTGCACCGCGATGAGCAGTTCTGCCTCTGTCACCGCGCGCCGCTCATCAACAGCGCCATAGGTCGCAGCCCCCGCACCGATCGCCGCTCCGATGATCAGTGCGGGGATGGCGATGAGCTCGGGAACCGGAAGCCCGATCCAGGCCATCAGCAGGATGCTCGAGGCCACGACGAGCGACACGACCAGCGACGCCATTCCGATGCCGGGGACAAGAGGAAGCCTCAGGCCCCCGACAAGCTGGCGCACTCCGCCGACTCCGACCAAGACGCACAGGCCGAGGCCGATAACGAAGATAAGAATCCCTTCGGCGGGGAGCTGCCGCACTGCCGGACCGAAGCCGCCCAGCATCGCCACGACGGCCGAGGTCGTGGGCAGCAGTGCGTCTCGAATGATCAGGGAATCAGGCATCGGCACCCGGGGCCTCGCATTCGACGACATGGGGACGGCCAGCACGTCTAGGTCGACCCTCTCAATGCCCAACTGGTGGCTGAGCGGGCGCAATTCGTCGTCGACGAGATGCCGCAGCGACTGCAGGCTACGGTCGATATCGGCGCCCTCCCCAACCTCGCTCAATGCCGAATCGAGGTCGTCGAGCAGCGGCTCGACCTTCAGCGTGACGAGCGTTGTGATACCCCGGGAGATCTCGGCGAGCCGCCCCTGCATCGAGATGTCAAGGTCCACGAGGGCTGCCCGCTCGCGGTCGAGCCGCCCGACGAGATCACGATGGCGCTCGCTCGCGCTGAAGACGAGGGCGACGATGATGACCATCGTCGTGGCGATCAGCCCGGCGGCGAGACGGTATCCGAGTTCGATGTTCGTTGTGAATCCGAACCACATCACCAAGAGCCCGAGGGCAGCGCCTCGAATGAACGTCGCAGAGAGAATCGCCACGAGCGTGAGGGCAGGCTGCGATTCCGGCCTCCCCGGCCGGTGGATCACGCGACGACAGATGTCGAAGCTGGCCATGAGCACCAGTTGCGCGACCACCGATATCGCGATCCACACCGTCCAGGACCCACCGAATCTCACGCGGTCAATGAACAGCGGGCCGGCGAGGCTCACCGGGAAATACCAGAGGGCGACCGACTGGCTCAGAGTGGAGGCGTAACCCAGTCGCTCCCACATTTGCGGCGCCTGCGACCTCGCAGCCATGCTCTGCCACTTCGCCCGCATCACTTCACTGCACGACTGTCGCGCTCGATCGAGGCGGGGGCGCCGATGCCCTCGAGGAACTTCCGCACGGCCGCAACCCTCACGTTGCCATCCGGCGCGGCGTGGATGCCCAGCGCGGACGCTGCTCGGCTGAGAATATCCTCCACCGCCTTCACGCTGATCTCGCGATCGGCCGCAATCTGGGCGTTCGTCTTTCCGTCAGCCGCAAGGTACATGACGTCGATCTGCTTTTGGGTCAAGGATGCCAGCGGTCGGGCCTTGTCCTGGTCGTGTCGGTGACGCGTCAGGTCCCCGCCACGCATGGCGTCATCAAGTGCCTCCACGAGGGAGTCGATGTTCGCCACAGCCGTCTTGCGCAAGTATGCGAATCCGGTGGGAAGCCCATCGGCACCTCGCTCGGCGAACCGGGGATCAGGGAGGTTCGTGAGGAAGACGATCACTGTTTGCGGCGAGACCTCGTGCAGCATGTCAGCGAAGTCGAAGCCATTGGGGCCGGGTCCGAGTTCGATGTCCAAGATCACGCCGTCGGGATCGAAACGCGCCACGCAGCGCTTGGCCTCGCCGATGCTCGCCGCCGTGTGGACCACGAAATCACGTCCCTCGAGAGCACTGGCAAGCAACTCGCGCAGCAATGCGTCGTCTTCAACGACGAGAAGCGAACGCCCGAGCATCGTGCCTCCACCTCAAACCATCCGTAGTGCAAGCCTCCACGCAGCGCCGCACCTACGCCTTCGAAACACCGGGGTAACCCTGCCCTATCCACGGTTCGACCCGATTTAGGCTACCCCGGTGCTCAGCCATTCACCAGCGCCGGGGTTGCGCCGACCACCAGGGCGCGAATCTGGGCGAGGACGTCGGCCACATCGCGCTCCCCCGGCACGGTGACGAGCAGCACCTCTGCCCCCGCCTCGGCGATCGCAAGCACCTGCTCCTGCGCCTGCTCGAAGGTCCCGAAAACCCCAGCGAATCGCCGATGGGCCTCGCCGATGAATCGTGGATCCAGGTCTGCTCGCGCCACCGCCTCGCTCTGAGTCCTTCCGATCGAGATCGGGACGGCCACGATGAGCGGCCGGGTGTCCTCGCCCGCGTCCAGGCTCGCGCGCATCCGACGAATGACCTCGGGATCAGCGGTTCGCACCACCCCCACCGTGTCCTGTCCATGATCAATGAAGAGCATGGCCGGAGCCGCGGCAGCGATGAGGACATCCCTGTCTGACGGGCTGATCGTCGAACCCGGCTCGACGGGCAGGTGGCAGGCCATGAACCCAAGTCGCCCGGCCAGGCGCGCAAGGTGGGCCTGGGCAGCCCGTTCGTGTCCGGGGTTCAGCATCAAGGCAAGGGCGAGGATCTGTTCGGTCACCACGTGGTCCTGTCTCCATCGGCGCGGTCTTGGCAACGGCGCAGCATCGGCGGGGGGGGCCGCGAATACGCTCGCACAGTGTCCCTGCCCACCGCAACCCCCCCGATGCAGGCGGTGCCGGACGTGGTGATTCAGGTCGTGGAACACCTTCGCCGCACCGGTCTGGCCGTGTCGATGCCGCGATCGATCGCCGGGGGCGTTGGACAAAGGACGCTCCGCCGGTCTTCACGCCTGACGGGCATTGCGCCTAGCGGGCATTGCGGCGAATGAACATTCCGACAGAGCGACGAGTGACGCGCCTTCGATGCGTCCACGATCCGTGAGGTCATGACGGAGGTCGCGCAGATCACCTGATCGTGCGATCTACTTCGAAGGGCTAAGTCCTAGTTGCTCCCGAACAAGCTCGCGATCCGCCTAGTGCTTCAGCACGACACCGAGGGTCCGCTCGGCGATGTCCGGCACCCGAGACATGACGCTCGCCGGCTCACGAGCCGCATCTCGATGCCGGACGGCTGGCCCGACCGCAGCGTAGGGCGCCTCCCGAATCTTGGCCACTCACCCTTGGCCAGTCCGTCGTCGGGCCGCGAAAGCCGGCCTCGCTCAGCGCGACACCGCTCTGCTGGCAGAGAAGAATTCGGTCTGTCACCCCAGCTTGAGGAGCAGTCATGCCCATCCACCACGTCGGCCGCACAGCACGTGCAACCGAGGATCTGTCCGTCAACCCGATGTTCGCCCGCAGAGGGGAGCAGTCGGTGCCGCGGCATCGCCTCCCTGACGACGAGATGCTGCCGGAGACCGCCTACCAGATCGTCCACGACGAGGCGATGCTCGACGGCAATGCGAGGCTGAACCTCGCGACATTCGTCGGCACCTGGATGGAGCCGCAGGCCGCGAAGCTCTACTCCGAGACGTTCGACAAGAACATGATCGACAAGGACGAGTATCCGCAGACGGCCGAGATCGAGGAGCGGTGCGTCCGGATCCTCGCAGACCTCTGGCACGCGCCGGGTGAGACCATCGGCACCTCGGCCATCGGCTCGTCCGAGGCGTGCATGCTCGGCGGCCTGGCCTTCAAGCGCAGCTGGCAGAACCGGCGCCGCGCAGAGGGCAAGCCGATCGACAAGCCGAACCTCATCATGAGCTCCGGCGTCCAGGTCGTCTGGGAGAAGTTCTGCAACTACTGGGATGTCGAGCCCCGTTACGTCCCGGTGACCCTCGAGAACCCGGGCCTGACCGCCGAGAGCATGCTCCCCTTCGTCGACGAGAACACGATCGGGGTGGTCGTCATCCTCGGTGTCACCTACACCGGGCTCTACGAGCCCGTACAGGAGATCGCCGCCGCCCTCGACGACCTGCAGAAGCGGACGGGCCTGGACGTGCCGATCCACGTCGACGGTGCCAGCGGCGGCATGATCGCGCCCTTCCTCCAGCCCGACCTCGTCTGGGACTTCAGGCTGGATCGCGTCCACTCGATCAACACCTCCGGGCACAAGTACGGCCTCGTCTACCCCGGACTCGGATGGGTCGTCTGGCGCAAGACCGAGCACCTTCCCGAGGACCTCATCTTCCATGTGTCCTACCTCGGCGGAGACATGCCGACACTCGCACTGAACTTCTCGCGACCCGGCGCGCAGGTACTGCTGCAGTACTACAACTTCCTGCGGCTCGGCCGCGAGGGCTACAGGCGCGTGCAGCAAGCCTGCCAGGACGTCGCGGTGTACGTCGCGACCGAGGTCGCGAAGATGCCGGCGTTCTCCCTCCTCACCGATGGCACCGACATCCCGGTCTTCGCGTGGCAGTTGAAGCCCGGCTACACCGCCAACTGGGATCTCTCCGACCTGTCCGAGCGGCTGCGTCACCACGGATGGCAAGTCCCCTCCTACCCGATGCCGGCCGACATCGAGGACGTCACGGTCATGCGGGTTGTCGTCCGCAACGGATTCTCGATGGATCTCGCAAGCCTGTTCGTCCAGGACCTGCAGCGAAGCGTCGACTATCTCGACCGGCTCACCGGCCCGATGCCGAAGGAATCCGCAGCGGCCACTTCGTCCTTCCATCACTAGAGCAGGGAACAGGGAACTCAGATGAGCACTCCAACCAAGAAGAAGGCCGCTGGCCTGTCATGGATCACCATGGCGCTGCTCACGACCACCGCGGTTGCCAGCGTTCGAGGGCTGCCGGCCATGGCGCCCTACGGACTGGCATCGATATTCCTGTACGTGCTGCCCGCCATTGTCTTCCTCGTGCCCGTCGCCCTCGTGGCCGCCGAGCTTGCAAGTGGGTGGAACGGCGGCGTGTTCGGCTGGGTCAAGGCGGCGTACGGCGACCGGATGGGCTTCGTCGCCATCTGGCAGCAGTGGATGCAGAACGTCGTCTGGTTTCCAGCGCAGTTGGCCTTCTTCGCCGGCGCACTGGCCTACGTCTTCAACCCGGATCTCGGCAGCAACGGCGTGTTCGTCGGCGCGACGATCCTCATCGTCTACTGGCTCGCGACACTAATCTCGTTGCGGGGCATGAGCTTCACCGCATTCGTCGGGAGCAAGGGACTCATCGTCGGGACGCTCATCCCGGCAGCGATGCTCGTCGTCATGGCACTCATCTACCTCGCCAAGGGCGGGCAATCCGAGCTCGAGACGGGATCCGGCACGAGCTGGCTGCCCGCGTTCACCGGCATCGCGAGCATCGTCCTCATCGTGAGCAACTTCCTGGCCTACGCCGGCATGGAGATGAACGCGGTGCACGTAACGGACATGATCAATCCGAAGAAGGGCTTCCCGAAGGCCATCGGCCTTGCCTCGATCCTCATCCTCCTCGTCTTCATCCCGCCGACCCTCGCCATCGCCGTCGGAGTCCCGGCCAAGAGCGTCGACCTCACGACAGGGGTCATGCAGGCCTTCGATGTCTTCTTCCAGAAGGTCGGCATCCCATGGGGAACGAGCGTCATGGCGCTGCTCATCGTGGTCGGCATCCTCGCGAGCGTCGTCACCTGGATCCCCGGCCCGAGCCGCGGTCTCCTGCTCGTCGCGAAGGACGGCTACCTGCCCCCCACGCTTCAGAAGACCAACGCGGCGGGCGTCCAGATCAACATCCTCATCGTTCAGGGCATCATCGTCTCCATCCTCGCGCTGCTGTTCGCAGTGGTGCCGAATGTCAGCTCGGCGTTCTGGATTTTGTCCGCCATGGCCGTCCAGCTCTACCTGATCATGTACATGATCATGTTCCTCGCCGCCCTGAAGCTTCGGCGCACCCAGCCCGACGTCGTTCGAGGCTTCCGCACCCCGGCGATGAAGCTCGTCGGCTGGGTCGGATTCGCTGCGAGCGTGCTGGCCTTTCTCATCGGATTCGCCCAGCCCACCGGCTCGAACATCAACAACTTCATATACGTCGGCTTCCTCCTCGCCGGGATCCTCGTCCTCGGATGCGGTCCGTTCATCTTCTACGCCCTGCGCAAGCCGTCGTGGATCGCGCTACCGGAGGCCGAGCCCACCGACACGACCGCAGCGTCGAATAGCTAAGGGGAGATCATGCGCACTTCAATCACATCGCGTCGCTCAGCGGGACGGGCTGCCGTGCATGCCGTCGTGCCAGTCATCGCAATGGCCGCCCTCCTCACCGGATGCGGCCCGACGACACCGGAGGAGGCAGCAAGCACGGAGTCGGTCGCTCAGGCCGAGGCCCTCCGCTCCCAACTTCTCGTCCTCGAGGCCTCCGGGGTCAACGTCCCGGTGCCGGCGGTCGAGACCCTCACGGTGCTCTACGGCGCCGACGGCGGCATTGCCTGCATCAACGCAGAGTCGGCATTCATCACCGGCTTCAACGCTGGTCATTTCGGGTCCCCGAGCGGACGACGCTCAGGGGTCCTGGACCCGGCGGCGATCGCGTACGACGCAGCCGTGCTCTCGACCTACTGCCCGGAGTCGCTCGAGCGCTACCAGGCGGCCGTCGAGGGCTGGGCCTCGGATCGGACCCTGCCAGGGTCCTGACCACATCGCCAGAGTCCTGGCCTCTTGGATGGTGCAGCCGGATCGCTCGGCTGCACCATTCCCTTGCCCGCACCAGTCCCTTGCCCGCACCATCCCCGCGCCTGCGGGACCCCCTCGCCTGCTGGCAGGTTCAGCCGGATGCCAGGCGACGCGCGGCCGTAAACACCTCGTCGAGCATCGGCTCGGTGAGCCTGCCGGTGAACGTGTTCTGCTGGCTCGGGTGATAGCAGCCAAGGATGACGATGCTGCGGCCGTCCTTCCGCTCGAGGTTGACGTGGACGCCGTGGCCGAAGCGCGGCCGAGGGCTCGGCAGCGACCAGCCGCAGGTGGCGAGCGCGACAAGCGCCGCGGACCAGGCAAATCCGCCGAGCACCACGACGACCCTGAGATCGGGCTGGACGAACTCGAGCTCTCGCTGGAGCCAGGGGGCGCACGTATCGCGCTCCTGCGTCGTGGGCTTGTTGTCCGGCGGCGCGCACCGAACCGCCGCGGTGATCCGGACGATCTCCAGGCGCTGGCCGTCGTCACCGGAGACCGAGTCAGGCGTCGAGGCAAGCCCGGTGCGGTGCAGTGACCCGAAGAGCCAGTCGCCGCTCCGGTCGCCGGTGAACATCCGTCCGGTGCGATTCGCGCCGTGGGCTCCGGGGGCCAGGCCGATGATGAGGATCGACGGTCGATCGGCTCCGAAGCTCGGGACCGGGGCGCCCCAGTACGTTTCATCGGCGTAGGCGGCGCGCTTGGCGACCGCCACGTCCTGGCACCAGGAGACAAGGCGAGGGCAGGCGCGGCACTCGCGAATCGAATCGTTCAAGTCGGCCGGTGAGGCGGCCGCGCGCGCCTGCCGCCTCACCCCGGCAGAGGACTTCGCGATTGCGGTCACGTCGGAAAGATGTGCGTCGGTGTCATGTGAGGGGTCACCATCGCAGCCTATTACTGGTGCATCTTGGTGCACCTGCATGATGCTAACGTGCGCATATGAGGACGACCGTCACGCTTCGGGACGATATCTACCGTGAGGTGAAACAGGTTGCAGCCATTCAAGGGTGCTCCGTTGGTTCGGTGATCGAGGACGCGATCACCCTGCTGCTCGCGCGACGATCGGCAGCCACCGACACCAGCAGCCTTCACTTTCCTGAACTACCCGTCTTCACCGGCGGCGGGCTGCGGCCCGGCATCGATCTCGACAGCAATGCATCGCTCAGCGAACTGCTCGACGAGGGAACCGCACTCCATGCATTGCGTTGACGTCAACGTCCTATTGGATTCAGTCATCTCGACGTCGCCCAACCACCACTTGGCCCGCGAGACGCTCGAGCGCCTGCGCAGGTCACCCGAGGGCCTTGGCCTCTTCTCGACGGTGATCTCGGGCTTCGTCCGGGTCGCCACCAGTCGGCGAGTCCTCGAAGAGCCCCTTCACCTGTCGTCAGCGCTCGAGGTTGTCGACCTCCTCGCAGCCTCACCGTTCGTCCACATCCTCAATCCTGGCCCGGCGCACTGGTCGATATTCCGCGGAATTCTCGACAGCCATCGACCGCGCGCTCATGACATCACCGACGCTTGGCTGGCAGCTGCTGCCCTCGAGATCAACGCAACGTGGGTCTCATTCGATAAGGGATTCAACCGTTTCAACGGCCTGCGCTGGCTCGACCCAGCCGCGTAGGCCGTCAGTCCTTCTTGGGTGGCATGATGCCCGGACTGTCCTTCGAGGATCCGGTGGCCATCCGCTTGTCGGCGCGCTTCTCCTTGATTGACTTCCCGGGCTTCTTCGTTTCCGTCTTCTGCCGAGACTTGTCGCCCATGACCACTCCGTCATCCGGGAGTCCTGATGGCTCCGATGATTCGACACTACGCCACCTTGGACGAGTTGCCGGTCCTGAACGAGATACCAGTCCTCAGCAGCAAGCACCCTGCACTCACGAACAACCGACCAAGGGCCCCGCTCATCGGATACGTTGACGGACACCAGCCGTCAGGGCTGCTGACCGAAACCGGAAGCGGGTAGGAGAGACATGGCACAGGCACTGCCGACCAAGGCACTCATCAACGGGTCGTGGGTGGACGGCTCAGGCGGCACCTTCCCCGTCCACTCCCCTCAATCCGGTGCGCTGATCGCCGATGTCGCCCGGTGCGATGCAGCCGATGTGGCGCGCGCCGTAGAGGCCGCCCGCGCGGCGCAGCCCGCCTGGGCTGCCACACCGCTGATCGAGCGGGTGAAGATCATGAGGCAGATCCACGCCCTCTTCGCCGCCCGCGCCGAGGAGGTCGCGCAGGTCCTCATCACCGAGATCGGCAAGACCGTCGCCGAGGCGCGCGAGGAGGTGCACGAGTACGCGGCCCCCTCCTGGCAGAAGGCCGGCGAGGAGGTGCTCCGGCATCGCGGGCTGTCATTTCCGTCGACCCAGGAGCAGACGAACAATAAGCGGCTCGTCCTCACGCATCGTCCGCTCGGCGTCGTCGGCGTCATCACCCCCTACAACTTCCCCACGGATATCGCCTCGATCGCACTGGCCCACATCATCGCCGCGGGCAACACGGCGGTCTGGAAGCCCTCGGAGTTCTCGCCAATCTGCTGCAACATGGTGGCCGAGATCTGCACCGAAGCCGGTCTTCCCCCGGGTGTCCTCAACGTCGTGCACGGCATGGGCGAGGTCGGGGCCGCCATCGTCGAGCACGAGGATGTCGACGGGCTGTTCTTCACCGGCTCGACCGCGACCGGTCAGCGCATCGCCGCGAAGGCTGCGCTTCGACCCCACCTGCTCGAGCTCGGTGGCGACGGTCCGGTCATCGTCCTCGCCGACGCCGACATCGATGCGGCCGTCGAGGGCTCGATGAACGCCTGTTTCTACTACGCCGGCCAGGTCTGCACCTCGGGCGAGCGCCTACTCGTCCACGCCGACGTCCACGACGAGTTCGTCGCGAAGCTCAAGGCACGGGCATCGCAACTGCGCATCGGCGATCCCGGCCTTGATGAGACCGAGATGGGTCCGCTGCGCAATGCCGCGACCCTCAAGCGGGTCGTCGACCATGTCGAGGATGCCCGGGCCCAGGGTGCTGAGATCACGCAGTACGGCCCGCAGGATGGGCTCTTCTACCCGGCGACCATCCTCACCGGCGTCACCCCGCAGATGATGATCGCGCGCGAGGAGACCTTCGGTCCCGTCGCTCCCATCATCAGGATCGAGTCGATCTCCGAGGCCATCGCGATCGCGAACTCGAGCAAGCTCGGCCTCATCGCATCGCTGTGGACCCGCGATCTCGCCACCGCGTGGCG
>JBMOKH010000347.1:0-2288 GCA_049315365.1 Candidatus Nanopelagicales bacterium
GCGGCGCTGCCGGTGAGGGTGAGGGTGGTGTTATCGGCCATGGCATTGCCATCCACCGTGACCGTGTCGCCAGCGCCGCTGGCGTTGATGGTGGTGTTATTGCTGCCGGTGGCAATGCTGATGCCGTTGTCACCGGCATCCGCGGTGGTCACGTTGAGCGTGCCGCTGAGGTTGGTGGCGCTGATGTCACCCACTAGGGCGCTCACCACCTGGTTGGCGGAGCCACTCTCGGTGAGGCTGGTGTTCTGGGCCAGGGCAGTGGCATTGAGGCTCAGGGTGTCGGTGCCGCTGCTGCCGCTCACCGTGGTGGCGCCGCTGCCGGTGCTGATGGTGGCGGCGTTGTCGGCCACATCCTTGTAGCTCAGGTTCACGGCGCCGCTGGCACCGCTGGCGTTGGTGTTGGCCTGCAGGTTGCTCACCGTTTCGGCGGCGCTGCCGGTGAGGGTGAGGGTGGTGTTATCGGCCATGGCATTGGCGTTCACCGTCACCGTGTCAGCGGCGCCGCTGGCGGTGATGGTGGTGTTGGCGCTGCCGGTGGTGATGGCGATGCCCTGATCGCCGGCATCACCAGTGGTGACATTGAGGCTGCCGCTGAGGTTGGTGGCGTTGATGTCACCCACCAGGTTGGTCACCACGTCCTGGGAGCTGCCGGTGAGGGTGAGGCTGGTGTTCTGGGCCAGGGCGGCCGCATCGATGCTGAGGGTGTCACCGCTGGTGCTGCTGCTCACCGTGGTGGCGCCGCTGCCGGTGCTGATGGTGGCGGCGTTATCGGCCACATCCTTGTAATTCAGGGTCACCACGCCACTGCTAGCCGAGGCGATGGTGTTGGCCTGGAGGTTGTTGACGGTTTCGGCGGCGCTGCCGGTGAGGGTTAGGCCGGTGTTGTCGCCCATGGCATCGGCGTTCACCGTCACCGTGTCGCCCGTGCCACTGGCGTTGATGGTGGTGTTGGCAGTACCGGTTGCGATGTTGATGGCGTTGTCCGCAGCGTCGCCGGTGGTGACGGTGAGGGGGCCGGAGAGGGTGGAAGTGGAGCTGGTGGGAACGGTGAGATTATCGATCGCGTAGGACTCATCGCCGATCGCCTGATCCAGGGTGGAGCCAAAGCCGATTTTGGTGTTGTATTTGCCAGCCGGAATCTCAATCGTGATGGTGGCCGTCTGATCGGTCCATCCCGAGACGCCGGCATAGGAGCCAAGACTGTCTTTGGGAGCAATCGTCCAGGAATAAGAATTCGTTGCACCTGTACCCGAAGCAATCGACACCCCGTTCTGGAACGTCTTCTCAAAAGCGATGGTGTCGTCGATATAAACCCTGAACTTCTCTCCATCCCAACTATCGACCCTGGCGAAGTCGAAGCTCAGTGTGGTGGCATGACCACCGAGGTCGAAGGATTTAGAGGTGTCCTGGCCATTCGTTTTGGTGCCATTGGCATAGAGGCCCAGCACGTTGCCGTAATAGCTGCTGCCGGAATAGATCGTTCCGTTGGTCCAGCCGGTTGCGCTATTGAAGGAATCAACCCCCAGGGCTGATGTGGTCACATAACCGTTGAGATCCCCCACCAGGTTGGTGACGACTGCCGCGGAATTGCCCTGCAGATTGAGGCTGCTGCTCTGGGCCATGGCAGCGGCATTGATCGAAAGGGTGTCGCTGCTGGCCGTGCCGTTGATGTAGGCGTTGTTCGAGCCGGTGGCGATGTTGATGCCGTTGTTGGCCGCATCGCTGGTGGTGATGGTGAGGGTGCCGCTGGAGTTGGTGGCAGCCACATCGCCCACCAAGTTGGTCACCGTCTGTTTGGCCATGCCGGCAAGGGTGAGGCTGGTGTCTTGGGCCAGGGCGGCGGCGTTGGTGTTCACCGTGTCGCCGCTGCCGCTGGCGTTGATGGTGGTGGCGCCGCTGCCGGTGGCGATGCTGATGCCGTTGTCGGCGGCATCGCCAGTGGTCACGTTGAGGGTGCCGCTGAGGTTGGTGGCGCTGATATCGCCCACCAGGTTCGTCACCGCCTGGTTGGCCAAACCGGATTCGGTGAGGGTGGTGTTCTGGGCCAGGGAGCTGGCGTTGATGGTGAGGGTGTCGGTATTGCTGCTGCCGCTCACCGTGGTGGCGCCGCTGCCGGTGCTGATGGTGGCGGCGTTGTCGGCCACATCCTTGTAGCTGAGGTTCACGGCGCCGCTCGTGCCGCTGGCGGTGACGTTGGCCTGGAGGTTGTTCACCGTTTCGGTGGCACTGCCGGTGAGGGTGAGGCTGGTGTTATCGGCCATCGCATTGGCATTCACCGTCACCGTGTC
>JBMOKH010000073.1:0-10197 GCA_049315365.1 Candidatus Nanopelagicales bacterium
CTGCGCGAGGCCGCTCGCACCCGCAGCCTCGAGGCCATCACGATGGCCGAGTGGACGCTCACCGCCATGGCGCGCGGCGGCATCTACGACCAGATCGGCGGCGGGTTCGCCCGCTACTCGGTCGATGCCGAATGGGTCGTGCCGCACTTCGAGAAAATGCTCTACGACAACGCCCTTCTCCTGCGCGACTACGCGCACTGGTGGCGCCTGACGAGGTCGCCTCTCGCCGAGAGGGTGGTGCGCGAGACGGCCGAATTCCTGCTTCGCGAGATGCGGACACCTGAGGGTGCGTTCGCGTCTGCCCTCGACGCCGACAGCGAGGGCGAGGAGGGGCGCTTCTACTCGTGGACGCCAGAGCAGCTCATCGAGGTGCTCGGCCCACTCGATGGTGACTGGGCCGCGGGGCTGTTCTCCGTCACGACCGAGGGCACCTTCGAGCATGGAGCCTCGACCCTGCAACTGCCGCACGACCCAGACGACTGGGACCGCTGGGCCAAGGTTCGCACGGCCCTCATGGCGGCGCGAGACCTGCGAGTGCGTCCGGGGCGTGATGAGAAGGTCGTCGCCGAGTGGAACGGGCTCGCCATCGCGGCGCTTGCTGACGCGGGAGCGATCTTCGACGAGCCGGCCTGGGTCGCAGCCGCGGTCGCAGCAGGCGAGGTGATCACTGGCGTGCATCTGGGGGCGAGCAAGCCGGGGCGCCTCTCCCGTACGTCGCGCGACGGCCATGCGGGTCGCAATGATGGCGTGCTGAGCGACTATGGCGGCGTCGCTGAAGGCTTCCTCACGTTGTTCCAGGTGACGGGCGATGCTCGCTGGCTTGAGATCGCCGGACAGCTCATTGACGTGGCAGTCGAGCACTTTGCCGACGGTGATGGCGGGTTCTTCGACACCGCCGACGACGCGCAGGTACTCGTGCGCCGGCCGCGCGATCCGGCGGACAGCGCCGAGCCGTCGGGCTGGTTCTCGGTGGCGAATGCCTGCGTTTCCTACTCGGCGCTCACAGGTGAGATGAGCTACCGGGCGGTTGCCGAGCGGGCGCTCGGGGTGGCCACCCTGGCCGCTCAGCGCTCGCCGCGGGCGGCCGGTTCGGGGCTGTCAACCGCATCGGCGTTGCTCGCCGGGCCACTGGAGATCGCGATCGTGGGGGAGCCGGGCGCTCCGGACACAGAGCTGCTGCGCCGGGTTGCCTTCGCGTCGACCTCGCCGGGGGCTGTCGTCGCGGTCGGGTCGGGTGCCGGAGGCGGATCGGGCGAGCCGGTGCCGCTGCTTCGCGACCGGCCGCTTGTCGGCGGCGGCGCGGCCGCGTACGTATGCCGGGGGTTCGTCTGCCAGCGCCCTGAGACGTCCGCTGAAGGCCTCGCCCAACTCGTCCAAACTCACCCCGCGTTCATCCCAGTCGCGGGGGCAGGCGGCGGGCACCCTGGGACAAATGGCTGAATCGGTGAGGAATCAGGCGAATTTCCCCCGGATCTCCCATGTCAGGGGACAAACGGGGGGCTAGGGGATGGAGTACATGGGGTTGGGGAGGAGGAAGCCGGCTGCGGCGTGGCCGCCGGCGAGGTCGCTCGCCTGATCACCGATGTTCACGGCCAGTCGCCAGCTGGGCCTTCGGTAAGCAAACAGAGTGAGTGAACCGGCGATGAGTCCGATGGCGGCGATCGTTTCAGCCCGGGGAGCCCTCGCGAGCGGGTAACCTATCGACTCGTGGGCCTTTCGGATCTGATGTACCGGGTGTACGAGCGACAACTCGCCACCCAGATCCCGCCCGACCGCCGCCCGCGTCACGTCGGCATCATCCTCGACGGCAACCGCAGGTGGGCCGAGGCTCAGGGATCCAGCTCATCGGCGGGTCACCGGGCCGGCGCCGCGAAGATCGTCGATTTCCTTGGCTGGTGCGATGAGGCGGGCGTCGAGGTCGTGACCCTGTGGCTCCTGTCGACCGACAACCTCGCCCGTCCCCCCGTTGAGCTCGAGGCACTCGTCGGCATCATCGAGGACACCGTCAGCAATCTCGCCGAGCAGGCACGCTGGCGTATCCATCCGGTGGGCGCACTCGACCTCCTCCCCGATCACACGGCGCGCCTGCTCAAGGAGGCCGAGTCCGCGACCCGCAACATCGACGGCGCGATCGTGAACGTCGCGGTGGGCTACGGGGGCCGGCGTGAGGTCGTCGATGCGGTGAGGTCGCTGCTGCAGGAGCATGCAAGCCAGGGCACGTCTCTCGACGAGTTGGCGCAGTTCATCGACGTCGAGCACATTGCGGAGCACCTCTACACCAAGGGCCAGCCGGATCCCGACCTAGTGATCCGCACCTCGGGGGAGCAGCGGCTGTCGGGGTTCCTCCTTTGGCAGAGCGCGCACTCGGAGTTCTACTTCTGCGAGGCCTACTGGCCTGATTTCCGGCGGGTCGACTTCCTGCGGGCCATGCGAGCCTATGCCGAGCGACAGAGGCGGTTCGGGACCTGAAGGTTCAACCGTTGTCCATCCGACGGTACGGCGTGTCGTTCATTGCCGCCCGGAAGTCCGCCCTAGCGTGAGATGACCGGAGGGCGTCCGCCTTCCTCCTATTCCGTTACGGGCCCCCGCCGGCGGTGGCCCCCAGGGAGGTCACGTGCAGGGTTCGCTCAGGCTCGCTCACGAACGTCGCACCTACGTGCTCGACACGTCCGTCCTGCTCTCCGACCCTAGGGCGCTCATGCGCTTCGACGAGCACGATGTGGTCATCCCGCTTGTCGTCGTGATGGAACTCGAGGCGAAGCGCGGCCACCCGGAGCTCGGCTACTTCGCGCGGGCAGCCCTGCGGATGCTGGACGACCTGAGAATCGCGCACGGCAGGATCGACGACCCGATGCCCGTCGGGGACGCCGGGGGGAGCGTTCGAGTGGAGCTGAATCACACGGACGCGTCCGTGCTCCCGATGAGCCTGCAGATCGGCGACAACGACAGCCGGATTCTCGCGGTCGCGCGCAATCTTGAGGCTGGGGGCTGCCACGTCGTGCTCGTGAGCAAGGACCTTCCGATGCGCGTGAAGGCATCGGCGGTTGGGCTTGCTGCCGAGGAGTATCGAGCGGAGCTCGTCATCGAGACGGGGTTCACCGGAATGGCGGAGATCGAGGTCGCCGCCGAGGCCATCGACCGGCTCTACGACGAGGCGGTCATCGACCTCGACGCCGGACGCGACCTGCCGTGCCACACCGGCCTCGTCCTCGTCTCGGATCGTGGAAGCGCCCTCGGGCGAGTGACCCCGGGCAAGCGGGTCAGGCTCGTTCGCGGTGACAGGGAGGCCTTCGGGCTGCACGGGCGCAGCGCAGAGCAGCGCATCGCCCTTGACCTGCTCCTCGATCCTGAGATCGGGATCGTGTCCCTCGGTGGCCGCGCCGGCACCGGCAAGAGCGCCCTCGCCCTTTGCGCCGGCCTCGAGGCCGTTCTCGAGCGGGGCCAGCACCGCAAGGTCATCGTGTTCCGCCCGCTCTTCGCCGTCGGGGGACAAGAGCTCGGCTTCCTCCCCGGATCGGAGTCGGAGAAAATGTCTCCGTGGGGTCAGGCGGTGTTCGACACGCTGGGGGCAGTGACGACCCAGGAGGTGGTCGAGGAGATCGTCGATCGCGGCCTGCTCGAGGTGCTTCCGCTCACCCATATTCGTGGCCGGTCGCTCCATGACTCGTTCGTCATCGTCGACGAGGCTCAGTCGCTCGAGCGCAATGTGCTGCTCACGGTCCTTTCGCGGATCGGGCGTGACAGTCGAGTGATCCTCACCCACGATGTCGCGCAGCGCGATAACCTGCGCGTCGGCCGTCATGACGGAGTGGTCGCCGTGGTGGAGAAGCTCAAGGGACACCCGCTCTTCGCGCATGTGACGCTCGCCCGGTCCGAGCGATCGGCGATCGCAGCGCTCGTGACGGAGATGCTCGAAGATCTCGAACCGGCGTGATCGACCGGCTCGGGCCGGCAGGCGGTGACCAAGGCATGACCTGTCGCTGGCTGTCGGGTCGATTGTGGACGGGCCATTCGTCCACAACGGCGCTCCTCCGCTAGGGGATTTTCTGTGGACACCCTGTGGATAATAATGTGAGCCCCATCACACTGATATGTCCGAATCGCCCCGTTCTGCCCGTTGAACGGACCGAACTATGACCGAATTGTCACACTTCACCGTGATATTCAACACGCCCCACCTACGTGACAGATGCGCCTTCGCAGGGCAGGTTAGGACGATGCGCGTTGGACGACGCGCCTGGAGTTGGGAGATTCTGCATGCGCCGGTCTCGGAGGATCGTCTCCGTTGCGACTGCTGTGGCCATCCTCGTCGGCGGGCTCTCGGCACCGGCAGCCCTCGCGGCTGACCCGGAGCCGACCGCGTCACCGTCTGCGGTGACAGCTCCCGACGCCGCGGCAGACGCGGGCGCAGCGGTCGACGATGAGGGCGGGGCCGAGGCTCGCGCTAAGGCAGCCATCGAGGCTCTCCGGGTACGTGAGTGGGGCTATGCACGTGGTTTCGGCGCAGCACGCGACACCAAGGGCCTCATGCTGAGCCTGTACCGCGGCAAGTGGTTCGTGAAGAAGGCCGACGACCGCCGCAGGTGCATCCTCAAGCGCGAGAGCCGCGCCGACTACAAGGCGGTGAGCGTCGGCGGCAAGTACCGCGGCGGCTATCAGATGAACCGGCCCCTCATGGAAGGAGCGGCCTGGATGATGATGAAGGAGGTCCGCGCGGAGATGGGGCCCAAGGGAGTCGCCATCGTCAAGGAGCTCTTCAACACGAAGAGTCATCTGTGGAATCGCTACTGGCAGGATCGCGCCTTCTGGACGATCTGGGCCAAGGGTGAGGGCCGCAGACACTGGCGCAGCGACGTCTACAACTGCTAGCCCCCGGCGGGTGGGCCCACCGGTATGCGGCTGACCATCGGCCGCATCGTCTCGGCGAAGAAGTCATTGCCCTTGTCGTCCACGACGACGAATGCCGGGAAGTCGACGACCTCGATTCGCCACACCGCCTCCATCCCGAGTTCCGGGAAGTCGAGCACCTCGACCTTGGTGATGTTGTCCTGGGCCAGGACAGCCGCAGGACCGCCGATCGAGCCGAGGTAGAAGCCGCCATTCGCGCGACAGGCCTCTGTCACGACCTTGCTGCGGTTGCCCTTCGCGAGCATGACCATTGAGCCGCCGGCCTTTTGGAACTGGTCGACATAGGAATCCATCCGGCCGGCCGTCGTTGGGCCGAAGGAACCTGAGGCGTAGCCGGCCGGCGTCTTGGCCGGGCCGGCGTAGTAGACGGCGTTGCTGCGCATGTACTCGGGTAGCGGCTCCCCTCGGTCGAGCATCGCTTTGATCCTCGAATGCGCAAGGTCCCTCGCGACGACGAGGGAGCCGGTGAGCGACACGCGAGTCTTCACCGGGAGGGCGGAGAGTCGGCTGCGGATTGCATCCATCGGCTGGTTGAGATCGATCGCGACCACGTCATCATCGAGGTGAGCCTCGCTGACGTCGGGGAGGAACTGGGCGGGATCACGCTCGAGCTGCTCGAGGAATACTCCCTCGGGGGTGATCTTCGCGAGGGCCTGGCGGTCGGCCGAGCACGAGACTGCGATCGCCACGGGCAATGAGGCGCCATGACGCGGCAGGCGAATGACCCGGACGTCATGGCAGAAGTACTTGCCGCCGAACTGCGCACCGATGCCGAAGGCCTGGGTCATGCGCCAGATCTCCTGCTCCATCTCCAGATCGCGGAAGCCATGCCCGGTGGCGGAGCCGTGGACCGGGAGCGAGTCCAGATACCGCGCACTCGCGTACTTCGCGGTCTTCACTGCGAACTCGGCGCTCGTGCCGCCGACGACGACCGCGAGGTGGTACGGCGGGCAGGCTGCAGTCCCGATCTCTCGGAGCTTCTCGTCGAGGAACGCCGCAAACGAGGCGGGATTGAGCAGGGCCGCCGTCTGCTGGTAAAGGTAGCTCTTGTTCGCGCTGCCCCCGCCCTTGGCCATGAACAGGAACTCGTACTGGGCCTCGTGCCCGGCGTGGGTATTGGCGTAGAGCTCGATCTGGGCGGGCAGGTTCGTGCCGGTGTTGCGCTCCTCCCACATCGACAGGGGCGCCATCTGCGAGTAGCGAAGATTCAACTGCTGGTAGGCGTCAAAGATGCCGCGCGAGAGGTGCTCCTCATCCTGACCGGTCGTCCATACGTGCTGTCCCCGCTTGCCCATCACCACGGCGGTACCGGTGTCCTGGCACATCGGCAGCACGCCGCCTGCCGAGATGTTCGCGTTCTTGAGAAGGTCGAGCGCGACGAAGCGGTCATTCGCGCTCGCCTCAGGATCATCGAGGATCCGGGCGAGTTGAGCGAGATGGCCCGTTCGGAGCAGGTGCGAGATATCGCGCAGCGCTTCGAAGGCGAGAAGGCGAAGTGCCTCAGGCTCCACGTGGAGGATTGTCCGGCCCTCCACCTCGGTGGTGCGGACCCCTTCGGCCGTGACGAGCCGGTAGGCGGTCTCGTCCGGGCCGAGCGGAAGTAGCTCCTGGTACGCAAACTCAGTCATGCCCGCAAGCGTAGACGGGCCGATGCGGAGACCACGAGCGCGGATCAGGCGCTGGCGGAGGTGCAATGGGCGATCGGATCGCGAAGGACTACCGCACCCCGCCGTGAACTCCAACGGTCGCATAGTCGGCGAGCTTGTCGATCCGGTGCTCGCTGCGGATATCGCGGATCGTCCCGGTCTTGCCCCGCATGACGATGGAGTTCGTCACCTGCCCTTCGGGCCGATAGCGGACCCCGTGCAGGAGCTCGCCGTCGGTGATACCGGTCGCGCAGAAGAAGATGTTGTCTCCGGTCACGAGGTCGTTCGTGGTGAGAACGCGGTCGAGGTCATGGCCGGCATCGAGGGCCTTGCGCCGCTCGGCTTCGTCCTGCGGCCAGAGCCTGCCCTGAATCACGCCCCCCATACACACCATCGCGCACGCCGCGATGATGCCCTCCGGCGTGCCCCCGATCCCGGCCAGCAGGTCGATACCGGTGCCCGGGCGAGCCGCCATGATGGCCCCGGCGACGTCGCCGTCGGAGATGAACTTGATGCGCGCCCCGGCCTCACGGACACTGCGCACCAGGTCTTCGTGGCGCGGACGGTCCAGAATGCAGACCGTGAGGTCGCCAACCGCCTCGCCCTTGGCCTTCGCGATCTGCTCGAGGTTCCACTCGATCGGCGCCGTGATGTCGATGACGCCGACGCAGTCCGGCCCGGCTACCAGCTTCTCCATGTAGAACACGGCGCTCGGATCGAACATCGCGCCGCGCTCGGCGACGGCGATCACCGAGATCGCGTTCGGCATGCCCTTGGCAGCCAGCGTGGTCCCATCGATGGGGTCGACCGCGACGTCAGCCTCAGGGCCGGTGCCGTCGCCCACGTGCTCACCGTTGAAAAGCATCGGAGCGTCGTCCTTCTCGCCCTCGCCGATCACGACGACGCCGTTCATCGAGACGCTGCCGATGAGCGAGCGCATCGCATTCACCGCGGCACCGTCAGCGCCGTTCTTGTCGCCCCGTCCGACCCACCGGGCCGAGGCCATTGCTGCAGCCTCGGTGACTCGCACCAGTTCGAGTGCGAGATTGCGGTCGGGAACAACGCCCCCGCTCATCGGTCGGTCGGTCTGGCCCGGATCGGACATGGATTCCCCTCTCGTTGTGCGCAGCGTAGCCTCCCGGGGTGGCGCCTGGGGGGCGTGAAGAGCCGGAATGGCGCATGATGTCTCCGTGAGCTCAACAGCCCCGAGGCCGACCGGACGCCGCAATGCCCGACTAGGTCAGACGGTTGGCGACATGGTGCGATCACTTGCCATCGTGCTCGCCCTCGTCGGGTTGCTCGTGGCGGTCACCTACCAGTCGCAGTCCGCCGAGGTGCAAAACGTCGACGTGGCGACGGCTCAGGCACAGGCGCAACGACAGGCCCCGTTCGACCTCGTGACCTGGACCCTGGGTTCGGGCGATGCGGCCACGAGCGTGCGATGGCAGCCCACGGAGGGCTCGGGGGGCATCCCGGTGTGGCATATCGGGTATCTCGTCGACGGCTCGGAGTACCTTCAGGTCGCCCAGTCGAAGACCGCTGAGGCGGGATTCATCCCCGAGCAGACATCGGGCGGAACGCCTCAGGGGGAGACGACTGTGGGCAGCCTCCGCTGGCAGCGGTACGAGTCCGAGGGCCGTCGCTCCCTCGTGAGCGTCGAGGAGGGTGTGACGACAGTTGTCTCCGGCACGCTGACGTGGCCCGGGATCGAGGCCGCGGCAGGAGCGCTCCGGCCCGGGAGTGTCGTAAGCGGGTAGAACCTGACCCAAGGCGGGCGATTCAGTCCTGAGATGCCGGCTGGACGGCGTCGAGCCGGCTGCGCGCTGAGTCGAGCCACGCCTGACAGGTGGCTGCGAGCTCCTCGCCGCGCTCCCAGAGCGCGAGGGACTGCTCAAGGGTGAGCCCGCCGGCCTCGAGTTGCTGGACGACGGTCCCGAGCTCGTCACGAGCCGATTCGTAGGACACCGGGGCCGTGGGGGTCGGTGGGGTCTTGCTCATTGGCTGCTCCCTTGCTCGGTGGCCTGCTCTGCGATCCGGGTCGACGTGAAGGCGCCGGACGCAACCCGCACGCGGATCACATCCCCGACGGCCACTTGGGCCTCGTCGCGGATGATCACCCCGCCCGCGCCCGTGACGATGGCGTAACCCCGGTCAAGGGTGGCGGCCGGCGAGAGTGCACGAACCCGTGCCGCGAGATGCGCGATGTCGCTTGTCGAGCGCTCGAGCAGATTGCGGATGAGACTGGCACTGCGCCGCTGGCGCTCGGCGAGCAGCGAGCCCTCGCGGTCGAGCCGATGGACCAACTGCGTGCTGAGGCGACGGCGCATGCCGGCGATGAGGTCCTGCTGCTCGCGAAGCGACGGGACGATCCGCTTCGCGGCATCGGTCGGGGTCGAGGCCCGTAGATCAGCGACGAGATCGAGCAGAGGCGTGTCCTGCTCGTGGCCGATGGCCGACACGACGGGGGTCGCGCAGGCGGCAACTGCGCGCACGAGGGACTCATTGCTGAAGGGGAGGAGGTCCTCGACGCTGCCGCCGCCGCGGGCGATCACGATGACATCGACCTCGGGAAGGGCGTCGAGTTCGGCGAGAGCCTCGGTCACGGCCGGGACTGCAGCCACCCCCTGGACGGCGACCTCGCGGATCTCGAACTGCACGCCGGGCCAGCGCTCGGTGGCATTGACGACGACATCGGTCATGGCCGCGCTCGCCCGGCCGCAGATGAGGCCGACGCGCTGCGGGATGAAGGGGAGGGGTCGCTTGCGGGCCGGGGAGAATAGGCCCTCTGCCGCAAGGACCCCCTTCAACCGCTCGAGCTGGGCGAGGAGTTCCCCGATGCCGACGGGCCGGATCTCCTTGGCACGCATCTGGAGGCTGCCCCGACCGGACCAGAACTCGGGTCGGGCGAAGACCACGACCCGCTGGCCGGCCTCGAGCGGGGGCATGACCGATCCGACGAGGGCGGCGTCGGCGACGATGGTCAAGGACATGTCGACATCCGGGTCGCGCAGGGTGAGGTAGACGTTCCGGGCGCCGGGCCTCGGCCGGAATTCGGCGACCTGCCCGTCGATCCAGATCGGACCGAGCCGGCCGATCCAGTCTGAGAGCATGCGGGACACCGTGCGGACGGGGGCCGGCTTCTCTGGGCTCGACTCGAAGGCCACCGCTAGTCGCGGCGATCTGCGGCGGCGGTCATCTCGGCGGGTGCAGTCATGCGGGCCGAGTAGTCCCACGAGGTAACGGCGAGTTCGTCGATCCGGATCGCCACCTCGACGTCGAGCCGGGATAGGAGCCAGTCTGCGAGCTGAGACGGCGTCTGGCCGAGGTACCGGTCGATGAGGAGCGGCAGGATGCGGGCGGCCTCATCGGCGTGCAGGCTCGCTCGGCCCGTCCCCCTTACCCCCTTGTACGGCGGATGGTCGCCGGACACCTCGAATGCGCAGCGTGGGTCATTGCGGAGCCTTTGCGCCAGCACGGAGTCCGCCTGGGCGCAGCACCAAAGTGCGCTGTCCTCGTAGAGGAACCACTGCGATTGGACGAGCGGGAACTCGCGGCCATTGGAGGCCAGGCGCACGGGAATGGCGGTCTGCTGCAGGAAGCGTTCGACGTCGGCGAGGGGCCAGGGCCCAGAGCGCAGCGTGGG
>JBMOKH010000348.1:0-2285 GCA_049315365.1 Candidatus Nanopelagicales bacterium
CGTCATCATCATCTCCTCGAGCGGCACTGACGTCGTCGAGCCCATCGGTGAGCGGCTCGGGGCCGACATCGCGATCGGAACACAGGTCGCCATCGAGGATGGCCACTACACCGGCGAAATCCTGTTCTACGCCTATGGCGAGGGCAAGGCTGACGCCATGCGCGCCCTCGCCGCCGAGCACGGGTACGACCTCGACGAGTCCTTCGCCTACACCGACTCCCACACCGACCTGCCGATGCTCGACCTCGTCGGCAACCCCGTTGCGGTCAATCCCGATAGCGGCCTTCGCGGGATCGCCATCGAGCGAGATTGGCCGATCATGGATTTCCAGAAGCCGGTGGCGATGCGGGTCGGGATCGATGGGAAGCAGGCCGCCGCGGCCGCGGGAGCCGGCGTGGCGATCGGCGCGGCCGCCCTCGGGATCGCCTGGTATGCCCGCCGAAAGGCCCTCCGCGCCTAGCCAACCCCTCGCCGTTTGTCCCACTTCATGGGACGAACGGTGGAATCTCAGCCGGTTTCGCGCCGATTGTGCAGGTTCTCCCGGGGTGGGACAAACGGTAGAATCCGAGCCGAATCACCCGAAATTCTCCCTGATCTCCCACTTCATGGGACAAACGGGGAGTCAGGGGACAAACGGGGAGTCAGGGGACGAACGGGGTGGGGACGGCCGCGGCGCCCTGGGCGCAGGCCGTGGCCTGCCACCCGATGAACGCAAGCACCCCCTCGCGGGTTCCCGACGCATAGCCCTGCAGCGCACGCACGTAAGCCGGCCGGCCCATCTCGAACATCCCGTGCTCCGGGATGCTGAACAGCGAGGGATCCACCCCGCGACCGGCGATCACCAGCCGCACCGCAGCCCGCGCGACCATGCCGGAACCCCAGGTGAACGGCCGGATCACGGCGAGCTCCGCATGGGCAATCGCCGCGACGAGGAGCGCGGGGGCCTCGGTCGGGGTCGTGAGCGTGCGCGCAAGCAGTGACAGCCGCTCGGCCGCAACCGTGGCCGACGGAACGCCGCCGAGGTGCAGCGGATCATCGGCCCGCTCGGCCGAGCGCGGCCGCCCGAGCTCCTCGTCCGGCACGAAGCCGGTGGCGGTGAGCGCATGCAGGTGCGCGAGCGCCTGCAAGGGAGAGGTGGCGAACACGTCGACCTGTCCTGGAACCGCGGCGGTGAGCCGCATCGCGGCATCGAGCACCCGGCCCATCGGCGAGGCGTCGGCGACCGCGAGGTCGGCGCCGTCGATCGCGGCGGAATCGCGGGCACCGCGCTCGACGGACGCGGTCGCGACTTCGACCGCATGCGTCCGGATATCCCGCCGCCAAAGGAGCGCATCGATTTCGGCGCGGGCAGCCGCGAGGAGGGTTACTGTCGGCGGATCCGCGGCCAGTTCGGCCAGGGGGTCGCGGCGGGAGGGCTGGCCGATCATGTCGCTGACGCTATACGTTCGCCGATCAGCGCCTGCCGGTCACATGCACCATGTACCTTGGCGTCACCATCAAGCAGGGATCCACCTATCTGGCCCTTGGGAGAACCGTGAGCACTGACGCCCTTTCCAGCCTCCAGCGCGAGGACCGCGAATTTCCGCCCACGCCTGAGTTCGCGGCCCAGGCGAACGTCAAGGAAGGCTCCTACGCCGCCGCGGCCGAGGACAGGCTCGCATTCTGGGGCGAGCAGGCCGGTCGCCTCTCGTGGGAAACGCCCTTCACCGAGGTTCTCGACTGGTCCGATGCCCCATTCGCGAAGTGGTTCGTCGGCGGACGCCTCAACGTCGCCTACAACTGCGTCGACCGCCACGTCGAGGCCGGCTACGGCGACCAGGTCGCGATTCGTTTCGAGGGCGAGCTCGGCGATCGTCGCGACGTCACGTACGCGCAATTGCAGAAGGACGTCTGCCAGGCCGCGAATGCCCTGATCGAGCTCGGCATCGGCACGGGCGACCGGGTAGCGATCTACATGCCACTCATCCCCGAGGCCGTCGTCGCCATGCTCGCCTGCGCCCGCATCGGCGCGCCCCACTCCGTCGTGTTCGGGGGGTTCGCGGCAACGGCCCTCGAGAGCCGCATCAACGACGCCGAGGCCAAGCTCGTCATCACCGCCGACGGCCAGCACCGCCGGGGTGCGATCCTCCCGCTCAAGCCCGCGGTCGATGAGGCCGTCGTGAGCACCCCGACCGTCACGAACGTGCTCGTCGTCAAGCGCACCGGCATCGACGTCGAATGGCACGAGGGTCGCGACGTCTGGTGGCACGACATCGTCGATCGTCAGGCCGACACCCACGTTCCCG
>JBMOKH010000074.1:0-10099 GCA_049315365.1 Candidatus Nanopelagicales bacterium
GTGCTCTCGGCTAGCAGTGCCAGCGGCCCCCACGCCAATGCGCGGCCCCGCTACCGGTGCCCCGCCAGTTGTAGATCGTGCTGAAGGCGGCGTCCTGCCAGTACCTCGGCCAGCGGCTGAGCGGCGTTGCGCGCAGTTTCGTGAGCACTCGCACGGCGGCTTGGTCTCCCAGCAGTTGCCGGTGCTCGCGCGCCATCATCCACGTGGCGCCACGGGCGAGCTGGGGCGACATCTGGTAGGCGCCGTGGTACCCGCTTCGCGACACCACGTCGTAGTGGCCCTCGCTCTCGCGCTTGGCTATGCATTGACGCTTGACCTCGACGGACGCCCGGAAGTAGCGACCCCGGTACATGCTCGGCTCGACGCCCCGCATGTCTCGGGTCTGCGCTGAGGAAAGGGTGAGCCTCAGCATCCGCTGGGCGGGGGACATGAGGGTCCTCCCCTCCGCGACGGGGGTGCTGGCTGTTGCCTCGGATGGCGCGGTGACCGCACTCGGTGTGCCGGCCGCCAGGGCCGGGGATGCCGAAAGCACGAGGCTTCCGGGAATCACGCTGATCAAAGCTATGCGACGGACAGTTGCTGAGCGGAACATCAAACCTCTTGTGCCGGCACCCAGCGAGGTTCCGCCCGGTGCGTGGTCGCGACACGGGTCGCTGCCTGGTGGAGACCTCTGTCTGTCTCTCCCGACTCACCAGCATGATCGCCGGCCGGAGCGGTTCGCACGCCCTCGACGGTGTTGGCCACCATGCTCCCGACTGCTGCACCAACCGGGGTGTCACGTTTCCCTTTCAGCGCTGCTGAGCAGGGGTCGTACCTGAGAGAGGCTAGGCAGACTCGGGCCGGCTCGCGAACTCAGTTGCGCGGATACCGAGGGTGAAATGACCGATATGCCCGCTTTATCTATGTCGTAGGTCACATCCCCCGCGGGGATTCCGGCGATTTCCCTGTGAGATGGATCATGGGAGATTCGTCCGCTCACCGGCGAGTCCCACCCCACCTTGGCACCGAATTCACCCCCGAATTGACTGCCCTCGCACCTACGCTCAGGCCATGACCGTCACCGCATTTCGAACCTGCCCGCTGTGCGAGGCGACCTGCGGCCTGGAGATCACCCTTGAGAGCGGTGCTGTAACCCGCGTCCGCGGGGATGACGCGGACGTCTTCTCCAAGGGATACGTGTGCCCCAAGGGCATCGCCCTCGGCGAACTCCACAACGACCCGGCCCGACTTCGGTACCCGCTCATCCGGGGCGCCGACGGCATCCACCGCCGGGCGACCTGGAGTGAGGCGTGGGCTGAGATCGACCGGCTGATACGCCCGGTCCGCGAGGCGCACGGCAACGGCGCGATTGGCCTGTTCCTCGGCAATCCCAACGTCCATAACTCGTCGACGACGCTCTACGCCCCGGCCCTCATCCGCGCGCTCGGCACCCGGAATGTCTTCACCGCGAGCACGGTCGACCAAATGCCGACCCAGGTCGCCGCGGGCCTCATGTTCGGCACCGGCCTTTCGATCCCGATCCCTGACATCGACCGCACCGACTACATGCTCATCCTCGGAGCCAACCCGATGGTCTCGAACGGCTCGCTCTGGACGGCCCCCGACATGCCGGCGCGGCTGCGCGCGCTCAAGGCGCGTGGCGGCCGCCTCGTCGTCATCGATCCGATCCGCACCCGCACGGCCGATGTCGCCGACGAGCACATTCGCATCCGGCCGGGCACCGATGCGTTCCTCGTGGCGGCGATGGCCCGAACGCTCATCACAGAGGGCCTCGCCAGCCTCCGGTCGTCGCAGGCGCATCTGGCCGTCGGCTCCCTCGAGGAGTTCGCGAGGGCCGTCGAGCCCTTCACGCCGGACGCGGCAGCGCAGCTCACGGGAGTGCCTGCAGAGGTCATCGTCCGGCTGGCCCGGGAGATGTCAGCCGCCTCGGCCGCTGCGATCTACGGACGCATGGGCACCACCACGTCGGGGGTGACCGTCGACGGCCGGGCACCGCAGTCCTTCGGCACCGCGGCCTCATGGCTCATCAATGCCGTGAACATCCTCACCGGCAACCTCGATCGCGAGGGCGGTGTCATGTGGCCGCTGCCCGCGGCGGGTGGGCCGTCCACCTCCGGCACTTCGGGCGTCGGGCACGGGATTCGCATCCCGGGGGCCGAGCGCACCCGCGTTCGGGGCCTCGCGAGCGTGCTCGGCGAGTTCCCCGCAGCCGCGCTCGCCGAGGAGATCGACACTCCGTCGGAGGACGGCACGAGGTTGCGCGGGCTCGTGACGATCGCCGGCAACCCCGTCCTCTCCACTCCCGATGGCGGACGCCTCGACGCCGCCCTCGCCACCCTCGACGTGATGGTGAGCATCGACGCCTACCTGACCGAGACGACCAGGCACGCCCACGTCGTACTGCCGGCGCCATCGTCACTCGCCCGCGGCCACTACGACATCGCCTTCACGAACCTCGCGGTGCGAAACATCGCCCACTGGAGTCCCCCGTCCGTTCAACTCAGGCATGACGCGGATGCCGACGAGGTCGACGAGGCCGAAATCCTCATGCGATTCGCGAGCCTGGCCGCCGGCGACAGCGCGGTAGGTGACGATGCCCACGAGGCGGTGGACGATCTCGTCGCGATGGATGTCGCCACCCGCGCATCGAAGTCCCAGGCTTCGCGCGCCCACGGCCGCGCGCCCGCCGAGCTCCTCGCCGCGGTTGCACCCCGGCGCGGCGTCGAGCGGCTCCTCGACCTCATGATCAGGTCCGGCCCCTACGGCGACGGATTCGGTGCCGAGCCAGAGGGCCTCACGCTGGCCGTTCTCGAGGCGGCTCCGCACGGCATCGACCTCGGCCCGCTCAGCCCACGGCTCCCCGAGGTCCTGCGGACCCCGAGCGGTGCCATCGAGCTCGCTCCGCCGCAGCTCCTCTCAGAGGCCGCGCGCATGGCGGAGCTCATGAGGGCAGCCGGAGACGAATCCGATGACCGCATGCTGCTCGTGGGCCGGCGGTCGCTGCGCAGCAACAACTCTTGGATGCACAACATTCCGCTGCTCGCCAAGGGAGCGAATCACTGCACCCTGTGGCTCAATCCGCAGGACGCGACGAGGCTGGGGCTCGAAGACGGAGGCGATGCGGCCGTGACGAGCGACGTCTCAAGCGTCGTCGCGATCGTCGAGATCACCGATGTCGTGCCACCCGGAGTCGTGAGCCTGCCCCACGGCTGGGGTCACCTCGTCCCCGGGACGTGGGGGCCAACCGCGATGGCACAGCCGGGGGTCAACGCGAACCTCTTGACACCTGCGGGAGGTCTTGACGAGCTATCCGGAACGGCGGTGCTCAACGGCATTCCCGTCGTGGTGACGGTGCCACGTTGAACTCTCGCGTTCAGACGCGTTCGTTCGCACCCGCACCTCCGGTACGCTCCGACGCATGACCAGATACAAGCACCGCCTCGTCATCGCCCCGGCCGTATTGGCACTGCTCGCAGGGTCCGGCCTCGCTCTTGCGCCGGCTGCGTCCGCAGCGCCGTCACCCATCGTCATTGCGGTCGAAGGCCCCCTGACCGGCTCGCAGTCGGACACCGGGATCGACATGTACCGCGGCGTCAAGCTCGCGGTCGACCAGGTGAATGCGAAGGGCGGGGTGCTCGGTCGTCAGGTGAAGATCGTGAAGTCAGACGATCAGGCCAACCCCGATCTCGCGCTTGCCGCTGCGAAGAAGGTCAAGGCTGCAGGTGCAGTCGCGGTCATCGGCCCGTTCAACTCCTCGGTCGGTCTGGTCAACCTCCCCTACTACGTGTCGAACAAGGTCGTCGCCCTCCAGCTCACCTCGACCGACGACACGACCGGCGAGGGCGTCACCATCCAGCCCAAGAACAGCCAGATCTCACCCGTCGAGATCGACTACCTGCAGAACGGGTACGGCTACACCGGCTGCCCGAAGGTCGTCATGCTCGTCGACCCGTCCGCCTACACGGCCGGCATGGCCGATCGAATCGGCAAGGCGATGATGTGCGGTGACGGCGTACCGGTCGCGACCATCCCCGTCATCCCCGGGCAGGCCGACTACACCGCTGCCGTGGCGTCAGCCCTGGCCCTCACCCCCGACATCCTGTACGTGAGCACCTACTTCCCGGAGGGCAGCAAGATCGCGACCGCCATCGCTGCCTCGAAGACTGCGGCCCACTGCTTCATGGGCCTGGCAAATGTCGATCCCGCGTTCGTGACGGGTGCAGGAATCCCCGCCTCACAGAACTGCCGGTTCAGCGGAGTGCCCGAGGCCGCGCAGATGCCGAACGCGAAGAACTACGTCGCGGCCTATAAGAAGGCGTTCAAGGCCCAGCCCGGGGTCTGGGGGACCTTCACCTACGACTCGGCGAACATCCTCTTTGCTGCGATGACGAAGGCCAACTCGACGGACTACTCCGCGGTGATGAAGAAGGTGCTCGCCACCAAGGGTTTCGCCGGGCAGACCGGGACCATCACCATCAACCCGAAGACCGGCAACCGCACGAAGGTTCCGGTCTACATCCTGAAGGTCGACAAGTCGGGCACCTTCGTCATCGACACCGACGCACCGTAGGGCGCCAGATCCCATGGGTCGCCAGGTCTGATGAGGAGAGCCACGTGACAATGCAGGTCACCCGCCTGTCAGTGACGCCGATCAAGGGCCTGGCCCTCAGCCACCCGGCCTCGATCGACATCACGAGCACAGGGGCCTACGGCGATCGGGCGTTCTACCTCACCGGCGCCGATGACCGACTCGTGTCGATCGCGAAGACGGGAGCCCTCGTCGGCCTCTCGGCGACCTGGGACGAAGACGGGCAGATCCTCACCGTCAGCGGCTCGGGCGGGGCGCTCCTCACCGGCGTGATCAGCCTCGGCGAAAGCCATCGCGCGAACTTCTTCGGGTTCCGCGAGGCGGAGGGTCGCGTCGTTGAAGGCGATTGGGGGCAGCTTTTCTCCGATCTCGCCGGTCAGCCCCTTCGACTCGTCAAGGCCGACGACTCGAACGGGGGCCGCGATGTCGAGCCGCTCACCCTCCTCGGCGATGCCTCGACCGCCGAACTCGCCCGCCGCTCCGGGCTCGAGCAGGTCGACAGCCGGCGCTTTCGGATGCTCATCGAGTTCGACGGAGCCGCCCCGCACGAGGAGGACTCCTGGGACGGGCAACCCCTGACGGTCGGTGGTGCCGTCATCGTCGGCGGCGGGCCGGTGCAGCGCTGCGCGGGCACCACCCGCAATCCGCTCTCAGGTGAGGTCGACCTTCGGACCCTCACCCTCATCGGTGGCTATCGGGGCCGGCAAGATTCGATCTTCGGCCCGGGGTTCAACTTCGGGGTCTATGCGACCACGCTCGTGCCCGGCCGCGTGAGCGTCGGCGACGTGCTGAGGCTCGAGCAGCCCTGAGGGCCTCGCGGACGCGACCCTCGCTCGGGTGGGCCCACGCGCACCACTCCGGATTTCCACCGCTTCGCCCACTGAGGAAAACCGGATATGTAGGGTTTCCCAAGGAGCCTGATCGCTGAGGGCACCCCATGCCGTGATCGTCGAAAGGCACAACGTGAAGCGCATCCTCCCCCTCATCTCAGCGGTTGCCGTCATGGCAGCCTCGCTCATCTCGGCGGCGCCAGCGGATGCTGCCACCCTGACCGTCACCCTGAGCGCCCGCAACGGCACGGTCGGCGTGGCCCAGACCATTTCGGCAACGGTCAAGGACTCAGGGCAGGACATCGGCGGGGGCGTCGGGACCGTGACCTTCACGGCGAACGGCGCCCAGATCGGCACCGACACCGTCGGCGGCCAACGCGGCACGACCGCGACCATCAACTGGACCCCGGCCTCGGCGTCGCCTTCGACGAACATCACCGCGACCTTCGACGATGGCACGAGCGACACCACTTCCGTCTCCATCGCCTCGGTGAGCACGTCGGCTTCGATCACGACCCCGGGATCGGCCGGCACTTCGACCCAGGTCACGCTCGCCGCGCAGGTGCGCGCGAAGGTCGGCTCATACGTGCCGACGGGCACGGTGACCTTCTACACGTCGAACGGCAGTGCGATCGGCACGGGCAACCTCGACGGCAGCGGCCGGACCACCATCGCCTACACCACCCCGGCAGCCGCGGGCACGGTCTACCTCTACGTTGTCTACAACGGCGACGCCAACGCCACAGCATCCGGCAAGAGCGGCTCTGACTCCATCAAGGTCTCCGCGGCTGCGAGTTCGCTCTCCCTCGTGGCCCCGCAGTCCAACTTCGTCGGATCGCCTGCGCAGCTGACCGCGAAGGTCAACCCGCCGAACGGAACCGGATCGGTCGCCTTCTCCGCCAATGGCTCAGCGCTCGGATCAGCGAATGTCGCGGGCGGCGTCGCGACCATCAACTGGGTGCCCGCGTCGACGGGGAACTTCACCCTCAAGGCCGTCTACAGCGGCGGAGGCGGAGT
This sequence comes from Candidatus Nanopelagicales bacterium, assembly GCA_049315365.1. GTDB lineage: Bacteria > Actinomycetota > Actinomycetes > S36-B12 > S36-B12 > WLND01. The sequence continues at coordinate 6,436 of JBMOKH010000074.1, forward strand.
CGCGGGCGCCACGGCTACGAACAGCGTCACGGTGACCCAACCGCTCAAGGCCGACGTCATCACCCTGAACCCCGCGGGCGCGGCCGGCCCCTGGCCCGTCGGGTCCACGCAGGGACTCGCCAATGGCGCAAGCGTGCAGTTCGGCGTCTCGAGTGCATCAGGCCTGCCCGTGACTCTCTCGGTCGTCGGGCCGTGCAGCATGAGCGGCAACACCCTCAACGTGAACGGCGTCGGTGGACCCTGCACCCTCACCGCATCCACCCCGGGCGGCAATGGCTACGCCCCCACCAACCAGACGTACCAGATCGTCACCGGCGTGGGCACCCAGAGCGCGGCCGTGAATCCGGCAGCGTCGGGCCCGTACCGGGTCGGTGCGAAACTGCTGCTCGCCCCGACCACAGCAAAGACCAACCTCGGCCAGTCGATCAACTGGTCGGTCACCTCGGGCGGAAAGTCCTGCAAGATCAAGCGCACGGGCGGCAACGTCAAGGTGAACCTCGTGAAGAAGGGCTCGTGCCAGGTGACGGGCTCCGCGCCGGCAGTGCCGGGTCAGTGGGCCGCGTTCACGACCGGCCGCACCTACACGGTCCGCTAGCGAAGGAAGGTCAGCGCGGCGGCACCCGCAGGGTGGTCATGCCGCCGTCGACTCGAAGGATCGTGCCAGTGGTGGAAGCTGCCGCCGGCGACGCCAGCGAGCAGATCGCGTGCGCGACCTCGGGTGCCGTGACGAGCCGTCCCAGCGGCTGGCGTGCCTTGAGCGCGACTGCTGCTTCGTCCGGTTCGGCCGCCGCCTCGAGGATCCGGGCGACCCACGGCGTGTCAGCCGTGCCGGGGGCCACCGCGTTCACGCGGATGCCCTCGGCGACGTGGTCTGCCGCCATGGCGAGCGTGAGCGCGGCAACCGCTCCCTTGGTTGCGCTGTAGAGAGCACGGGACGGTACGCCGACGAACGCGACGGCCGAGCAGGTGTTGATGATGACGGCGTGCTGCGACCGCCGCAGGTGCGGCAGGGCCGCCCTCGACACGCGCGCCATGCCGATGACGTTGACATCGAGCACGCGCATCCACTCGGCATCGTCATTCGCCGCGACGTCGCCCGCTGCTCCGATGCCCGCATTGTTCACGACGATGTCGATGCCCCCGAACTCAGCGACTACCTTGACGATCGCGTGATCGACGCTCGGCGAGTCGGTGACGTCGCATTCGACCGCCAGCACGCCCGAGGGCGCCCCCTCGATGCTGCGATCGAGAATCGCAACCCGCGCGCCGCGCTCGAGCAGCAGCGATGCCGTTGCGGCGCCAAGCCCGCTCGCACCCCCGGTCACTATCGCTGTCAGTCCGTCGAACTCCCTCATATGCGTATTCCTGTCTCAGATTCGCGGATCGACGAGTGTCTTCGGGCCGAGCCCGGCTCCGGCTGGACGCTCCCCCGCCAAGACTGCGGCGACCCCATCAAGGCCGACGGTTGCGGATACAAGCGGCCGCGGGTCGACCGCGCCGGAGGCGAAGCGCTCGATCGTGCCCGCCATGCCGGGTGAGGCACTGAGCACGCCGACAGCGGTGACGTCCTTGAGCGCCAGGCGGCGCGAGTCGACATGACTGTGACTCCCGGCGAGGCCGACGAACACCACTCGCTTGCCCGGCTCGACCAGGTCGACCGCGAGGGCCGGAAGGGAGGGCGCATTGGATGCATCGATGACGGCGTCGAAGGCCAACTGCGGCAGCGAATCCTCCGTCCAACTGCTCTCGAAGCCCAGGGTGCGAGCGAAGTCGAGCGACCGCGGTGAGCGACCCATGAGGTGCACCTCGGCGCCGTCGGCGCGTGCGAACATCGCGCACAGCAGCCCGATCGTCCCGGCGCCGAGCACGAGCACGCGATCACCCGGGCAGAGCATCGCGCCCTGGACGGAGCGAAGGGCATTGCCCGCCGGCTCGACGATGGCGCCGGTCGCGTCGTCGATGGAGTCGGGCAGGGCGTGCAGCGCGAAGGCCGGCACCGCTAGCTGCTCGGCTAGGGCGCCGGGCTGGCCGCCGCGCACTCCGATCTCAGTACGCGCATCGCACACGTGCTGGCGCCCGGAGAGGCAGCGCACGCACGCCTGGCAGCCGAGCATCGTGTCGCCGGTGACCCGCCGACCGACCCACGAGGCGTCGACCCCAGGTCCGACCGCCGACACCGTGCCCATCCACTCGTGGCCCAGGCGCATCGGGAACTGCGCGTGCCCATCGTGGAGGTACTGCATGTGACCGGTGAAGAACTCGACATCGGTACCGCAGACTCCCGCGCGCTCGACATCGACGACTACCTCGGCCGGCCCGGCAACGGGCGCCTCGACCTCGTAAACCGCGGCCTCCCCCGGCCCGGTCACGACGAACGCCCGCATCATCGCTGTCATCGCGGGGCGAGGACGTTCTGGCGCTGTGCGCCCAGGCCGTCGATGCCGAGCTCCATGACATCGCCCGGCTGCAGGAACACGGGCGGCTTGAAGCCGATGCCCACGCCGGGAGGGGTGCCCGTGTTGATGAGGTCGCCCGGCTCGAGAACGAGGAACTGGCTGAGGTAGCGCACGATGAAGTAGGGATCGAAGACCATCGTGGCCGTCGAGCCGGTCTGCCTGCGTACCCCGCTTACGTCGAGCCACATGCCGAGGCTGTTGACATCGGCGATCTCGTCAGGCGTGACGAGCCAGGGCCCGGCCGGGTTGAAGGTCTCGGCGGACTTGCCCTTCGACCACTGGCCGCTGCGCTCCATCTGGAAGGCGCGCTCGCTCACGTCGTTGACGACGACGAAGCCGGCGATCGCATCGCGCGCCTCGTCCAGCGAGTCGAGGTAGCTGGCCCGCTTGCCGATCACGATGCCGAGCTCCACCTCCCAGTCTGCCTTCGTCGAGCCGCGCGGGATTCGCACGTCGTCGTTCGGGCCGATGAGGGTGTTCGGCGACTTGGTGAACAGGATCGGCTCGTCGGGCACGGTCTGGCCGGTCTCGGCCGCGTGGTCGCTGTAGTTCAGCCCGATGCACAGGATCTGATGCGGCCGCGCAAAGGGTGCGCCGATCCGCTCGCCGGAGAATCGCGACACCTGCCCCGCTGCGGCCCGCTGCTCGACGGCCGGCCTGATGCGGTCGATGCCGGCGCTGCCAAAGAAAGCCTCGTCGAAGTCGGGGGCGAGGTCGGATACGTCGACATAGGTCTCGTCATCTATCCGGACGACCGGCTTCTCACTGCCCGGGTTTCCGATGCGCATCAGGTACACGGTGCTACTCCTTCGTTAGATAGTCGAACTTTAGGTGGTGGAACGAACATGGACGGGGCGGGCGATGGATCAGCCAACCTTCAATTGCTCGTCGCCGAATGTGGCGACGAGGCCGAGTTTCCCCCCGAGGGCTTGGACGTAGCGATCAAGGACATCAAGGCCGGAGAGGTCACCGTGCTCGATCTGCGAGATCCGACCAATGCTGACGCCCATCGCCTGAGCGACCTCTCGCTGAGTCAATCCCTTGCGGCGACGCACGTCGGCAAGGCTATGGGCGCGCACCCGGGCCAGCATCAGCTTTGAATGCTCCGCGCCGGCCTCCGGGCCGGCGGCTGCCACGTGCTTGGCTCGCACCTCGGACCACTTCTTCATGGTCATCCCCTCAACATCCCAAGAAACATCCCAAGAAAC
>JBMOKH010000349.1:0-2257 GCA_049315365.1 Candidatus Nanopelagicales bacterium
GTTCACTCCGGGTTCGCCTTCCCCAGCGGCTGAACATAGGCACCGCTGGGCGCCAGTTGATCTCGAGCACGCCGGCGGTCGCCGTGGACTTGAGTCGCTTGTCGAGGTCTGCGACTGGGGAGAACGCAACTTAATGTAGGGACAGTTGCGTTATTGTGAGTTAGGCTGCAGGTAGCCAGAGCAGAAATGGGAGACTCTCGATGACAACCACGAACGACGGGCCGGACGAGGTCCTCGCATGGATGGGCTTGGCTGATCTTGTTACTGGCGACCAGGAGACGGCGCTGGTCCCGGCAGCCGCGCTTCAGTCGCGGGCCGCCGAACTCGGCCATCGAGTGAAGGCCGCCCGGGTCAAGGCCGGCCTTGCTGCCACCGAGCTCGCGCAGGCCGTTGGCCTCACGAAAGACAAGCTGAGCAAGATTGAATCCGGTCGGCGACGGGTAGCGCCCGTGGAGATGCCGGCTCTGGCTTCTGCCCTTGGGGTAAGCGTGGCGTACCTACGGGGCGTTCAAAGCCACGAACCGCGAACCCTGGCTCTGGCGCACCGGGTAATGAACGCGGCCGAAACGGATGACTCAACAGCGCGTGCACGAGCGGTCCAGTTACTCGAGGTGCAATCCCGACTTGAGCGGCGAGCCGACCTGCCCCCCCACGAGGTCAGCGCCGCAGGCGCCATGGTCCAGCAGATCGCCCAGACTAGGTTTGGGACTGCCCCACGCACGCGACTCGAGGCACAGAGGCAGGGCCGCCTGCTCGCCGAGGAGGTGCGCCGCGCCCTGGACCTCGGGACGGCCGAGATCGGTGATCTCCCCGGTCTTATCGAGATGCACTTTGCTGCGGATGTGGCGCTCGGGCCGTATGGGCGCGGGGTGACCGGCCTGTGCGTGCACAGCGAGGGGCGTGCCCTGCTACTAGCCAGCACCGACTTCACCTCGGGGCACGTGCGCTTTACCCTCGCGCACGAACTCGGTCACCATCTGCTGAGCGATCCGCGAGATGTTATCGAGGAGACGTCCGCCGATCTCTTCGGCGGTGGTTTCGTTGAGCGTCGGGTTAACTCGTTCGCCGCTCACCTCCTTCTGCCCAGCAGGGGCCTGAGTGAGGTGCTCGAATGGTTGGACGTCAGCAGTGAGGATCTCGCCGAACCGAGCCCACGTGGCAAACAGGCGCTCGGTTATCTCATGGCACGGTACGGCATCTCATTGCGCGCCGCCCTTTATCAACTTCGTGACGCAGACGTGATCACCTTTGCCCGCGCAAACCAAATGGGCGATGAGCTGTACGCCACTGACCTGCTCGCGGCCGCCGCGTCGGTGGTTCCCAACTGCAGTCAACTCGCGGAAAGTAGCCGTGAGACACGCGTCCCTGTGCGCCTGCGTGCGGCGGCCCTTGCGGCGGCACAAGACGGCCGCATCGGTCTCGCCACCGTCGCGGCCCTTCTGGACCGTCCTGAAGACGAAGACCTTTACGAGGAAGTATTGGGTGACGGGAGTAGTGCCAGCGCCGCGCGCGCCCTCGGCATATGAGCTCGCAGCCGAGGGTCTGGTTCATCGACACCTCGACTCTGCTGTCCATGGCCGCGGACAAGGCGATAGAGAATGTCGTTCTAACCGCCATCGGCTTGGACCACGTGCGGATCGTCGATGTGGTCGAGCGGGAACTCGTCTACCGTGCGACGCGACCTGAGACGAAGCGGCTCGCGCAGACTGCGATTGAGCAGATGCCCTCCACCTGGCGCACCATGGACACGTACTTCCTCGACGAAGACGAGATTGCCGAGGCTCAGGACGACGTCGCCGATGGCCTACTCCTCAAGGACGACTACGAGCATTGGGCCGAGGCAACCATCATCACGCTCGCCCGCAAGGCGGTCAGCCGTGGCAATGTGCTGGACATTCAGTTCATGACAGAAGACTTCGAGGCCCGTCGGGTGGCCTGCACCGTCCCCGGCGTGCAAGCGCAGAGCATCCATCGACTGCTCTACGAAAGGGTGCAGGCTCGGCTGATGCCAGCTCACGACGCACAGACCATCTCTGGCCTGCTCTACGATTCCGGCCGAAGTCGCACTTCAACGACGGTCGAAGACTTCACCCGCCCGAACAGGAAGGGCCTGGGCCGCGCGGGCCAGCCCTGACGGGATGGGCCTGCTTCCAAGCTCAGCTGATCTTGATCGGCCTGACGCCCACGATCACCTTCGTGCCTTCCGCCGCCATGCACGCCCCGCGCAGATCGCACCATTCAGTGGCACCGACCGGCA
>JBMOKH010000075.1:0-10052 GCA_049315365.1 Candidatus Nanopelagicales bacterium
TTCACCGGTACCTGCACCGGCGAACTGTGCGCTATCCGCGACCAGTACGTTGATTTCGTCAATGACGACACGGTCGTGTTGAGCGTCTCGTGCGACAGCCCTTACACGCTTAAGGTGTTCGCCGAGCAGGAGAGCCTCACCCATGCACTGCTGAGCGACTTCTGGCCGCATGGTGAGGCCTCGAAGGCGTACGGCGTGTTCCTCGACGACAAGGGCTTCTCGACGCGTGGCACCTTCATCATCGACAAGGAGGGCGTTGTTCGCTGGTCGGTCGTCAATGGCCCGGGCGAGGCGCGCGAGTCGGCTGACTACAAGGCGGCCCTCGCGTCGCTCTAGCCGATCGGTCCGACTGGGAGCCGGGTCTCGATGACCGCCCCGCCGGATTGCTCAATCCGATATGCCGCCGGTCCCTCACTCGAGGGGCCGGCGGCGAACGTATCAGCAATGACGGCAACGGGTTCGGTGCCTTCATAGAGAATCCCGACATGGTCGTCGGTCGCATAGGAGAGTGGCAGGACTCCGTCACCGACGAGTTGGTGGAGGAGCGGACGTCGCTGGGCTTCTGAGTCGTAATGGACGCCGTTGCCGTAGGGGAGCAGTGCGAGGCCATTCGTGACGGCTTCGAGCTCGGCCCCGAAGGAGTCGGTTGGCCCGCCGGTATGCCAGCAGATCGATCCGGCGCTGACGCCACCGAGGATCGCCCCTCGCTCCCAGGCTTCGGTCATCGCTGTGTCGACGCCGTGGAGTCGCCACAGGGCGAGCAGGTTCGCGACGCTGCCACCACCAACCCAAATGACATCGGCGCGCCCGAGCGCCTCCTCGGGCCTGCGGTTCGGCTGGGTGAAGAGGGCGAGGTGATCGACATCGCAGCCGGTGTCGCTCAGCGCCGAGTACATCGATGACAGGTATTGGCTGCTGTCACCGCTGGCGGTCATGACAAGGCACACCCTCGGCCGATCCTTGCCGCTGAGGCGCAGTGCCTCGAGGAAGATGCCCCCGGGGCGCATGACCCCCCACAGGCCTGGGGTCGAGACGAATCCGCCGCTGCTGGCGATGATTCTGCGGGTTGCCATGTTGGTCTCCGATCGGGATTAGGGGCGCAGGCGCATCATGCGCTCGAGGGCTGCGAGGCATCTGGGGACCTCATCGACGGCGAACATCCCCTCGAGCACGAGGGTCGCCATCCCGTGGACGGCCGACCACATGACCTCCTCGGAGCCCTCCCGAAGCTCGGCGGGAAGGACGCCGGTGGCCACGAGGTCATCGAACAGCTCGACGATGAGCGGGTTCTTCTCGCGCTCCGGGGGGCGCGGGCAATGCCCGGAGAAGGCGATGCGGAACAGGTTGGGGTGGTCGACCGCGAAGGTGATGTAGGCGAGGCCGGCGGCACTCGCTCGCTCCTGAGCTGATGAGGCCTCCCCCCGCGGATAACGCGCCATGGCGCTCGCCATCGACACGTTGAGCTGCGCGACGCCCTCGAGGGCCACCGCCGAGAGTAGGGCGTCCTTGTCGGCGAAGTGGTGGTAGGCCGCGCTCGGGCTGACGCCGACCTCGTGGGCGACGCTTCGCAGCGAAAGGTGCTCCATCCCAACGGCCCCGACCTGGGTAATCGCCTCAAGGATGAGGGCACCCCGCAGATCGCCGTGGTGGTACGGGCGATCCTTGGTCGGCGTGGACGTAGACCCGGGCATGAGGCCAGTGTGTCAAAGAATGGTCGACATGCTCACGTGGCGCCCGATCGAGGCCTGCTCGACCGCTGTTCGTGACCGTAGGGGTGGGCCGTGAGGGACTTGAACCCCCGACAATCCGCGTGTAAGGCGGGCACTCTAGCCAACTGAGTTAACGGCCCCGGCTGTGAAGGGTAGCGCGTGCCCGGTGGGGTCCTATGACAGGATCACCGGTCGGGACGCGTCGTCGCCGGCCGGATGGGAGATTGCCAAGAATGGGTGTGCTCCTCGCCCTCCTCTCGAGCTTCACGTGGGGTGTCTCGGACTTCATGGGTGGCCTGGCCTCGCGCAAGGCCGGCCCGGTGCACGTCCTCAGCATTTCCTACCCCGCCGGGGCCGTTGTGCTCACGGTTATTGCGATCCTTATCATCCCGGGCCAACTCTCCACCGAGGTCCTCATGTGGGGGGCGAGCGCGGGAGTCGTAGGAGCCGTCGCGATCGGTCTGCTCTACGCCGCTCTCTCGCGCGGCCCGATGGGTATCGTCTCGCCGGTCACTGCGGTCATGGCCGGTGCTGTTCCGGTGGTCGTTGGCGTGTCGCGTGGGGAATCCCTCTCGGCCCTTGCCATCGGCGGGATCCTCGTCGCAGGTCTCGCGGTTGTCCTCGTGAGCAGGGAAACCGGTGAGCAGGCGCGGATTCGGGCGTCGACGCTCGGACTCGCACTCGGCAGTGGGGCAGCCATCGGCGCCTACCTTTCGTTGATCGGCCTTGCCCCCGTTGACTCCGGGGTCTGGGCAGCGGTCATCGGGCGGTGGACCTCGACGGTCGTCCTCGTCGTCGTCCTCGTGTTCTTTGCCCGGCCCTTCGTCCGCAGCGGGTTCCCCTGGCTGCTCGTCATCGTGTCGGGGGTGATCGATGCGTGCGCGAACGGGGTGTTTCAGCTCGCCTCCCAGCGGGGCATGTTGGCGGTCGTCGCGGTCGTGGGATCGCTCTACCCGGTGGCAACCGTCACTCTCGCCTGGGTCCTGCTCAAGGAGCGCCTCAATGCGGTCCAATTGATCGGCGTCGCACTGGCGCTCGTCGCGGCCGCCACACTGTCGCTCACCTCCTGAACGGCGTGCAGCCGGCGACGGCGCGTACCCTCGAGGGCATGGCTGACCTGCGCGTTCGTGATCTCATGGTGGCCCTCGACACCGCGTACCCGCCCCGTCTCGCGGCCGACTGGGATGCGGTCGGTCTGACGTGCGGTGACCCTGACGACACGGTCGAACGTGTGCTGTTCGCGGTCGATCCGGTGATGTCGGTGGTCGACGAGGCGATTGAGACCGGAGCCCAACTCATCGTGACGCACCATCCGCTGTTCCTGCGCGGGGTTCATTCCGTGGCGGCCACCGATGCCAAGGGCCGTCTCGTCCATCGGCTTGTCTCCAACGGCATCGCCCTGTTCTCGGCCCATACGAACGCCGACCATGCCAATCCCGGGGTGTCCGACGCACTCGCTGCGGCCCTAGGCCTGGTGGTGCAGCGACCGCTCGTTTGGCAGGAGGGCGACCCGGCGGGCGTGGGCACCGGGCGGGTATGCGAGCTTGCCGAGTCGGTCACCCTTGAGCAGTTCGCCGAGCATGTCGCCGTCTCGCTGCCGGGAACCCGCCATGGCGTGCGGGTCGCGGGCGACCCGCAACGGGAGATCCGAACGGTCGCGGTATGCGGGGGAGCGGGGGATGCGTTCCTGCGCGAGGCCGCCGGCCTTGACGCCTACGTCACGTCCGACCTCCGCCACCATCGTGCCCAGGACCATCTTTCCGAGAGCACCTGCGCCCTCATAGACGTCGCCCACTGGGCGAGTGAGTGGCCATGGCTGGAGCAGGCAGCGACGGCATTGCGTTCCGGCGCCGCCCTTCGCGGCGGTAGCGTAGCCACGAATGTTTCAACGCACCCCACCGATCCGTGGACCGCCCACCTAGGGAGCACCAGCTGAACGCCGAAGCCTCTGCCCAGCACCGCCTCCTCGACCTCCAGGAGAAGGACACCCGCCTGGCCCAGATCGCGCACCGGGTCAAGACCCTCCCCGAGGCGGTGGAGCTCGCCGAGCTCCAGACCCGCTTCGCGCGTGCGCGCGACGAGGGGGTTGCCGCCGAGGTCATTGCCGATGACCTCATGCGCGATCAGGCACGTGCTGACACCGACGTCGAGCAGGTGCGCGAGCGAGCGAGGCACGATCGCCAGCTCATGGATTCGGGCGCGGTGAACGACCCCAAGCAGCTCACGAACCTCCAGCACGAGCTCGAGTCGCTCGGACGACGTCAGGCTGAGCTCGAGGACGTCGAGCTCGAGATCATGGAGCGGGTCGAGGGGGCGGCCGCAGCGGTGCGCCAGCTCCACGCCCAGCGAGACAGCCTCGCTGCGGAGCGCGATGCCAAGGCCGACACTGTGCAGGCGCTCCTCGCCGATCTCGACGACGAGCGGTCGATCGTTACGGGGGAGCGAGCGGTGATCGCGACCGAGATACCCGACGACCTCCTTGCCCTCTACGAGCGCATCCGCGCTGATCAGGCGGGGGTCGGGGCTGCGCACCTGCAGCGCGGACGCTGCGGCGGCTGCCGCCTCGAAGTACCGCCGAGCGAGATCGAGCGGCTGCGCAAGGCACCTGCGAACGAGGTCATCCGATGCGAGGAGTGCCGTCGCATCCTCGTCCGCACGGCCGAATCCGGCCTGTAGCCCTCCGATGACCCGAACCCTCATCGTTGAAGCAGACGGCGGCTCGCGGGGCAATCCCGGCCCGGCCGCGTTCGGCGCCGTCGTCCGTGATGCCGTGACCGGCATGGTCCTCACCGAGGTGGCCGGATACATCGGCACCGCGACGAACAACGTGGCCGAGTATCGCGGGGCCATCGCGGGCCTCGAACAGGCGCGGGCCCTCGACTCCGCTGCGGTCATCGAGGTGCGCCTGGACTCAAAGCTCGTCGTCGAGCAGATGTCGGGGCGCTGGAAGATCAAGCACCCGGACATGCGCGACCTGGCGCTCGAGGCACGCAGGGTGCTTCCGGCTGGCCAGGTGAGTTACTGCTGGGTGCCGCGGGCCGCGAACGCGCTCGCCGATGCCCTCGTCAACGAGGTCCTCGACACCGCGCTCGCGGGCGGACAGGCCGAGATCCTCCGCACCGTCTCACTGCTCCCCGAGGACCTCGATCAGCAGGACGTAGTGGGGTCGGCGGAGGAGGCGCACGTTCGCGCGCTCGTCGAGACGACCGCGCGACCGGCCAACCAGCTCGTCGGCTGGGCTGATCTCGGGGCGCCGACGGTAACCGTCATGGCCAGGCATGGTGCGACCGCCTATAGCGTCGACAAGCGGTTCAGTGGTCGAGGTGGTGCTGACCTCCCGCTTGCGCCGATCGGCCTCGCCCAGGCAAGGGCTCTCGCTGAGGAACTGCTGCAGCGAGGAGGAGCCGACATCATCGTGACCTCGCCGCTCCTGCGAACCCGTCAGACCGCTGAGATCGTCGCCGGCATGATCGATGCGCCTGTCCATGTCGAGCCGGACTTCGAGGAGTGCGCCTTCGGCGATTGGGACGGGCTGACCTTCACCGAGGTCCAGTCGCGCTGGCCGGAGCACGTCGCCGAGTGGCTTGCCTCGACTGACATCGCGCCGCCGGGCGGTGAGTCCTTCGCCGAGGTCCGCGTGCGCGTCGACCGTGGCCGGCGACGATTGATAGACCAGTTCGGTGGTCAGCGGGTGGTGGTCGTCGCGCACGTGACGCCGATCAAGGTCATGGTCGGCCTCGCTGTCGATGCGCCGCTCACCAGCCTGTTCCGCATGGAGCTCTCGCCATGCTCGATCACGACGCTCGCCTGGTTCGCCGACGGAAATGCGTCGATGTTCGGGTTCTCGGAGGCGTCGCACCTTCGTGACGTCCAGACCCCGCACGGGACGTGACGTTCAGACCTCGCCCACGATGATGTCCACGATCGCAGGCGCTCCCTGACGCCCTGGTGCCTGGAGTTCGGCCTGGTAGCCAAGGGCTTCGAGGACGTCGATGAGGTCTGCGATGGTCTTCGGATGCGTAGTGGCCTGCGCAAGGCTTCGCACGATCCGCCCCTTGGTTGCCTTGTTGTGGTGGCTGACGATCGAGCGCTTGCCCTCATGCTCGTGGAGCACGCGCCCGACGACGGTGCGGCCGGCAATGCCCGGTGGGATCGGGCCGAGGGCCACGTAGGAACCCGACCTGAGGTCGAGGATGACGCCCTGCTGCTGCGCGAGCTCGCCGCTCACGTGCTCGCGCCACACCGCTGGCATCGTGCCGAGGGCCGGTAGCCGGGTGTCGCCGCTGAGCCGGTAGGCGGGAATGAGGTCGTCTGGCCTGACCAGGCCGAACAGGGCTGAAGAGATCGCGACGAGCCGGTTGAGCCGGCGCCGTTCGGCGGCGCGCAGGCTCCCGGCATCGAGGGCCTCGAAGAGCACGCCGGTATAGACATCGATCGCGGGGCCGGCCGGCGCCCGCTTGAGCGAGGCATTGGCCTGAACGTGGCCGGCCTGGGTCGGACCAAGGCCGAGTGCGGTGGCGGCTGTCGCTGGCTCAGATGAGCAGAACCTGATGAGGGCGCTGAGAACCTCGCGGCGCGTCCTGGTGAGCCCGTCGAAGGAGAGCGTCGCGAGGTCGAGCGGCGCGAGGTCGAGCGGCGCACTAGGGGTCGGTGGGGTCTTGCCCTCGCTGGGAGGAAGCAGGATGAGCACGCCTGTGACGGTAGCGGAGCAGCGAACGTGTCATGCTCTGGGCATGAGGATGCACAATCATCGGCCGCCAGCGATCATCCGCGCGCGGGTCATCCGTGTCGGGATCGCCGGATTAGCATGCGTCGCCCTGCTCGGGGCATGCGCCGGCTCGAGCACCGCGGACCATCCTTCGGGTGGAGCGTCGGGTCACGGGTCTGCCGGGTCGGCGTGCGAGGAAGCGGCCGTTGGCGACACCCTCGGCCATATCGTCGGTGAGGCGCAGATGGTCGTCGCATCGATCGACAGCCTCGAGTGCAGCGGTGACTGGGCATCGGTCTCGGCGACGGTCGCCGGCAGGGACGAGGGCAGCCAGCCGTTTGGCGAGGTGTTCCTCCTTCAGCGCGACGGCGACATCTGGGTGCTCAAGGCCCGCGAGACCGCCTGCGGAACCTTCTCCCCGGGCGAACCTCGGCCCACTGATGCCGAGGTACCGGCCGACCTGTGGGAGGCCGTGTGCCTGACGAGCTGAAGGGCCTGCGGGGACCGCACCCGATCAAGGCCGTGCTCGTCGTCGTCATCATCGTGGTGATCCAGATCGCGCTTCCCAGCGAGGTGACGCCGGGCCCAGCCTGGCTCATCATCGTCGTTGAGCTGTCCGGGATCCCGATCGTCTTCATCTCGCGAACCTTCGGCATCGTCGCGACGAAGCGCTTTCGGCACGTGATGGACGTCTACTTCTTCCTTCTCATCTGCTCGGGCGCCACGAATGCCTTCCTCCTCCTCGTCGCAGCACTCGACGACTCTGGCAGCTCAGGCATTGCGCTGCTCTTCGCCGGATTCGGCGTCCTGGCGATCAACGTGCTCACCTTCGGCCTCATCTACTGGTGGATCGACGGCGGCGGCCCGTTGCGGCGGATGCAGGGGCAGGTCACGCGCTGGGACTTCCAGTTCCCGCAGCAGCAGGCCCTGGTGGAGGAGTGGCATCCGACGCTCTTCGACTACCTATACGTCGCCTACACGAACATCCTGGCGTTCAGCCCGACGGATGCCATGCCATTGACCCACCGGGTGAAGCTCCTGTTCACCGTCCAGTCCGCGATCTCTGTCCTCACGGTCGTCGTGACCGTCGGCCACGCGATCAACGTCCTGTCGTCCTGAGTTGCCGGCCTGGGACGAAGCCGTCAGCCGGTCGAAGATGTCGTGTCTAGGGCTATCCGCAGCCGCAGGCCGCCGAGCGGGCTGTCGAGGAGGTCGATGCGGCCTCCGTGCGCATCGACAACCGCGCGCATGATGCTCATGCCGAGGCCGAATCCGCCGCTGGTCGTCGAGCGTGACGGGTCAAGGCGGGTGAAGCGCTCGAGCGCCACCGCCCGCTGCTCGGGCGCAATGCCCGGGCCCGCGTCATCGACGGTGAGCGTGGTCTGGCCGTCCTGCTGGCGTAGGGTCACCCGAATCGGCGATCCGGCGGGCGTGTGCCGGGTGCAGTTCTGCACGAGATTCGTGACGAGCTGCCTCCAGGCGTCCTCGAGGCCGAACAGCTCCGCCGGCTCGACGTCGAGCTCGACGATGCGATCCGGGTTGAGCGCGGCCAGATCCTCGAAGCTCTCCCGAACGACGCGTGCGAGGTCGAATGCGGCGAAGTTCGCGGCCGACACGGCATCCATCCGTTCGAGGAGGAGCAGTTGGGTCACGAGCCGCTCCAGGCGCCTGCTTTCGCTCTCGATGCGCTCGAGGGCCCGAGCCGACAGTTCGGCTGACTCCCCGCCGTCGCGCTGGAGCAGCTCGACGTAGCCGCGGATGACGGTGAGGGGCGTGCGGATCTCATGCGATGCATCCGACACAAATGTGCGAAGGCGCTCCTCGGATGCCTCCACTGTGGCGATTGACGTGGTGAGCGACCCGATCATCAGGTTGAGCGACTCCGAGAGCTCGCCGAGCTCGGTTCCGGGCCGTGCGGTCGGCACGCGCCGCTGGGTGTCGCCGAGTGAGATTGCGTGCGCGGCATGCACCATTGCGTCGACCGGCCGGAAGAAGCGCCGCACGATCGCCCATGCGGCGATGGCGCCGAGCAGTGTCACGGCGAGAACGCTGCCGATGATGGCGACCGCAAGGCGGGTGAGATTCTGCGCGACGTCACCGAGCGGCGCTGCGGCGATGACGATCGCGCGGCCGGCGGGCTGCCGCACGATGACGCGGTAGGACGGACTGCCCTCGACCGAGACGGGCGACACCCGTGCTGCGGCGACGGATTCGCTCGTCAGCTGCGGAAACGGCAGCGGGTCCGAGCCGAGGCCGGCCTGGCGCAGGACGGTTATGGTGCCGTCGCGGTTGAAACGGGCGAGTGCGACCGGGCTGTAGACATCGTCGGGCACCGGGCGAGGGTTCGTGGCCAGGCTCCTCACCCGCGCATCGGTGATGGCGCTCTCGAGGGTGGTGTCGATGGTGTCGTACTGCAGCCGCGACGAGGTGACAAATGCGAGTGCGCCGAGTGCGGAGGTTGAGACGAGGATGAGGATTGCGGTGAGGAGCGTGACCCTCGCTCGAAGGGTCATGTCGGGCCCTTGCTACCGGTGAGCTGGTATCCGACGCCGCGGACTGTGCGGATGCTCAGCTCCGGTCCTAGCTTCTTGCGCAGGTAGGAGATGTAGGTCTCGACAACGGTCGTCTCGAGCCCATCGTCGATGCCCCAGACCCGGCGCAGCAGCTGGGCCTTGGAGAGCACGCGGCCTGCGTCTTCCATGAGCACCTGGAGCAGCCGGAATTCGGTGGCGGAGAGCTCGATGATCTCGCCGTTGCAGGTCACGGCGTGCTGGTCGGCATCGAGGCTGATGGCGCCTATTCGCAGTGTCGCCTGCGGCTCTGCGCCCTGGGCGCGGCGGAGCACCGCCTTCACTCGCAAGGTGAGCTCCTCGATGCCGAAGGGCTTCTTGACGAAGTCATCGGCGCCGAGCTCGAACCCGGTCTTCGTGTCGTCACGATCCTGGCGCGCGGTGAGGATGATGACTGGGGTCTGGTCACCGGCCTCGCGCATCCTGGTGAGGACCTCGAATCCGTCGACGTTCGGCATGTTGATGTCGAGGACGACGAGGTCGACCGGTGCCTCGCGAAGGAGCCTCAGCGCTGCCATTCCGTGCGACGCGGACGAGGTGCGGTAGCCGGCGAGGCGCAGGGCATCGCAGATGAGGTCGTTCACTGCGGGCTCGTCATCGACGACGAGGATCGTGCTGCTCACCTTGCCTCCAGTTCATTGATTCGACAACTGTAGGGCGGCCGCAGCCCAAGTGGGCCGCGGCCGCCCTGCAGTCGGGGGGAGCAGTTTTGCGGCGCGGGGGCCTTGGTTATGCGGCGCGGGGGCCTTGGCTATGGGGCGCGGGGGCCTTGGCTATGCGGCGCGGGGGCCTTGTTCCCGGGCAGGGCGGGCAGCCTCGATCGCGTCAGCCTGAGACTGGGTGATGGTGCCCGCGGAGACGAGCGATGCCAGCACTGCCTCGGGCTTCTTGACTACGGAGACCAGGGCGGTTTTCACCGTGGTCTTCACCCGCTGGGCCAGTTCGCGAGTGATGACGTCCGAGCGAACGAGGGTCCGCATGCCCTGACGACCATCTGCTGCAGCGATGGAGTCCGACTGCGCCTGGGTGAGGGTGCCGGCGGAGACGAGTCCGCGCAATGCCGAG
>JBMOKH010000350.1:0-2254 GCA_049315365.1 Candidatus Nanopelagicales bacterium
ACCGGCATCCCAAAATGATCGCCAACCCGGCGCAGAATTTGCTGCCCTTCCTCACCCATCCCCTGAAAGCTGTAAGGGCTGGTACGAGGCTTAAAGGCTCCACCACGAAGGATATTGGCACCGGCTTCACGTACCATTCCGGCGATCCGCATCAGGCGTTCTTCGCCTTCAATCGCACATGGGCCAGCGATCATGGCCAAATGGCCACCACCGATTTTAATCCCCTTGATATCGATGATCGAATCTTCATGATGAAACTCGCGACTGGCGAGCTTGAAAGCCTTCATGATTGGAACCACTTGCTCCACGCCTTCAATCGCTTTCAGAGGTTGGGCTTGAAGCTTGGATTCATCACCAATCACTCCAATAATCGTTCGCGACACACCTCGGCTGATGTGTGGGGTAAAACCAAGTTCATGAATTCGATCAAGAACGTGCTGAATTTGGTCGTCGGTACATTCGGGCTTCAGAACGATGATCATCACGCACCAGATAGGAGTTTGTCGAACACAGGTTCGGGTTTTGAAGGGCTCAATGAATTCGGCCAACACTTCGCAACGCCCAGAACTCAGAATAGGGGAGTATAACTTGCTTTTGCTTGAATGAAAAGCGTTATTTTTCGTAAATTATCTAGATATTCCCAACCCCATCAACCAATCTGCTCAGCTCAACGTTACGTTTTTTGGAATAAAGCCTCTTGCCATCTCGTATTCTCTTCGTTATCCTCTCCAACACCAGTCAAATTGCCTGATCGTTACAGGTCATGCTTTTTGCCAAATCGGTACCGATGGATTCGTCACCAGCACGCTCGGCTCGGCTGACACACCCGTCTGCCAGTTGTCTCAATCGTGCCATTGTGCCACGGTCGCATCAGGGAAGATCTTGGAAAACACGAATTAGTACTGTGTCATCAAGGAGGTACGCCACATGGCCGTCAAAAATTCGGCGATAGACCGGATTGCCGCACTCGACATTCTTAACGATCACGTGCCAGAAATTCGCGGTCAGCTTCAGTTCCTTGACTTTCTGGTCAGGGCCGTCATGACTGACCTGGAACGATATCAGGCTGAAGCGGATTCAGGAACCAGAATCTTCCTTAAGCAACTGATTTTAATGCACTTGCATCATATCGGGCAGAACGGTGGACAAACCGGAGCCCTGAGTGAATTTTCAGAAGCCGTGCACCATTGGCTTGATTCGGAAGATGAAGCATTTCTGACGACCGCGGATACGCAGAGTCCTCAAGATGTTCAAGAACTGATTAAAACCACGATCGACACTTTAAACTGGTCGGGAGGCAACGTCTGATGGGATCTGATACATCTTACTCAAATGGAGTGAACTCAGCCTCCACTTCATCCGTCAAGCCCGGCCAGCAATCGGCTGCGATTCGCAATATATACGAGCACCTTGGCGAGCTTCGCGGCCTTGCCCAACTGGTTGTCTATCTGGCGGATCAGATTGAAGATACCGACAAGCGGCTCGATGCTGCCACCGATCCGACCCAAGTGGCTTTTCTCAATCGGGTTCTGTCCATGTACACGGAAGAGCTGGAACTTCGCCATCAAGGTCTTTCTGGAAGAATCGCTTCGATCTGCCAGCAGGTCGCCACGCGTACCAAGCCAGCCTATACACGGATCAACCGATTCTAATCTAAATCTTAAATCGCGCTCGCAAGCGTTTATTTGTCGGCCCGGTCCCCGGATATTTCCGGACCGGGTTGGAATTTTGTCATTTTAGAGATTACGTATTTAATTTTTACGCATAAATCATTTACGGCAGACAACTCCCACCATGTCAGGGGACAAATTTTGGGTACTAAGGAACAGGCGAGAAATAACTTCCTCTTTTTAAGCGAACCGTGGTCTTTCGCACTTCGACTTCTTTCTAGCCGGCCTTGGCGCTAGTCACGGTTGGTTTTCTAAATCGCCGAAACCGGGGACTATCGCCCTGCGGCTAGATTTCGACCTGAAGGGGCGTGATCCTACAGCCCGGTCCGAAGGGCCGGTTCTTGCGAGCGGCAAAAGTCTGGTTCAGGCCTGAAGGGCCGCAATCACGTCCTTTCAGGCCGAAAAGCAAATCATATGTGCAAAAGATCTTCCCAGCCCTTCGGACTGGGCTGTAGGATCTCTGGCCGTTGGCCCGAAAACCAAAACCATCCTAAATCGGGAAGTTATTTCCGGCCTCATCCTAAGGAAAAGGCGAGAAATAACTTCCGCTTTTTAGTCCAATCGTAGCCAAGCACAACTTGGCT
>JBMOKH010000351.1:0-2251 GCA_049315365.1 Candidatus Nanopelagicales bacterium
TCACACTTGCGCTCAAGCGCATGTCGTACCGGATCTGCTCGGCCTATCAGATCGGGGTGCCGATGGAGGTGGACGACGTCATAGAGATCGCGTGGGCGACATCGCTCGGCCAAGGCCCGCAACTTCTCACCAAATAGCTCGGCAATTGAGTAGCTCAACACGCGCGCTTGCGGGAGCACGTCGCGATAGGGGTGTCCAATTGGGCGAAGCACGCCTGGCGCGACGAGTAGCTCGTCTGACGTGAGGTCGAGCTTTACCTTCGGCATTGAGGGATTCGCGTTCGGGCCTCGGTAGGCGACCTTCCCAACCGTCGTGGCACGACCGCGCTTATTCCGTGTGCGCTTGAAAGAGCGATCGTCGACGACCAACTCGATGCCTGATGCCTCACGGACCCACGCGGCGACATCCTCGAAAATCCGAAGGAGGTGCGCTGGCTCTTCCGGGCCGCCTTCGATGATCGTGAAGTCCAGGTCCTCAGAGAAGCGGTAGGTCTCGTAGTAGCACTTGCGCAGGCAGGTCCCGCCCTTGAACACCCACGTGTTGGCAAGATCGGCGTTCTGAGCGATCCCCGACAGCAGCCACCCAAGCACGTAGTCCTTCTCGATGACGTCCTGCCCCAGGGACCATTCCGCGCGCAGCGCGGCAAGTTCCCGTTGCGGAATCATGAGGCACCGTCACGGGTGATTGTTGCGTTGACACGCAACCCCCAGCGCGAGACGCGCTGTCCGCCGAGTGGTCCAGCAGGGTCGAGTGCTGAAATGCCCGCCGTCAGCCTTTCCAGACAAGCCGAGATCAGGACGCCATTGTCGAGATCAAGTTGTTCGGCGAGGTAGCCCAGTCGCTTGAAGACTGCGCCATTGTCGAGGCGGTCACCGGCATCGATCATGAACGCGGGGTCATGCTCATCGAGAAAGCTAGCGAGGATCTCGAAGGAATGGCGCATCCCGCCACCGAGCCGTGGGTCGTCCAAGATGTCGACAACGGTCCGAGCAGGATCAGCAAACTGCAACCGCTCGCCGTCGTTCCACTCGCTTACAAGGCCCCAGGCCAAGGCTTCGGGATCGGTGTGGACAACCATGTAGTCGTTGTCGAGGAGGCGGGGCCTCGTTTCACGGACTCGAGCAGACGACTTGAGCACCGTGGTCCGGAACACTTGCTCGGTTAGAGCCCAATGCCGGGCCGCCGTCCAGCCCGTGAAGTAGCAGGGATCCCAGACCCGCGCAGCGATCACCAAGGCATCGTCGGACCAAGCGCGAGGGTTGGACGCTTCGACAGGGACGCCGATGTACAGCCCGCGCCGAACTCGCCGCAACCAGCCGTCTCGGGCCCAACGTGCCAGCCGCTGCGTCGCAGCGGTCGAGTCGACGTGCAACTCGGCCGCCACGTCCGCCGGCGTCACGAAGCGCCGACCGCCAAGCACGAGCGCGAGCTCTTCTCGGCCAGTCGCGCTGATCCCTCCCACAGGGACATCGTACTACCGAATCATTGCTCGCAGAGACATTTAATGGCTATACGATGTCGAATATTGCGACACATTAACTCCAGTTGATTCTTCTGGGAGGGTTTTCCTGGCGTTTTGGTGTCGAAACCGCCCCACGGGCGTGCCTAGTGGCGTGTCGCCTGTAATTTGATGGTTATTTGTGGTCCGCTCCTCTGGTTGATACTTGACCAGAGGGAGTTGATGTCGTGCCTCGTCCGAAGGAGTTCACGGTCCGCTTGAAGGCGGCTGATCGTGCGAAGCTGACCAAGGTGGTCTCGTCCGGGACGCATCCTGCCCGGATGATCACGCGGGCCCGGGTGCTGCTGGCGTTGGATGAATCGCAGGGAGACGCGGCTGGCGCCGCGCCTACGCCGAAGCACGGCCGCTGGCGTGGCATCGCCGAGATCGAACTGTCCTGCCTCACCAGGCAATGCCTGGGCCGGCGCATCGCCGACATCGACGTCCTCAACGCAGAACTCGAAGCGTGGACCCACGCCACCAACGCCGACGAACGCCAAGTCGACTGGCAATTCACCACCAGCAACGCCCGCATCAAACTCCGGCATCTATACCCTGCGCTTTAGCGACGACGGTCTACTAGGCGAGGGTCATGACCCGTCAGGGTCCCGATCCTCGCATCAAGGGTGACGCCTTAATCCCGGAGTCGGACCCGTTGGGGAGTCTTGGTCCCCACGCGTTCGATGACGCCCTCACATTCCAAATCGACTTTCACGAACCGGATCCAGTTCGTGAAGCGGCCACTGGGGAAAC
>JBMOKH010000352.1:0-2238 GCA_049315365.1 Candidatus Nanopelagicales bacterium
GGTTTGCTCCCGGCAACACCGGGTACCCGGTGTTCCAGACAGAACTCGGCGCGATAGCCATGGTGATCTGCTACGACGACACGTACTGGGAGCCCGGACGACTGCCCATGCTCAAGGGCGCAGACATCATCGCCTACATCTGCTCCTCCGACCGGCCGATCACGAAGGCCGCGGTGAGTGCGAGCGAGAGGGCGCATTCGACGATCGCGGCCGTGCAGCAGTTGGTCGCATGGAACGGCCTGGCCATGGTCGCCGCCGACCGGAACAACGCGGAGACGAACCCGACGACGGGAGTCACGGTCACCTATGGCGGGGCAGCGTCCATCTGGCAGGCGACGGGCGAACGCATCGCTCATGCGCCGGCCACGGACTACTCCAACACCATCGCCAACCCCGGGTCGATCCTGTACGCGGAGATCGATCCATCGAGATTCGACAATGACCAGCGTCGCACCATTGAGCGTCGCCGGCCCGACCTCTACGGCCCGCTGGCGTACTTCCGCGCACCCGTCGACCCCCGTGCCACCACGATTGGGCAAACCATCTCGGCCGCGGCCCTTCAATATCGAGTGATCCCCGGCGACTTCGACGGGAATGTGCAGCGCGCTGTGAGGCTGGCTGAGCGACTCGCGGGCACTGAGCCCGCGTCCGGCCTCCTCGTCCTGCCCGCTTTCAGCTTCACGGGCCGGCCGGCTTCCGACAGTCATGCCGGGGATCTCGCCGAGACCGGGTACGGGAGGTCGGTGCAGGTCCTCGGTGAGATGGCCGCACGTTTGGGCTGGCATGTGGTGGGCTCCCATGTCGAGAGCGATCAGGGTCGTCTCTTCCACACCTGCGTCCTGGTGGGTCTCGATGGAGCTGTGGCAGGCACCTATCGTCAGACCCACCCGGATCCGTGGATGACCTGGGCGTCACCGGGAGACAGCCTCGCTGTCTTCGACACCACGATCGGTCGCATCGGAATGCTCGCCTGTGAGGATGTCCGGTTCCCCGAGGCGAGCGGTGTGCTCGCCGTTCGTCGTGCCGACCTCATTGCAGTGCCGACGTCATGGGACGGCAGCTACGGCGGCCCGCTGCACGATGCCGGGGGCCTCTTCGCCCACCAGTACCCCGCGAACACGATGAGCCAGTGGTACGCGATGGCGAAGTGCTCTCAGGCATACACCGTTGTAGCGAATGCCGTGGATGATGGAATGCAGGGCTCAAGTGGGGTCTTCACCATCAACCCAGTCGACTCAGCCGAGCCGCCGGTCGTGGGCTCGGTTGATGCCGAAGAAATCGTCGCCGCCACGATCACGACGCTCGGCGATCCGGCCTGGTTCATGAACCAGAGCCGTCTGGTGGGCGGGCGTCGTGCCGACCTCGCGGTGCCCGTGGCACTTGATCCAGCATCGGATGCCTTTCGGCGCTGGCATGAGCGGCCAGGTTGGGACGCATCCGGTTGGGAGTCATACGCGCAGGAGGCGTGACCTCAGGCAGGCTGCTGTGAACCGTGGGTTCAAGGGTCATGGCAACGTGCGGGACCTTTGTAGGATCGAAGAATGAGTAGGCCAACCGCAATTGTTTACGTGGATGGCTTCAACCTCTACCATCGCGCGCTACATGGGACTTCCCACAAGTGGCTTGATCTCGTGCGCATGTCGGAACTTCTCCTTCACGACTTCGACATTGCCAAGGTTCGGTACTTCACGGCGAATATCAAGCATCAGCCGCACGATCCTCAAGCGCCGCAGAGACAGCAGGCATACATTCGGGCCTTGAGAACCGACCCGCGAATTGATGTGCACCTTGGTACTTTTCGAATCGACCGGCGGTACATGCCGATGCATCCGCTTGAATTGGACCCCAATGGCTTGCCGGTCTTGGTACGCGTGCGGAAGACGGAGGAAAAGGGTTCGGATGTCAATCTTGCTACCCACTTGTTACTTGACGGATTTCGTCGAGCAGCCGACGCATTCGTGGTCGTGTCAAACGATTCGGATCTAGCTGAGCCGATGCGTGTGCTGATCCAGGAGTTTCAGCGCACTGTGGGATTGGTGGCGACGACAAAGCAGCCTTCCAACGTATTGCTCGGGACTGGTCCCCAGATCGTTCGCGAGTTACGCGAGGGTGTCCTTGGTGCGGCGCAACTCCCGGCACGGCTCCAGGATGAGCACGGAACGGTCTCCAAGCCGAATTCCTGGTGAAAAGCAGAAACCCCAGACGAGTCTGGGGTTTCGCGCCCAGTAGCCGAAGCAT
>JBMOKH010000076.1:0-9958 GCA_049315365.1 Candidatus Nanopelagicales bacterium
CGCGACGAGGTAGCCGGAGCCCCCGCCGAGACCCGGCCCCGGATGCGTCGAGGCGCCGATATGCCACAGGCCCTTGAAGCCGGTGTTGTGCCCGGTTGCCGTCGAAAGTGGCCGCCAGGCGGCGTACTGGTCTACCCGGCAGTCTCCCGCGTAGGGGTCGCCACCGACGAGGTTGATGTTCATGGCGTTGAGGTCGGCCGGGCTCAGGGCGAACATGTTCGTCGCGGCGGAACGGATGTTCGTGATGTGCGGCTCGAGCTGGCTGATGACCCGCTCGGCGTAGGCGTCGCGAATGGCAGGCGTCCAGGTGCCGTCACCCGTGTCGATCTCGCCGGCGAGGTCCCCCTTGATATGGCGCGGGTTCTCCTGGAGCTGGATCCACAGGATGGACGCCCCTTCCGGCGCACGTGAGGGATCGATGGTGCAGGGCTGCCCGACGACGATGGTCGGCCGGCGTGGCAGGTAGCCGCGGTTCGCCGCGTTCACCGACTCCGAGAGCGAGTCCATGCTGTCGAGCACGTGGACGAGGGCGGTGTCGGCGAGGCGGTCGTCGGCGGCCCACCGCGGCTTCTCGCTCATGGTGATGTGGATCTGCATGCCGGCGCGTCCGAACCTGAAGTCGGCCGCAGCCTGGCGCGTCTCGGCGGGCACTGGGGCATCGGCCAGCAGGCCGCCGTAGAGCGCCTGCGGGGTCACGGAGGCGAGCACGGCGCGGCTGGCCGCCACGGGCGTCCCATCGGCGAGGACGACCCCGGTGACCCGATCGCCTGAGGTGGTGATCCGAACCACCTCCGCATTCGTCCGCAGCGCGCCACCGGCGTCCGTGATGATCGCGAGCAACGCGTCGACGAGTGCCTGCCCACCCCCGCGTGGCACCGGCATGCCGCCCATCGAGATTGCGGCGGCGATGACCTTCGTGATGAAGGCGCTCGCCGCGTCGTCCGGTCCGAGGCCGTTGTGGAGTGCCCATGGCGCGAGGAGGGCGTGGCTGACGGGCGAGGAGAAGGTCCGGTCGAGCCAGGGCCCCGCCGGCTCGAGAAGCTCAGCCCCGCTGGCGACCAGCTTCTTGCGGCCGAGCTGGCGAAGCGCGCCCCACCCGAACTTCAGCGACTTGCGCCGCCAGAAGTCGGTGCCGAGGAGGCCGAACGCGAGGTTGGCCTTGGCGCCGAAGTCGCCCATGGTCCGATTCCAGGCCTCGAGGTCGCCGAGGGCCTCGAACTGCGCAGCGGTGATCGCCGGATCGGTCGAGAGCACGGCCGTGCCAGCCGAGCAGACCACGCCGGTGGGCAGGGCAGTGTTGAGGTATTCGACGCCGCGGGCTGCAAGGTCGCCGGCGAGCTCGCCATAGGCGGGGCCGCCGACGAACAGCGGGTGCCAGCTCGAGAGGAGCTCGAGGGTGAAACCCGGAACGCGATCGGTGCTCGTGCAGATCGCGCCGCCGGGACGTTCGCTTCGCTCGCAGAGGAGCACCCGCCACCCGTCCTTGGCGAGGAGGGCGCCGCCGACGAGCGCGTTGATCCCGGAGCCGACGATGATGGCGTCGTACGGTGCTGCGGACATTGGCCCTCCTGGGACATGTGCTGTTCTCGGGCCGCGACGGGCCCCTGAGGCTATATCGTAAAGATTCCGGCCGTCATATTTGCACAATGCCGAAACCTTGAGAGGGTCCACGATGGAAACACGAGTCGATGTCGTCGTCATCGGCGCCGGGGTCAACGGGCTCTCGGCTGCCGCCATGCTCGCGAGCAAGGGCCGCTCCGTTGTCGTCGTCGAATCGGCGGACGTGCCCGGCGGCGCAGTGCGCACGGCCGAGGTGACCGTCCCCGGCTTTCGCCACGACCTCTTCGCGATGAACCTCGGGCTCTTCGCGGGAGGGCCGGTGAACGCGGCGCTCGGCGCGGGCCTGGCCCGTCACGGCTTCGAGCTCGTCCCGTCGGCAAAGCCGTTCTGCTCGGTCTTTCCCGACGGGACCATGCTGGGCGTTGAGGCGGACCCGGCGGCGACCCTCGCGAACATCGAGCGGGTGGCCCCGCAGGACGTCGCGGAATGGGAGGCATTGACCAGCAGGCTGCAGGACCTCGCGCCGTACCTGTTCGGCATCCTCGGATCGGACCTGCCCTCGTGGAAGGCGGTCAGGACCCTGTGGAAGGCGCATCGCGCGCTTGGAACCGATGGGGTGTACGAGATCGTGAAGCTCGCACTCGCGTCGACTCGCGCGTTCACCGACGAGCACTTCACCTCCCCGAAGGTCAAGGCGCTCATGGCGTCTTGGGGCATGCACCTAGACTTCGCGCCCGACATCTCCGGCGGCGCACTCTTCTCGTTCCTCGAGACCATGGGCGGCCAGCTCTTCGGCATGGTCATCGGCAAGGGCGGGGCCTCGACGATGATCGACGGACTCGTCGGCGTCATCGCGGAGAAGGGCGGCGAGGTGCGCTGCGGCTCCCGCGTCGTCGAGATCCTCGTGTCAGGCGGCAAGGCGGTCGGGGTTCGGCTGGAGAACGGCGACACGATCAGGGCGTCGCGCGCCGTCATCTCGAACGTGAACCCCCGGCTGATGCCCGATCTTCTGCCTGCCGAGCAGTCGGCGCGTCCGGCGGTGGCCCGCGCCCGTGCGTTCCGGCCGGGCCTGAGCACCATGATGATCCACCTAGCGCTCGACGACCTGCCAGAGTGGACCGCGAGCGAGGCAAGGGAGTACAACTACGTCCACATCGGCCCCTATGTCGACGACATGGCCCGGGCCTACACCGATGCGGCAGCCGGCCTGCTCCCGTCCTCTCCGACCCTCGTCGTGGGTCAGCCGACGGTGAGCGATCCGAGCCGCGCGCCCGAGGGCAAGCACGTGCTCTGGGTGCAGGTGCGCGTGCTGCCGCTCGAGCTCGCGGACGGGCGCACCTGGGACGAGGCGGGCGAGGAGTACGCGGACCACGTCATGGCGATCCTCGAGCGGTTCGCCCCGGGGCTGGCTGCGAAGGTCCTCGGGCGGGCCGTGCTCACCCCGTCCGACCTCGAGCGGTACAACGCGAACCTGGTGCTCGGCGACTCCCTCGGGGGCAGCCATCATCCGGCGCAGTTCTTCTTCCTGCGCCCGGTGCCGGGCTGGGGTCGGCACCGCACGCCGGTCGAGTCGCTGTTCGTCTGCGGCGCGGGCACGTGGCCGGGGGGCGGCGTGGGCGGGGCGAGCGGGGCGATGGTCGCCGGCATCGTCGGATAACGACGGCCCTGGCCACGACTCACCGGGGAAAAATCGCAGAATCAGCGCGGTTTCGCCCGATTTTCCCCCGTTTCTCCCAGCTCATGGGACAAACGGGGGAATCGGGGTGGTTTTGGCTGGGATTCCTCAGTTCGTCCCATGAAGTGGGACAAACGGCTAGGTGCGGTAGGGGGAGAAGTCCGGGGCTCGCTTCTCGTTGAAGGCGAGCCCGCCCTCCTTGGCCTCGTCGGACTTCACGAACTGGTCGAGGACGTCGAAGGCGAGCGACTGGATCCCGACGATATGGTCGGTGTCGGCATTGAAGCTGTGCTTGAGGGTCTTAAGCGCGGTCGGCGACAGGGCGCAGGCCTTGCGGCCCCACTCCTTGGCGAGCGGCATCAGCTCATCCGGAGCGACGACCCGGTTGACGAGACCCCATCGCTCAGCGGTCTCGGCGTCGTACTGGTCGCAGAAGAACCAGATCTCACGAGCACGCTTCTCGCCGACGACGCGCGCGAGGTAGGCCGTGCCGAAGCCGGCGTCGAAGCTGCCGACTCTCGGGCCGACCTGCCCGAACTTCGCGGTCGATGATGCGAGCGAAACGTCGCAGAGCACATGCAGGACGTGGCCGCCGCCTATCGCGAAGCCGTTGACGGCCGCGATGACGGGCTTGGGCACCTCGCGGATGAGCCGGTGCAGGCGCTCAATCTCGAACATGCCCATCTCAGTCTCGCCATATCCGCCGGTGAGGAGCCGCTCCTTCTGGTCGCCGCCGCTGCAGAACGCGCGATCGCCGGCCCCGGTGAGGACGACCGCCCCGACCGTGCCATCGACCCAGGCGTAGCGGAACGCGTAGATGAGCTCATCGACCGTGCGGCCGCGCAGCGCGTTATAGCGATCGGGCCGGTTGATCGTGATGACGGCCACGCCCTCGTCGACGACATAGTCGATGTCGGTGAACTCCTCGATGGTGATCATTCATGCCTCCACTAGTACTGCGATACCGAGTCCGACGCCGATGCAGGCCGTCGCGATGCCGAGGCCGCCGCCGGAGCGCCGGAGCGTGCGGCAGGTGTCTGCGATGACGCGCGCGGCCGATGCCCCGACGGGGTGGCCGATGGCGATGGCGCCGCCATTCGGGTTGACCTTCGCCCGGTCGATCTCGGGCAGGTCGTGAAGGACGGTGAGCACCATCGCGGCAAATGCCTCGTTGATCTCGAACAGGCTGATGTCCGAGAACGACAGGCCCTGCCGGGCGAGGAGCTTGCGCATGGCGTAGACAGGGGCGGTCGCGAAGTCGTCGGGCTCGGTCGCGACCACGGCCGAGCCGAGGATCACCCCGAGGGGCTCGAGGCCGAGCTCTACTGCCTGCTCCTGCGACGTGATGAGGGTGGCGACCGCGCCGTCGTTCAGGGTCGAGGAGTTGCCGGCGGTGACCGAGCCGTCCTTCGTGAAGGCGGGCTTGAGCGCGGCGAGGCCCTCGAGGGTCGTGCCCCGGCGGATGGACTCATCGGTCGTGACGTCGGCAACCGGCATGACGAAACCATCGTGGTAGCCCGCGTCCCATGCGCGAGCGGCGAGCTCCTGGGACCGCACCGACCACTCGTCCTGCTCTAGCCGGGTGATGCCCCTTGTCTCCGCGCTGCGCTGGGCGCACTCGCCGAGGCTGTCGGTCCAGTGCTTGGGGAATGCCGGGTTCACCATGCGCCAGCCGACTGTGGTCTGCTCGAGGCGCATCTGCGGGTCGAGGGCCTTGTCGCTCTTCGGCAGGACGAATGGCGCCCGGCTCATGCTCTCGACGCCGCCGGCGATCGCGATGTCGATGTCGCCGCAGCGCACGGCGCGCGCGGCCTGGACGATGGCCTCGGCGCCGGATCCGCAGAGGCGATTGAGGGTGACGCCGGGGACGGTGACCGGGAGGCCTGCGAGCAGGGCGCTCATCCGGGCGACGTTGCGGTTATCCTCGCCGGCCCCATTGGAATCGCCCATGAAGACGTCGTCGACGGCGGCCGGGTCAAGGCCGGGAGCAGCCGCGAGTAGGCCGCGCATGACCTCGGCGAGGAGGTCGTCGGGCCGTAGGTGCGAGAGTCCGCCGCGGTAGCGTCCGAAGGGGCTGCGGCGGGCTGCGGCAACGGCGGGACGGCGGTCACTCATGTGTCGTATTATTGTCGATCGACAGCAATCCGCACGAAGTCGGGGTCGATTCAGGAGGCGTCATGGGCAGGTCCGGTCCTCTTCGGGTGCTCGTCACAGGTGCCAGCCGGGGCATTGGCGAGGCAATCGTTTCACGACTCTCGGCGGACGGCCATCAATTGGCGCTCAACTCGCGCACGGCCGCCGACCTCGAGCAACTCGCGGCCCGTCTGCCGGGCCCGACCCTCGTCCTCCCCGCAGACTGCACCGATCCGACCAGCGGCGATGACCTCGTGCGGGCGGTCATCGATGAGTGGGGCGGCATCGACGTTCTCGTGCTCAATGCGGGCGAGGGAGTCGCCGCGTCCATCACGAGCACCGACGACGCGCTGTGGCACCGACAGCTCGATCTCAACCTGACCTCGCCGTTTCGCTTCATCCGGGCGGCGGTGCCCCCGATGAAGTCCGCCGGGTTCGGGCGCATCATCGTCGTGGCGAGCAGCGCATCCAAGCGCGGCGAGCCCTACATCAGCGCCTACACGGCCGCGAAGCACGGCGTGCTCGGCCTCGTGCGCTCGGCGGCTGCCGAGCTCGCGAGCACCGGCATCACCGTCAACGCGGTGTGCCCCGGCTACGTCGACACCCCGATGACCCAGCGCTCGATCGAGGCGATCGTCGAGAAGACCGGACGCAGCCGCGACGAGGCAACCGCAAGCCTCGCGGGCCAGCAGCCGACCGGCCGGCTCATCGCGCCATTCGAGGTGGCCGACACCGTCGCCTTCCTCATCGCAGACTCGGGCCAGATCACTGGCCAGGGGATCAACATCGACGGAGGAAAGGTCCAGTCATGACGGTTCGACGCATCAACCCCCCGGAGCTCGCGCCACCGATCGGCTTCTCGCACGCGGTGGTGGCGGAGGGGTCCACGATCGTCCTGCTCGCCGGCCAGACGGCGCTCAACTCCGAGGGCGTGATCGTCGGCGACACCATTGTCGAGCAGTTCGAGAAGGCCTTCGGCAATCTGCTCGCAGCGCTTGCCGCTGCGGGCGGCAACCCGTCGAATCTGGGCAAGCTCACCATCTACTGCGTCGACCCAGTCGACTATCGGGCCAATGCGCGAGAGATCGGTGGTGTCTGGAAGCGAATGGCCGGACGGGACTTCCCGGCGATGACCCTCGTGGGCGTCACCCGCCTGTGGGATGACACCGCGATGATCGAGATCGAGGGGATCGCTGTCCTCCCGTGACCGACACCATCGATGCGAACCCGCTGAGCGCACTGTGGGCGGCCCGTTCGATCGCCGTCATCGGGGCGACCGAGCGGCCCCGGGCCATGGGCCGCCTCCCCATCGACTATCTCCTGCGGCATGGATTCGATGGATTCATCGCGCCGGTGAACCCGAAGGGCGGCACGATCCTCGGCATTCCCGCCTACCCGAGCATCGCCGCCGTCGGCCGGCCCATCGACCTTGCCCTCGTCATGGTTCCGGCGAGCGCCGTCGCCGATGCCGTCCGTGAGTGCGCCGCCGCCGGGGTTCGCACCTGCATCGTCATGTCCTCCGGCTTCGCCGAGACCGGCCCCGAAGGTGAACGAGCCCAGGCCGAGCTCGTTGCGATTGCCCGCTCGTCAGGCATGCGCATGGTGGGCCCGAACTGCATCGGCTCGGTCGGCGGCCCCGGCGCCGTCATGGCGACGTTCAGCCCGGTCTTCTCGTCCGAGTCGACTCCGGTGCCGTCGGGTTCGATCGCGCTCGTGAGCCAGTCGGGCGCCCTCGGCTTCGGCGCACTGTCGCTCGCGATGGAGCGCGGGGTTCCGGTGGGGATCGCGGTGACGACCGGCAACGAGGCCGACGTGACGGCCGCAGAGGTGGCCGCATGCCTGGCGGCAGACCCCGGGGTGACGGGCCTGCTCATGTACGTCGAGTCGCTCGACGACCTTGACTCGCTTCGTGCCGCTGCGGATCTCGTGCCGGTCGCGGTGCTCAAGGCCGGGCGCAGCGAGGCCGGGGCCCTGGCTGCCGCATCGCACACCGGAGCCCTCGCGACCCAGGACAAGGTCGTCGACGCGGCCCTCGCGGCGCTCGGCATCGCCCGGGTCACGGACATCGACGACCTCCTTGACGTCGGTGCGATCTTCGCGAGCGGGGCGCGGATGCCGGGCCGCGGGGTCGGCATCCTCACGACCTCCGGCGGGAGCGGGATCCTCGCCACCGATGCGATAGAGGTCGCGGGGCTCGAGCTCGCGAGTCTCGGCGCCGACACCATCACCGCGCTCGAGGGAATCGTCCCGTCATATGGCAACGCGACGAACCCGGTCGACGTCACGGCCGCGGTGATGACCGAGGCCGGCCTGTTCGAGCGCTGCCTCGATGTCCTCGCCGACGATGAGAGCGTCGACGGGATCGTCGCGTGCTTCGCGGTGCTCGTCGGCGATGACGTCACCCGCATCGCGACGGCGCTCAAGGCCGTTCGCGAGAGGACCGGCATGCCCGTGGTCGTCGCGCGGACCGGTGCCACCTCGCTCGCGCCGCATGCTGCAGCGCTCCTCGCCGAGGCGGGCGTCCCTGCCTACTCGACCCCGGAGCGCGCAGTTCATGCCCTCGCCGCCCTCGCAAGAACGGGCATGCGCCCCGCGAGCGCAGCAAGGGCCGCCGGGCCCACCTGCGCGTCGCCCGGTGAGCAGGCCTCCGAGGACGAGTTGAAGGCGCTTCTCGCATCAGCGGGCCTGCCCATCCCCGAATCCGTCCTGGCCAGGAGCATCGACGAAGCACGAGCGGGCGTGGCTGCGGTCGGGGGAGTCGCGGTCTGCAAGGCCGTCGTGCCCGGCCTGCTGCACAAGAGCGACGCCGGTGGCGTGGTGCTCGGCGTGCGGCCCGACACCATCGACGAGGCATTCGCGCGGTTGAAGGCACTCGGTGGCGATGTCCTCGTCGAGCGGTTCGTGCCGGGAGGGGTCGAGGTCCTCGTCGGCGTCACCCCGAGCTCGCTGGGCCGCGTGCTGACCGTCGGCGTCGGGGGAGTCCTCACCGAGGTCATCGCCGATGCCGCCGTGCGCGTTCTCCCGGTGAGCGCTGACGATGTCCGCGCGATGATCGCGGAGACCCGGCTCGCGCGGCTCCTCGCCGGCGTGCGCGGGGCCCCCGCAGCGGATGCCGAGGCACTCGTCCGCACCGTGCTCGGGATCGTCGATGCGACCCGTGACTGGCCCGACGGGTTCGAGCTCGACCTCAATCCGATCACCGTGCTCACCGACGGATGCTGGATCCTTGATGCCGCCTATGCCCGAACCACCCCCTGCTCGGATGATGGAGGACACCACTGATGGACGTCGGCCGACTTGTTTCACGCTCGATGCGCCGCTACCGGGATCGCATCGCGCTCGATGGACCCGAGGGCACGATGACCTTCGGCGAGTCAGGCGCACGCATCATGCAGTTGGCCCGCGGACTTCGCGCCCTCGGCCTCGAGACGGGCGACCGGGTGCTCGACCTCCAGTCGAACCAGAACACGTACATCGAAACCGACCTGGGCATCAGCACGGCGGGCCTATGCCGTGTCGCGCTCAACTACCGGCTGCACCCGACCGACTGGCTACGGATCGCGACCGACTGCAGCCCGCGCGTCCTCATCCTCGATGCCAAGTTCTGGGACGACGCAGCGGGCGTGCGCGACCTCGTCGAGACGGTGATCGTCATCAATGGCGATGCAGAGGGCGCGATTCCCTACGAGCGATTCCTCGCTGCGGAGTCCACCGAGCCGCTACTCCTGAGCGTCGACCCGGATGCATTGGTGTCATTGAACTATTCGAGCGGAACGACCGGTAACCCGAAGGGTGCGATCCGGACCCACCGCAACCGGATGGCAAGCCTGCACAACATCATCACCGACTTCCTCGGCAAGGTGCCCGATGAGCAGAGCACGTGGCTGCACGCCGGCCCCGTCACTCACACGAGCGGCCTGTTCGTCCTGACGTACTACACCTTCGGCGCGCGCCAGATCGTGCAGGCGAAGTTCGACCCGGACGACGTTGTCGACGCCTTCGAGCATCGGGGCGCGACGGCGACGGCACTCGTGCCAACCATGGTGGCGCGTCTCCTCGCCATGCCGGACATCTCGCGCGAGCGCATGCGGCACCTGGAACTCCTCGGGTACGCGGGCGCCCCGATGCCGCCCGAGCAGATTCGCCAGTGCTTCGAGCG
This sequence comes from Candidatus Nanopelagicales bacterium, assembly GCA_049315365.1. Classification (GTDB taxonomy): domain Bacteria; phylum Actinomycetota; class Actinomycetes; order S36-B12; family S36-B12; genus WLND01. The sequence continues at coordinate 9,528 of JBMOKH010000076.1, forward strand.
CATCACGCCCCACATGTCGCAGTACTACGGCCTCGTCGAGGCGATCCCGCCGGTGACGGTTCTGGGCCCCGCCGATCACAAGCGCGGCATCGACGGAGACCTCGAGATCCTCACGAGCGCGGGCATTGCATGCAATGGTGTCGAGATCCGCATCGTCGACGAGGACGGACGTGACGTGCCGGCGGGCGAGATCGGCGAGGTGATCACCAGGGGCGACCACGTCATGCGCGGCTACTACGGCCAGGCGGGGCAGGATGCCACGGTCACGAAGGCCGTGCGCGACGGCTGGCTGCACACGGGGGATCTCGGCCGGCTTGACGAGGACGAGCGACTCTTCCTCGTCGACCGCAAGGGCGACATGATCATCTCGGGCGGCTACAACATCTACCCGCGCGAGATCGAGGACGTCATCGCCGAGGTGCCGGGCGTGC
>JBMOKH010000077.1:0-9913 GCA_049315365.1 Candidatus Nanopelagicales bacterium
TACGCGGCGTTCTACATGCGCCTCACGCGCAACCAGATGCTCGAGGTCCTCGGCGATGACTACATTCGAACGGCACGAGCCAAGGGCCTGCCTGAGCGCGTCGTCATTCGCAAGCACGCACTGCGTGCCGGTCTGACCCCCATCGTCACCGCCGCAGGGCTCGATCTCGCCGGCCTGCTCGGCGGTGCCATCATCACCGAGAGCATCTTCAGCCTCCCCGGCATCGGAAGCCTTGCCGTCAACTCGGTGAATGACGCAGATCTGCCCCTCATCGTCGGCATCACGCTCGTCGCGGCAACCTTCATCATCTTCGCGAACCTGATCGTCGACCTGCTCTACGCCGTGATCGACCCGCGGGTGAGGCTGTCATGACGGGTTCATCCGCGCCCTTCCTGTCGGTGCAGGACCTCTCGGTCACGTTCCCGACCGAGGATGGCCGCGTGCAGGCGGTCGATGGCGTCTCGTTCTCGGTCGAACGTGGCAAGACCCTCGCCGTGGTGGGGGAGTCCGGCTCGGGCAAGAGCGTGACGGCCCAGGCGATCATGGGCCTGCTTGATCGGCGACTGAGCTCGGTCACGGGCCACGCCTGGCTCGATGGTCGTGACCTCGTCGCAATGGATGCTGACGAGGTGCGCCATGAGCGCGGCAGCCGAATGGCGATGATCTTCCAGGACCCGATGTCGAGCCTGCACCCGTTCTACCGGATCGGGGCGCAACTGTCCGAGGCCGTCCTCGTCCATCAGAAGGTGAGCAAGCAGGCGGCTCGCGAGCAAGCCCTCGAGATGCTCAACCGGGTCGGGATCCCGGACCCGAGAACCCGGATCGACAACTACCCGCACCAGCTCTCGGGTGGCATGCGGCAGCGAGTGATGATCGCGATGGCGCTTATCAACTCGCCGGCGCTCCTCATCGCCGACGAGCCAACAACAGCCCTCGATGTAACGGTCCAGGCGCAGATCCTCGAATTGATCGGGAACCTGCAGCAGGAGTACGACACCGCGGTCATCATGATCACCCATGACCTTGGGATCGTCGCCGACATCGCCGACCATGTCGCGGTCATGTACGGGGGGCGCATCGTTGAATCGGGGTCCGTCGACGACATCTTCTACCGTCCGCAGATGCCTTACACGCTGGGCCTGCTGGCGTCCGTGCCCCGCCTCGATCAGGTTCGCGCCGAGCGACTCGACCCGATCCCCGGAAATCCCCCGTCGCCTATCTCGTTGCCGCCGGGCTGCGTCTTTCAGCCGCGTTGCGCCTACAGCGACCGCGTTGCCGACCACGCGTGCGAGGGAGTTCGACCCGAGCTCCTCGAAATAGGCGGGGGGCACGCGGTGCGGTGCCATCTTGACGCAGGCCAGCGCCTGACGATAGCCACGGACGTCCTTGACGCACTCGCGGGGAGCGGAGCATGACCGACACCCCGGTAACTGACGACGTGGTCCTGCGGGTCACCGACCTGCGCACGCATTTCCCCGTTCGCTCGCGCGGCGTCTTTCCGAAGACGATCGGCCAGGTGAAGGCGGTCGATGGCGTGAGCCTGTCGGTTGCCCCCGGTGAGACCCTCGGCCTGGTCGGCGAGAGTGGTTGCGGCAAGTCGACGACGGGCCGGTCAGTGCTGCGGCTCATCGACCCGACGAGCGGAACGATCGAACTCGACGGAACCGACATCACGAGAATGTCGGCGAAGCAGCTCGTTCCACTTCGCCGCAAGGCCCAGATGATCTTCCAGGACCCGTACAACGCCCTCAATCCCCGCCACACCGTCGGCACGATAATCGGAGCGCCTTTCGAGGTGCAGTCGGTGTCGCCGCCCGGCGGGGTGCGGGCTGCGGTACAGGAGCTCATGGAGCGGGTGGGGCTGAACCCTGAGCACTACAACCGCTATGCGAGTGAGTTCTCCGGGGGCCAGCGCCAGCGGATCGGCATCGCCCGCGCAGTTGCCCTCCGGCCGAAGATCATCGTTTGCGATGAGCCCGTCTCGGCGCTCGATGTCTCGATCCAGGCCCAGATCATGAACCTGCTCAAGGATCTCCAGGACGACTTCGGAGTTGCCTACCTATTCGTGGCGCACGACCTGTCCGTCGTGCGCCAGATCTCGCACCGGGTCGCCGTCATGTACCTCGGGCACATCGTCGAGCTCGCCCCTCGCGACAGCCTCTACGCCAAGCCGCTCCACCCGTACACCCATGCCCTGCTGTCGGCCGTCCCCTTGCCCGATCCCCGCGCACAGGCCAATCGTGAGCAGATCAGGCTCAGCGGCGACCTGCCGAGCCCGATCAACCCGCCGAGCGGCTGCGTGTTCCATACCCGCTGCTTCCGCGCGGAGGATCGCTGCAAGGTGGAGGTTCCCGAGCTGCGGGAGCTCCTCCCCGGCCACACCGTCGCTTGCCACTTCCCGATGTTCGACCTCGAGGTGGGCACCGTCATTCGCGGGCCGCAGGGCGAGGTTTCCGAGCTCGATGCTCCGCAGGTTCGGCCCCCGAGCGAGGTCATCGCCGACGTCGTCGAATCCGGCGGGCTTGCCCGTGCCACGGGAGTCGACTACGTCACCGGATCTGACGCGACCCCTCCGGACTAGCGATCCGGCACACTGAGTGCCATGCCCCGTCGGTTTGCGCTCCTGCTCCTCGCGAGCCTGATGGCCGCGGCCGGATGCTCGGTGGGCGCCACTTCCCCTGCACCGTCGGGCACCTCCGTCCCGGGATTCGATCGTGCCATCGACCACGTCGTGAGGCCGGGCGGCCCTGATGGTGGAGTGCTACGCCTTGTCTCGACCCGCGGCTGCGGTGCCTGGCTGCCGGAGCAGGCGGCAAGCCCCTGGTGCGTGAACATGCAACGCCTCGTGACCCGGCAGCTCATGACCTACGGGTCAGATGCCGGTCGCAGGGGCGCGGTCGTCGTCCCGGACCTTGCCGCAAGCAGGGGGTCGCCGAATGCCGACGGCACGAGGTGGACCTACGAGCTGAAGTCGGGGCTGCGCTGGGAGGACGGCGAGCCGATCACGGTCGAGCAGGTCGCCGACGGGATCCGCGAACTCGACCTCGATCGTCGTGACGTGACCGTGCTCGAGATCGCTGTCGAGTCGGCGGCGTCACTCTCGGTGACCTTGCGCGAACCCTGCACCGACTTCGATGCGCTGCTCGCCCTTCCGGTTTCGGCGCCGCGGCGCGGGGGCGCCGCTCTTATAGCGTCCGGGCCGTTTCGCATTGCCTCGAGCGGGTCGACGACCGTGTTCGAGCGGAATCCTCAGTGGGATGCGGAGACCGACGAGGCGCGCCGGCCGAGGGTCGATCGGGTGGAGTTCACGGTCGTGCCGACCGACGCCGGGATCGAGGCCGAACTCAGTTCCGGCCGGGCGGACCTCGCGGTCCAGGGCCGGATGGGGCGCAGCCTAGCCACGAGAGTCATCGACGACCCATCCTTCGCGTCGGCGTCCGATAACCCGGGTGACGGTCGCATTGCGATGCTGGCGCTCCCGGCGTACTCGAGTGCCGCCTTGCGGGGGGTCGACTGCCGGCGGGCGGTCTACTCGGCGGTGGACCGACTCGGGGTGGTTGTCGCGCTGGGCGGTGACGTCACGCCCGTCGACCTCGCGGCCCAGCCGGCAACCTCGCTGTCTCCTCCCACCATCCCGTCCTACGACGCGTCCTATCAGCCATTCGCCGTCGGTGACGGCACCGGCGACCTCGATGCGGCCCGGGCCTCGCTCGAGCGCTGCGGGCATGTATCGGGCTTCTCGCTGCGGTTCTCATTCGCTGATACCGCCGCGAATGCCGAGATCGCCGCGTCGGTCAGCACGGCGCTTGCGCGGGTGGGGATCATCGTGGATCGAGTCCCGATCGACCCGGCGGAATATGAGGTGCTCACCGTCTCGCCGGCTGCCATGAAGGCAGCCCGAATCGACATGGCGCTGCTCGTGCAGTCGCCCGCAGTATCGGGCACGTGGGGGTTTTGGAATCCGCTCGTGAGCGGAGGCCTTGTCGGGTCGGGGCGAAGTACGAACGTGGCGCAGGTGCGGATCCCGAGCGTCGACATCCTGCTGCGGTCGCCCCAGATCACCTCGCCGAGCCCCGGGATCCAGGAGAGTGTCGGCCGCATGATCGACCGGTTCGTCCTCGATGACTGCTCCTACATCCCACTCGCGACTGTGCAGACGCTCCTGCATCGTCCGGCCACCCTCACGAATGTCACGACGAATGGTGGCCTCGCCAACGAATACGACCTAGTCCAGATCGGCAAGGAAACCACCCCGCCCGCCCTCCCGTCGTTTCGTCCGGAATCCGGCTGACCTGACCGGAAAAATGGTCACTTGACCACGGTTCTGGTCATCTCGTCCTGCAGGGTCTACCTGTCGTTCCGTTGATTTCCGTGGGCGAGCCTGCCATTCCGCGCCCGGGACATCGACGGTGTCGGGCAGCGCACGGTGGCTCGGTGTTGGTGTGTTCTTCGCGTGCGCGTGCGGGCTGGGGATCCGCTCAGGGGCCCGGTGCAGGAGCGCGGAGAACTCTGAATCTGCACCCGCAGGGATCAACGGATGACATGACCACTTTGCCTGCCATCTGACCATTTATCTGGTCAGTTCAGCCGGATTCTGGACGAAATGACGGGTGGGTGGGGCGTTAGCCGAGGTGCGTGCGGAAGAAGTCGATCTCCAGCCGCAGTAGGTTCTCGGCGACGACCTCCTGCGGCGTCATATGAGTGACCCCGCTCAGCGGCACCACCGAGTGGCTGCGCCCGGCGGCCAGCAGCGCGCTGGAGAGCAGGAGCGTGTGCGCGGCGAGGACGTTGTCGTCGGCGAGGCCGTGGATGAGGAGAAGCGGCCGGGTGAGCTGCCCGGCCCGCTCGATGAGCGAGGTGCGCGCATACGCCTCGGGTGAGGTCTCGGGGTGGCCGAGGTAGCGCTCGGTGTAGGCGGTGTCGTACAGCGTCCAGTCGGTGACGGGTGCCCCGGCGACTGCCGCGTGGAAGACATCCGGGCGATCGAGAACGGCGAGGGCAGCGAGGTAGCCGCCAAAGGACCATCCGCGGATCCCCACCCGCGACAGGTCCAGATCGGGCTGCCCAGCCGCGAGTGCCTGCAGCGCATCCACCTGATCCTCGAGCACCCGCGACGCGAGATCGCCGAGAATGGCCCGATCCCATGCCGGGCCTCGCCCAGGGGTGCCGCGGCCATCGGCGATCACGACCGCGAATCCCTGGTCGGCGATCCACTGATCGGTCGCGTAAGCGCCAGCGGAACGGACCACCCGCTGGGCATGCGGGCCGCCGTAGGGCGAGACAATGACCGGCAGCGGCCCACTGCCACGCACATGACCGGCTGGCCAAAGGACGCAGGTGCGCAAGTCGCGGCCCGCCACTGTCGAATAGTTCGGCACGACACGGATGAGCGGGCGCTCGGCCAGGGACTCGACCGGGATGCGCCGGTCCCCGTCGACGATGGTGAAGCTGGTGCCTGCCTCCGAAGGGTCCGTCACGATGTCGACCCGGAGACGGTCACCGGCGACAGCCGCGGCCCAGCAGTTAGCGGGAGTCAGCTCGACGGCCTCACCGCTCGTGAGGTCGATGCGATACACGCCCTGCGACTCCGGCACGGAGGAGGCGGTGACGATGCAGAAGTCGAGGTCCGCGCGCAGAAGGTCACGGACATGCAGTCCGGGGGGCGACACGGCAATGCCCGCCCTGGTGAGCCGGTAGGTGTCGGTCGCGACGTCGTTGACGATGTCGACGAGGACGCCGGACGAGTCGACCGCGGGCACGCCGCCCGCGACATCGACCCACGCATCGTCCGTCCGGGTGGCAAGGATCTCGAGGGCTCCGCGCCCGGGATCGACGCGACCGATCTGAGCCGTCCGCTGATCGCGCGACAGCAGCATCACGACGCCATCGTGCACCGATGCGAGATACGGGAACCGCTCTGCGTCCCAATCCATGCGAGTTCGAGCGCCGTCAAGCGCAACGAACCACAGGTTCACGAATGCATTGGCGGTCCCGGCAGCCGGATAGCGATGGGCGACCGGTTCGATCTCCGGACGCGCCGGGTCGCCGATCCACCGGATGGCGACGCCACTGTTGTCGTACTGCTCGACGAGGAGCCCGCCGTCGAGCCACCAGTGCCCGCGGAACCGATCGAGTTCCTCGGCAGCGATGAAGTCGGCGAGCCCCCACGCCTCGTCCGGGTGGGCCGGCTCGCAGAGCGCGATTGCTGCCCCGTCGCCGAGGCCGACCACGAACAGGCCATTGCCGCTCACGAAGGCGACGTGGGTGCCAGCAGGGCTCATCCGGGGGTCGATCACCGGCCCGGGTGCGGGCAGTTCGATCGTGACGCCGGACGGAATGTCAACGACGTAGGGCACCCCTGAGACGACGAAGGTCGCGACTTTGCCAGCCTCGTCGAGGCTGAAGGCGGTGATGCCGGAGGTCACTTCGCGCATGCGCTCGCGGCGGGCCCGCTCCTCGGGGGGCAGGTCTCCACCGGCCAGGAGTTCACGTGAGGAGACGAGCAGCCGCTCCGCTCCATCCAGGGCATTGACGCACCACAGGTCGCCGGCCGATTCCTGGCCGCTGCCGCTGCGAATGAAGAACACGCTGTCGCCGGCGATGGCGAAGCCACGGGGTCGGCCGAGCTGGAATCCGCGAGTCCGAGCCTTCTGGCGGGGGAACGTATCGGTGCTCGACATGGACAGCATCGTGCCGCATCCTCGGCGACACGGTAGCGTCGGAGGGTGAATCGACGACTCCTCTTCGTGCACGCTCACCCGGACGACGAAACAATCGGCACCGGGGCGACCATGGCCAAGTACGTGAGCGACGGCGCGCAGGTCACGCTTGTGACCTGCACCCTCGGCGAGGAGGGCGAGGTGCTCCTCGAGGAGTTCGCCCATCTCGCGGCGGACAAGCAGGACGCCCTAGGCGACCACCGGCAGACCGAGCTCTCGAATGCAATGAGTGCACTAGGTGTCACTGACTGGCGCCTCCTCGGCGGGGCCGGGAGGTTCCGCGACTCCGGCATGATCGGCACGCCGAGCAATGACAACGCCGGCTGCTTCTGGCGGGCCGACCTGCTCGAGGCGGCGCTGCCGCTCGTCGAGATCATCCGCGAGGTGCGTCCGCAGGTCGTCGTCACCTACGACGACTTCGGCGGCTACGGGCACCCCGACCACATCCAGGTGCACCGGGTCACGATCTATGCGCTCGCGCTGGCTGCATCCCCGACATTTCGGGCCGACCTCGGCACCCCGTGGGCCCCGAGCAAGGTCTACTGGACCGCATTCCCCAAGAGCGTCATGCGTGCCGGGATCGAGGCGATGAAGGAGCACGACGCCTCGAACGAGTTCGCCTCGATGGACCCGGACGACATCCCCTTCGCGTGCGACGACGAACTCGTCACGGCCGCAATCGACGGGAGCGCGCACCTGCCGGCGAAGATGGCCGCGCTGCGGGCCCACGGAACCCAGGTGAGCGTCGATGGCGGATTCTTCGCACTCGCCGACAATGTCGGGGCGGAGGCCTTCGGCACGGAGTACTACCGGCTCGCCTCCGGCGTGAGCGGCGCCCCGGAAGGGCAGCGCGAGTCCGACCTCTTCGCAGGCATCAGCGAGTGACACGGCGCGCACCGGGGCCGCTGGCTACCCTGCGCATCCTCGGATTGTCGGCGGTCGGCCTAGGTGTTGGGATCATCGGGTCGTTCGTGCAGGCAACCCGGGCAATCGTGCCCATGCCGTGGGGGCAGGTTGTCGTCCCGTGGGGCATGATCCTCGTCCTCGTAACGGTCATCCTCGTCATCCGCGGAGCCGCGTGGCTTACCGGCTCGCGGGCTGGGGGCTGGGCGGTGTTCGCGGGCTGGCTCGTTGCCACGGTGGCGATGGCCGCCGAGTCGCCCTCCGGGGACCTCGCCATTTCCGGGGGCGGACGTCAGATGACCTACCTGCTCGGCGGGGTGATCCTCGGTGCTGCGGCGGCCACCTTCCCGGTGTTGGGACGTTCGTCGCATACCATCGAGGGAGTAACTACCCTGTCCGACGACCCCCCGCGCTGAAGGAGTCCCCCTCGTGGCCGAGCATCGCCGCCTCACGGCGCTGCCTGATGTCGGAAACAGGGCGAAGCTCGTCGTTGGCGGGGTACTCGCCCTGCTCGTGATCATCTACATCGCCCTCATCGTGCTCTCCGGAGGTGACGTCCGACAGGGCTCGGTCGTTCGTGGGGTCACGATCGGCGGGCTGAGTTCTGCCGAGGCCGTCGCCTCGCTCGACGCAACCCTGGGGAAGGCCTCGCGCAAGCCATTCAAGCTCGAGGCGGCCGGCAAGGAGTTCGTCGTGAAGCCCAGGGACGCCGGACTCGCGTTCGATGCTCAGGCAACGGTGGCGAGCGCATCCGGTCGATCGTGGAATCCATTCACCCTCGCCGCGGATCTCCTCGGCCAGCGCGAGGTGGAGCCGGTCATCGTCGTTAATGAGCCGGCGCTGACGAGCCAGCTCGCCGGAATATCGCTCGCCATCGACCGCCCCGCGATTGAGCCCTCCATCACGATCGAGAGGCAGGAGGCGAAGCTCAAGCCGGGGAAGAACGGCCGGGCCCTCGACGTCCAGGCGACGTCAGCACAGTTGATCGAGGCGCTGCTCGAGCCGAGGGAACCCATGGCGGCGCCGATCGTGAAGGTGCTGCCGTTGATCTCCGCGGAGTCTGCGGATGATTCGATGGCCCTGGCTCGAACGGCCATGGACAACCCCGTCATCGTGAATGCTGGCGCAGCATCGGCCAAGCTCCGTCCGAAGGCGATCTCCCGGGCACTCAGTTTCACCGCTGTCGATGATCAACTCGAGCCGCGAATCGACGGCGAGATACTCCAGCGCGCACTTGACGGCAAGCTCAAGGGAGCCGAGGTCCCCGGACGCGATGCCACATTCAAGATCGTTGACGGCAGGCCCGTCGTCGTCCCGTCCATCGTGGGCAAGGGGGTCTCGGACGTCGAACTCGCGACCGCGGTGCTTGACGTCCTCGGCGATGATTCGCCGGAACGAAGCGTCACGGTATCCATGGCGGTCCGGGAGCCGGCAGTCACGACAGAGCAGGCTCGCGCGCTCGGGGTCACCGAGATGCTGTCGACGTTCACGCAGAAATTCCCCTACGCGGCGTACCGAGTGCAGAACATCGGCCAGGCGGCGCGCAATGTGAATGGCACGCTCCTCCTGCCCGGCCAGACCTTCTCGATGAACGATGCCATGAAGGAGCGGACCGAGAAGAACGGCTACACGGTCGGGTTCGTCGTTGGCGCAGGCGGGGTGTTTGCCGAGGATCTCGGCGGCGGCGTGTCAGCGGCCACGACGACCGTATGGACCGGGGCGTTCTTCGCCGGCCTCGAGCGGGTAGCGACCCAGGCCCACTCCATCTACATCTCCCGCTACCAACCCGGCCTCGAGGCGACCGTTGCCTGGGGACTGTTCGACATGAAGTTCAAGAACGACATGCCGACCGGGGTATTCATCACGACTCAGATGACGAACACATCGATGACCGTGACCTTCTGGGGAACCCGGATCTACGACGACATCAAGGCGGAGTTCGGCCCGAGGAAGGACGTCGTTCCCTTCACGACCATCTTCGACAAGTCCAAGACCTGCCTTGGCCAAAGCGGCATGGACGGCTTCACCATTGCCGTCGATCGAGTCTTCTTCCGCGGCGGCGTCGAGGTCAAGCGCGAGACGATCACGACGAACTACCGCCCGGCACCCGAGGTGGTGTGCGGCAAGAAGCCGAAGCCGGGGGAGGAGCTGGTCGAACCTTCGAACGGCAAGCCCTCCGACACGAAGACCCCGCAGCCGACGGTGACGCCCGGTGCCGAAGCCGCACCGTCCCCGTCGCCCACGCCTCAGTCGACGAAAAAGCCGAAGCCGACACCGCCGCCTGTGGAGGA
>JBMOKH010000353.1:0-2225 GCA_049315365.1 Candidatus Nanopelagicales bacterium
CTCGTGATGGAAGATGTTGAAGACCTTGTCATCCGAGAAGAAGACATCCCAGCCATCACCTCCGGTTGAGGCGCTGAACGAGCTTGAGGGGACCGACGAGGTGGTCTCCGAGGAGTAGATCTGCGAGGTTCCGTCGATGAGCCCAGCGGATGCGATCGCGGTGGCCCGCACGTCGGTGACACTCGAGACGGGAGACGGCTCGCTGCCGCTCCACGTCGATCCCCCGTTCGCGGAGTAGTTGATGGTCCAGCCCTCGGGCGCGACCGCGGTTCCCGTTCGATAGACAGTGCCGGCATGCAGCGTGGTGCGCAGTGTTCGGCTGCCGGATCCTGGGCTCAGCAAACCCGACGTGCCGAGCGTGATGGTCGAGCCGGTTGCGACGGTGGAGCCGTCGGCAATGGCGCTACTCCCGACGATCACGTTCATCCCGACCCCGGGCTCGCTCGCCGAAGCGATCTGAGCGAGATCGAGGATCCCTGGACCGCAGGTCTTGGATGCATCGGCATCGCACTGCCCGCCCGCGAAGTCACGCACCGCGGATCGCCCGGTGAGGCGTTGCGTGATCGCGCGTGCCTGCTGCTCCGGGGTCTGCCCTGCTTCGGCCGGTGCATTCACCGCGAGCCAGGCGGCTGCCGCCGACACATGGGCGGCGGCGATGGAGGTGCCCTCCTTCGCGCCATATCCCGCAGTCACCGAGGATGTCAGGCCGGTGTTCGACGTCGAGAGCACGCCCGATGCCCCGGTGCCGGACCCGCCGGGTGCTGCGATGTCGATCCCGGAACCGAAGTTGGAGTACGGGGCGCGCATGCCGTCACGGCCGGTGGCACCCACTGATACGACGTCGGCACAGTTCGCCGGCGCATAGTCCTTCACATCCGCATTCGCGTTGCCTGCTGCAGCGATGAGCACGCTGCCTCGCCTCACCGCGTCACTGATTGCCGTCTGCAGCGCCATTGAGCACGTTGAGTTCATGGCAAAGGACATGTTGATGACGTCGGCCGGGGTCGCATTGTCCGCAACCCCATCAACGTGACCCCCCGATGCCCAGGTGATCGAAGCCGCGATGTCACTGAGCAGGCCGCCCCGCCATGACAGGGCGCGGATGGGCTGCACCCTCGCTCCCGGGGTGATGCCGACGACGCCAAGGCTGTTGTTCGCCTGCGCGGCGATGACCCCCGCCACATGCGTGCCATGCCATGAGGAGTCGCGCACCGGGGCGACTCCGCGCCAGTCCCCCGGATCAGTCGGGTCTGCGTCCCATCCGGCTTGCCCATCGCCATCGAATGAGACGTCAGGTCCACCCTCAACGCGTGGTGCGGCCAATCCGGGCGGGTCGGAGACGAAGTCGAATCCAGGGGCGATGTTCGAGTCGAGATCCGGATGGGCGGTAATGCCAGTGTCGATGACCGCTACCGTGGCGCCGCTGCGGCCAGCCATCGAGAAGAAGGGTGACATCCGACCGGCCCCATCACCAAGGCCGACTCCGTAGGTGTCCCAAAGGTTCCACTGGTCGGCAGCGAACTGCGGATCATCCGGCGCCCCCGCAGTTTCGATCGCCGAGGTGAAGACGAACTGATCCGGCTCGGCCCACGCGACCTGCGGATCGGCCGACAGCTCAGCGGCAATCGCCTTCGCCTGCACGAGCGTGACGGGCTCCGAGAAGTCGATGGTGTGCATGCCGTCGGCGATCTCCGAGTTGACAGTAAGGCCCACCTCGTCAACGAGCGCCTCGCCGGGCACTGATTCCTGGCCATCCGCGACGACGGTCGCCGGCTCGAACCCGACGATCAACCCCGCAATCTCGCCCTCCATGCCATTCGTCGGGGTCGATCGCACCCGAGCCGACCGATTGCTCGATCCATCTTCGGAGACCGAGTACACGGTGAACGTGTATTCAACCCCGTTGCGCAGCCCCGACACCGTGACGCCCTCTGCCGGCCCCGTCACCCGGACCAGGCGCTCCTCAGGCGAGATTCCCACGACATACGCGGTCGCAACAGGATCATCGCCTTCGACCCAGCGCAGGACGACCTCGTTGTTGCCAGCCGCTGCCGCAACATCGGTCACGGGGACCGGGCATGAGACGAGGAGGTCGGCAGCCTCATCGCTGGCGCCGGGCGAAGGCGACGTTGTCGGAGTGGCACTCGCATCCGGGCTAGAGGACGGCGATGCGCTCCCCGAGGGGGAGGGACTTGAGGACGGCGATGCGCTCCCCGAGGGGGAGG
>JBMOKH010000078.1:0-9817 GCA_049315365.1 Candidatus Nanopelagicales bacterium
GCCGCTCGGCTCCGCGCACCACGTGAACCCGACTTGCGGTGACGAGCTCACCGTCGAGGTTGGCCTAGCGACCGGCGGTGGCCTCGTCGTCGGCTACGAGGGCCAGGGCTGCTCCATCTCCCAGGCGAGCGCTAGCGTCATGACCGAGTTGGTGAACGGCCACACGGTGGAGGAGGCTGAGGCCGTCAGGCTCGCCTTCATCGAGATGATGCACGCGAAGGGCGCGGGGGAGCCCGATGAAGAGGTGCTCGGCGATGCCGTCGCCTTCGCGGGTGTCGCGAAGTTCCCGGCCCGAATCAAGTGCGCCCTGCTCGGATGGATGGCCCTGCAGGATGCCGAGATCCAATCCGGACTTATGACCCCTCAGGCAAACGAGAAGACCCAATGAACGAGGAGCGGACCCAATGGACATAGCGACGGATGACGACATCATCGAGGCGATGAAGGACGTCGTCGACCCGGAACTCGGCATCAACGTCGTCGATCTCGGCCTCGTCTACGGAGTGAGCGTCGACGATGCGAACATCGCAACGGTGGACATGACCCTCACTTCCGCTGCGTGCCCGCTCACCGACGTCATCGAGGATCAGACGAGGGCGGCCCTCACGCCCGTCGTGGCTGACTTCCGGATTAACTGGGTGTGGATGCCGCCGTGGGGCCCAGACAAGATCACCGACGATGGACGCGACATGCTCCGCGCGCTCGGGTTCAATCTCTGACGGAATCCGGGGCCCGCTGCGGGCCGTAGACTGGGCACATCATGATTGCTGCCTCCGGTATAGAACTGCGTGCCGGGGCCCAGCTCCTCCTCGCTGAAGGCTCCTTTCGCGTCGGCAAGGGCGATCGGGTCGGACTCGTTGGCCGCAACGGCGCAGGGAAGACAACCCTCACGAGGGCGCTCGCCGGGGAGACCCTTCCCGCCAAGGGAGCGATCAGCAGTACCGGCACCGTCGGCTACCTCCCGCAGGACCCGCGATCAGGCGATCCTGAGGAGCTCGCTCGAGACCGGATCCTCAGCGCTCGAGGTCTGCACGATGTCGTCCGCCGCATGCAGGACGCGAGCATGCGGATGGACGAGCCCGACGAGGTCGAGCGCGAGCGGATCATCGCGCGCTACGCAAGGGCCGAGGCCGAGTTCGAGGCACTTGGCGGGTACGCGGTCGAATCAGAGGCGGCAACCATTGCGGCGTCCGTCGGCCTTCCGGACCGGGTGCTGTCGCAGCCGCTTGGCACCCTCTCCGGCGGGCAGCGTAGGCGAGTCGAGCTCGCGCGCATCCTGTTCAGCGGGGCCGACGTGCTCCTCCTTGACGAGCCGACGAACCACCTCGATGCCGATTCCGTGAGATGGCTGCGCAAGTTCCTCTCGACCTACGAGGGGGGATTCATCGTCATCAGCCATGACACCGCCCTGCTCGAGGACACGGTGAACAAGGTATGGCACCTTGATGCCAACCGCCGCGAGATCGATGTCTATGCGATGGGCTGGAAGGCCTACGGAGTGGCCCGTGAGACCGACGAGAAGCGTCGCAAGCGCGAGCGTCGCAATGCCGAGCAGCAGGCTGACGTGCTTCGGGCGCAGGCCGAGAAGATGCGGGCCAAGGCGAGCAAGGCGAAGGCGGCCCAGAACATGCTGCGCCGAGCCGACTCGCTCCTGTCTGGTGCCGATGAAATCCGTGTGTCCGACAAGGTCGCGAAACTGCGCTTCCCCACGCCGAAGGCTTGCGGAAAGGTGCCCTTGTCTGCGAGTGGGCTTTCGCGTTCCTACGGCTCGCTCGAGGTCTTCACTGATGTCGACCTCTCAATCGATCGCGGGTCGCGTGTCGTCATCCTCGGACTCAACGGCGCCGGCAAGACCACGCTGCTTCGGATCCTCGGCCAGGTCGATGCACCGGACAGCGGCACCATCGAGCCCGGCCACGGGGCGGTCATCGGCTACTACGCACAGGAGCACGAGACCCTCGACCCCACCGCGACCGTCCTGGAGATGATGCAGCGCAATTCACCGGACCTCGACGACACCCGGCAGCGCACCGTCCTTGGCTCATTCCTCTTCAGCGGCGATGACGTGAGCAAGCCGACTGCCGTTCTGTCCGGCGGGGAGAAGACCAGGCTCGCCCTTGCCTGCCTCGTCGTTTCCGGCGCCAACGTCCTGCTCCTCGACGAGCCCACGAACAACCTCGACCCGGCGAGTCGTGCCGAGGTACTCGAAGCCCTTCGCTCGTACGAGGGCGCGGTCGTGCTCGTGAGCCATGATCCAGGCGCCGTGCATGCCCTCGGCCCCGAGCGCGTGCTCATCCTTCCAGACGGTGACGAGGACCTGTGGAATGACGACTACGCCGATCTCGTTGAGCTCGCATAGGGGCGGACCCCGCCAAGAATTGGCTATTTGCACGTGATGGAGAACGCGGCACGTGATGGAGAACGCGGCACGTGATGGAGGAACTGGCATGAGTGCGGAGACGAGCATGATGATGAGCGAGACCGGTGGCGTACGGGTGGAGCGCGAGGGTCCCATCCTCACCGTCACCCTCGCAAATCCTGAGAACCTCAATGCCCAGACGCCTGCCACCTGGCGTCGGCTTGCGGCGATCGAGTCCGATGCGGGCCCGGACGTGCGAGTGGTCCTGCTCGTCGCCGAAGGACCGAGCTTTGGCGCCGGCCTGGACCGACGGATGCTCAGCCCGGACGGCGTCCCGGGGGAGGAGTCGCTCGCCTCGCTTGCCGGCATGACCGATGAGCACATCGATGGGTTCATCCGTGGCGCGCAGTCGGCCTTCACCTGGTGGTCGCGAAGCGATGCCATCACGATCGCCGCCGTGCAGGGCCATGCGATTGGCGCGAGCGCCCAGTTGGCACTCGCCTGCGACATCATGCTCGTGGCCGACGACCTGAAGTTCGCCCTTCGCGAGACCTCGCTCGGGCTCGTGCCAGACCTCGCCGGCACCTGGCCGCTCGTGCGCCGCGTCGGGTACCCGCGTGCGCTCGACATCTGCGGCACCGGTCGATTCGTGGGTGCAGCCGAGGCGGTCGCCACCGGCCTTGCGCACAGCGCGCACCCGGTGGACGCCCTCGCATCAGCACAGCGCGGACTCGCCGACGCCTTCCTTAGTGCGCCAGCATCCAGCCTGCGCGCCCTCA
This sequence comes from Candidatus Nanopelagicales bacterium, assembly GCA_049315365.1. Taxonomy (GTDB): domain Bacteria; phylum Actinomycetota; class Actinomycetes; order S36-B12; family S36-B12; genus WLND01. The sequence continues at coordinate 3,139 of JBMOKH010000078.1, forward strand.
AGCCACTTCTTCAGGGTGCGGCGGCCAGGGATCGGGTGGATCAAGAGACAGCTGAGCGTGCTGCCCAGATCCCGCGCCTGCGCGCGATTCGCGGGAGCGGCGCACCCCGATGAGCATGGATGTCTGGATGGCATACCGGTCTATGACTCGCGATCGCTCGGTCAAGGGGACGAAAGTCGGCTGGGAACTCGTGCGTCGGATCCTCGGATACGCCAGGCCCTACCGGGCCTATGTCTGGATGTTCCTCATCACCCTGGTCTTCGCATCGCTCCTCAGCGTGGCCCAGCCCCTGCTCTTCCGGCGGATCATCGACCAGGGCATCACCCCCAAGGACGCTCAGGTCGTCACGGTCACGGCGATCATCATCGCCGTGCTCGCCATCATCGATTCAGCAGTGGGGCTGGTCGGTCGGTATTTCTCTGCCCGAATCGGCGAAGGGCTCATTTACGACCTCCGCACGCAGGTCTACTCACATGTTCAGGAGCAGTCGATCGCGTTCTTCACGCGAGCCCAGACCGGTGCGCTCATCTCCCGGCTCAACTCAGATGTCATGGGCGCTCAGCAGGCGTTCACTTCGACCCTCGGCGGAGTCATCGGAAACCTCATCTCGCTCAGCATCGTCCTTACGACCATGTTCATCCTGTCGTGGCAGGTCACCCTCGTCTCCCTCGTCCTCGTGCCCCTCTTCTTGCTGCCGGCACGCTGGATGGGTCGAAAACTCCAGGCGCTCACCCGACGGCAGATGTCGCTCAACTCCGACATGAGCGCGCAGATGAGCGAGCGGTTCAACGTGTCCGGCGCCCTGCTCGTCAAGCTGTTCGGCCGCCCGATCGACGAGACGACCGCATTCTCCGACCGTGCAGCGCAGGTCCGCGATATCGGCGTGAGCATGGCGATGGCAAACCGGTGGTTCTTCACGGCGCTCACCCTGGTTGCCTCGTTGGCGACCGCCATCACCTATGGGCTGGGCGGCAACCTTGTCATCACCGGCGTCCTGACCCTCGGAACCCTCCTCGCCCTTGTCGGCCTGCTTGCGCAGCTCTACGGGCCGCTCACTGCGCTCTCGAACGTGCGGGTCGATGTCATGACCGCGCTCGTGTCATTCGAGCGGGTGTTCGAGGTTCTCGACCTGCCGCCGATGGTGATCGATGCCCCTGACGCTCATGAGCTGCCCGACGGGCCCCTAGAGGTGCGGTTCGAGCAGGTGGGCTTTCGATACCCGACTGCCGACCAGGTGTCGCTTGCATCCTTGGAGTCGATTGCCCGCGAGGAGTCGACCCAGGCCGGCGCCGACGTCCTCAATGACGTCGACTTCATCGTTCCGGCCGGGACGATGACCGCGATCGTCGGTCCCTCAGGCGCAGGCAAGACCACGATCAGCGGCCTGGTCACCCGTCTCTACGACGTCACGGCGGGGGCGGTGAGGGTCGGGGGAGATGACGTCCGTGACCTCACCCTCACGTCGTTGCGTGGGTCCGTTGGCGTCGTGACGCAGGACGCGCACCTGTTCCATGACACGATTCGGGCGAATCTGGCCTACGCCAGCCCCGGAGCGACGGATGAGCAGCTCCTCGCGGCGTGCGATTCCGCGCAGATCGGTGAACTCATCGCCGCGCTGCCGGACGGCCTCGGGACCGTCGTGGGCGACCGAGGCCACCGACTCTCCGGCGGGGAAAAGCAGCGGATAGCTCTCGCACGGCTTCTCCTCAAGGCGCCCAGGGTGCTCATCCTCGACGAGGCGACGGCCCATCTCGACAGCGAGAGCGAAGCGGCGGTCCAGCGGGCCCTCGATCAGGCGCTTGAGGGCAGGACGGCGATCGTCATCGCCCACCGACTGTCGACGGTGCGCCGTGCGCAGCAGATCATCGTGCTCGTCGAGGGGCGGATCGTGGAGCGCGGCACACACGAGGATCTCCTTGCCCTCGGTGGTGCCTACTCGGACCTGTACCGGACCCAGTTCGAGACGGACGAGCCCGAGTAGCGACGGTGATCGTCCAGCACCCGGATGGTCGTTCCGGTGAAGGCATGGCAGGCTAGCCCAATGGGCCCTTCACCGGGCCTCCGAGTCGTTCGTCGAAAGGCACTGCATGAAACTGGCACCGAATGAAGAGGGCTGCGCATGAGCGGTAACGCCACGTATCGGTACTCCGATACGGCAGTTCTGTCGGTGTCCGTTGTTGATGCCCCGATCGTCGTGACCTCTGAGCAAATCGACGAGCAATTGCTCGACACCTACGCGCGCGTCGGCCTGCATCCGGGGATGCTTGAAGGCCTGGCGGGCATCAGCGAGCGTCGATGGTGGCCGACCGATATCTCCTTCGCCGACGCGGCGTCGATGGCCGGGGCGAAGGCGCTCGCCGACGCCGGCATAGATCCCGGCTTGATTGGCTTGCTCATTGACACCTCGGTCTGCCGTGACCACCTCGAGCCGTCCGCGGCGGTCGATGTCCACCAACAACTCGGGCTCGGAACGGCATGCCTGAACTTCGACCTCGGCAATGCTTGCCTCGGCTTCGTCAACGGCATGCAACTGGCCGCCACTCTTATCGATGCCGGCCAGATCGACTATGCGCTCATCGTCGACGGAGAGGGAAGCCGCCAGCCGCAGGAGAGCACGATCGCGAGGCTGCAGCAGTCCGACTCGACAAGGGCCGATGTCCTCGCAAGCTTCGCAACCTTGACCCTCGGATCCGGTGGCGCGGCCATGGTCCTCGGCCGGGCCTCGGAGCACGCCGAGGGGCACCGATTCGTCGGTGGGGTTGCCCGTGCGGCGACCCAGCACCACCGGCTGTGCATCGGCGACCTCAACAGCATGACGACTGATTCCCGGGGCTTGCTCGAGGCGGGTGTCGAGCTCGCACGCGATACCTGGAACGCGGCCCAGCCATTCTTCGACTGGTCTGATCTCGACGCCTACGTCATCCATCAGGTCTCGAAAATCCACACCGCCGCGATCGTCGAGGTCATGGGCATCGACATGGCCCGGGTGCCCGTCACCTTCCCGACCCGCGGCAACATCGGTCCGGCCTCGGTGCCCTTCACCCTCGCCCATGCCGCCCAGGATCTCGTCGCCGGCCAGCGGGTTGCCTGCATGGGGATCGGGTCGGGGCTGAACGCGGCGGTCATCGAGATCGCCTGGTGACCGAACCGGCCCGATTCCCGCCAGCCGGGCTGCCCGACCTCGAACCACGCTGGTCGCGCATCGTAGAGGCACCCGATTTCACCGGAAAAAGCCGATCCTGGCACCTGCTCGACACCCACGCCGACTCAAAGCCCGGCCAGGCCGATCCCACGCTCACCGTTTTGTGCGTCCACGGGAATCCCACGTGGTCCTACCTGTGGCGAAACCTGCTGGCATTGGCCCCGCGTTCCATGCGCATCATTGCCGTGGACCAACTCGACATGGGCTTCTCCGAGCGAAGCGGCGTCCATCGCCGGCTTGCCGATCGCATTGACGACCTCGATGCCCTCACCGAGGTGCTCGGGCTCACCGGGCCGGTCGTGACCGTTGCCCATGACTGGGGCGGACCGATCTCGCTGGGTTGGGCACTGCGGCATCGCGAGCACCTGCGCGGCATCGTCCTGCTCAATACCGCAGTCCACCAGCCCGTCGGGTCACCTGCGCCATCGATCATCCGAGTGGCGCGAAGCGGACCGCTCTTGCGCCTCAACACCGTGTGGACCGACATGTTCGTGCGCGGCACCACCCGCCTGAGCAGATCTTTCCTCAGCGCACGGCCGATGTCGAAATCAGTTGCGAGCGCCTTCACGTCGCCCTATCGATCAGCGGCTCGGCGAGGTGCCATCGGGGATTTCGTGGCCGACATCCCACTCGAGCCAGGGCACCCGAGCAGTGACACGCTCGACGCGATTGCAGACGGTATCCGCGATCTCGCGGATACGCCGGCGCTGCTGCTCTGGGGCCCGAACGATCCGGTGTTCTCTGACCGTTACCTCGCAGACTTCATCGATCGCCTGCCGCACGCCGATGTCCACCGATACGAGCGCACCTCGCATCTGGTCATCGAGGACGCTCCCAACCTCGTCACCGATCTCCTCGGGTGGCTGTCAGCGTGCGAGGGAGAAGATCCGACGCCCGAGGCTCGCAGCGGCCTGACCGGCACGGCACCGAAGACCACGACCCTCCTCGACGCACTCGCGCAGGCCCGTGACCTACGGCCACAAGGCATCGCATTGGCGCAGATGCAGGCTCGAGGGAATGCGCGACTTGTCACGTGGGAGGCCCTCGGCCTGCGCGTGACCCGCCTCGCAGCCGGCCTTCGTGCGCGCGGGATCGAGCCGGGCGACCGAGTATCGGTGCTCGTCCCGCCCGGGGCCGATCTCATCGCGGTCGTGTATGCCTGCTGGTCAATTGGCGCGAGTGTTGTCATCGCCGACACCGGCCTTGGCCTCGCGGGCATCCGGCGGGCCATCCGGGGCGCGCGGCCCAGGCATGTCATCGGGGTGCGAGCGGGCCTTGCCCTCGCCCGGACCCTCTCCATCCCCGGGCTGCGCCTGAGCACCGCCTCGCTTCAGTCGATCGCGGCGCAGGGCGCCGAACGTGCGGCACCCGAACTGCCTGACGCTGAGGCCGAGGCCGTCGTCGTCTTCACGTCCGGGGCCACCGGTCCCGCGAAGGGGGTGGTGTACCGGCACCGGCAGGTCGCCGCGACCGTTGAGGTGCTCCGCGAGCACTACCGGCTCACCGAGTCCGATGCGCTCGTCGCAGCGTTTGCCCCGTGGGCGGTCCTCGGCCCGGCCCTGGGGATCACCTCGGCGATCCCGGCGATGGACGTCACGAAGCCGCGGACGCTGACTGCCGGAGCGCTGAGCGATGCGATCGCCGCGGTCCGCGGCACAGTGCTCTGGGCCTCGCCCGCGGCACTCGCGAACGTCATCGCAACGCAGGGCTCGCTGACTGCCCAGCAACGAGATGCGTTCACCGGGGTTCGGCTTGCCCTGTTCGCCGGGGCGCCCGTGCCCCGCGCCGCGCTGGTCGCTGCGTCAGGGCTCATGCCTGGTGCTCAGGTCAAGACGCCCTACGGAATGACGGAGGCGCTGCCCGTCGCCGACATCGAACTCGCCGCGATCCCGGATGTCGGCATCGCCGAGGGCGTCCCGGTCGGTCACCCGGTCATCGGGGTGCAACTCGCCGTCGCGGTGCTCGATGAAGAGGGCCAGCCATCGGCTGAGCTCACTGTCGACCCGGGCGTCACCGGCGAGATCGCCGTCCGGGCGGCGCATGTTCGCGATCGCTACGACCGCCTCTGGGCGACGAACAGGACCGCATCGGCCAATCCAGGATGGCATCGCACGGGCGACGTCGGCCACATCGACGAGGCAGGCTGCCTGTGGGTCGAGGGTCGCCTCGCCCATGTCATCGTCACGTCTTCAGGAGTCCTGACGCCGGTCGGCGCGGAGCAGCGAGCGCTCACCCTGCCCTTCGTCGAGCAGGCGGCTCTCGTGGGCGTTGGCCCGCGGGGTGCCGCAACGCCGGTTCTCGTCATCGTGCCCACCGAAGCCCGACGTCGAGGTCGCTCGCCGTTGCTCGACGTGGACCGCACCGATGAGTTAAGGCAGGTGACCGGGGTTGATCTGGCGGCGGTCCTCGTCCGCGGTGATCTGCCGGTCGATATCCGCCACAACTCGAAGATCGATCGAACCCTTCTCGCCTCATGGGCTGAGCGCATCCTCGCCGGCGCGGGGGGCTGACAGCATGCGGGTGCTCGTCACCGGCGCGAGCGGCTTCCTCGGGGGAGCGGTGGCACGGGGCTTGATCGCGGCGGGGCATGAGGTGACAGTGTTGCAGCGGCGGCCGTCAGGGCTGCCGTGCCGTGAGGTGCGCGGTGACATCGTCGATGTCCCGGCGGTTTCCGAGGCAATGCAGGGGGTCGAGGCCGTCATCCACCTCGCTGCGAAGGTCGCGGTGACCGGTGCCCACTCCGAGTTCACGAGGATCAACGTCACGGGCACCGACACGGTACTGGAATCAGCCCGCGCGGCTGGGGTAGCCCGATTCGTGCACGTGTCGTCTCCATCGGTCGCCCATGCGGGATCCCCGCTGGTCGGCGCAGGAGCGGGCCCCGCGAACCCGATCACGGCGCACGGCTCCTATTCGCGGACCAAGGCCGAGTCCGAGCTCATCGCGCTCGCCGCCGACCGCCCGGGCTTTGCGGTAGTTGCGGTCCGGCCTCATCTGGTCTGGGGGCCGGGCGATGAGCAGCTTGTCGGGCGCATCGTGGCGCGCGCGCGGGCCGAAAGGCTCTTCCTCATCGATGGGGGAGTTGCCCTCATCGACACCACCTACATCGACAACGCCGTGACTGCTCTCATCGCGTCGATGGAGCGCGCACAGGAACCCTTGGTCCACGGCCGGGCCTTCGTCATCTCGAACGGGCAGCCGCGGACTGTCGCCGAACTCCTCACCCGGATGGCAGTCTCGGCGGGTGCCCCGGCCCCGACGCGGAGCGTTCCCTTCCGGATGGCGTGGCTCGCGGGGTCAGTTGCAGAGCGTGCATGGCGGGTGCATCCGCGCGGTGAGCGGGCCGGTGATCCGCCGATGACCGCATTCCTTGCCGAGCAGCTCGCGACGGCTCACTGGTTCGATCAGCGTGAGACGAAAAGGGCACTCGACTGGGCTCCCGCAATCGGACTCGATGAGGGCTTCGAGCGGCTTGCA
>JBMOKH010000354.1:0-2205 GCA_049315365.1 Candidatus Nanopelagicales bacterium
GGTTTTCTCGACTTGACTCGCACGAATCGTCGAAAGCTGTTGGCGTAGGACAAAAGGGGTCGTCCCGGGACCGTCAATTGTCAGTTGGGCCCGTCAGGGCCTTCTCCTCCTGGGCTTCGGGTGAGTTTGCTGTGGGGGCGCATCTGTGGCGAAGCAACCTTGAATGAACATGCTTCTTATTCAAGGTTAGTCATGTAAACTTGAATAAGAAGAATGGAGCTTCAAGGATGTCTCGACTCGTCGAATCCCTCTGGGAGGGGTCTCCCGATGCCTACGGCTCGCGCAAGTCGCGCCGACCGGGCCGATACCAAGCGTATGTCCCCGACGAGTTGGCAGCCGCGACCCTAGAACTTGATATTGACCTCGCAGCAGACCTCGTCGATGCCGAAGTGGCGCTTGCATCCTTCGACGCGAAGGCCACGGCCAGCGGCGATCTTGAGCAGCTGGCCCGATTTCTCCTCCGAGCGGAGGCAGTGGCTTCGTCGAAGATCGAAGGTCTCGCAATCGGCTCACGACGCCTAGCCAGACATGAGGCGAAGATTGCCCACGGTGAACCCTCTCGGGACGAGACGGCCGACTCCGTCCTGGGCAATATTGAGGCTATGCGGATGGCAGTCGGCGACATCGCCAAGGTGCCCACAGTAAATGTCCGTCACGTCCGTGCGCTGCATCGTGCACTCATGGACAGGTCGCCTACACCTGAACTGGGTGGGGTCGTCCGAACGACACAGAACTGGCTCGGGGGAAACAACTTCAACCCCTGCGACGCCGACTACGTCCCACCGCCACCTGAATTCGTCGAACCGCTGCTCAACGATCTGTGTGCCTTCATCAACCGCGACGACATGCCAGCGGTCATCCAGGCCGGTCTGATCCATGCCCAGTTCGAGACGATCCACCCCTTCGCCGATGGCAACGGGCGCACTGGGCGTGCACTGATTCACGTTGTTCTTCGACGTCGCAATGCGGCTACGTCTTTCGTGCCGCCCGTCAGTCTGGCGCTCGCGACAAACAGCAGCGGCTATATCGGCGGACTTACTTCCTTCAGATACGTCGGCGCACCAGGCACCAAGACCGCTGGCGCGGCCTATTCGAGATGGCTAGAAGTCTTCGTTACCGCGACCCGTCGAGCAGTTGCGGACGCGGGCCAGTTGAGCAGCGACCTCGCTGCACTTGAGTCGCGGTGGCGAGTGGCCGTGACATCGCGAAGAGGTAGCGCAGCAGAGCGCGCGTTGACCGTCCTGCTCACACATCCGGTAGTCACCGTTGACGATCTCGCATCGCTGATAGGCGTGAGTTTCCAAGCAGCCAACACGGCGGTAACGCGCCTGGTCGATGCAGGTGTGCTCACGTCTACAGGCAGTGTCGCGCGCAATCGACTCTTTGAAGCTCGGGATGTGTTCACGCTGCTGACAAAGTATGAGAGGTCGCTGGCCACGGTGAGCGGTGACACTCGCTCCGAACCACCTGTGAGGCCGGTACCCGACAGACTGATGTAGCGCCGAGCTCACGCAGCTAGGTCATCGTTCAGGAACCGCAAGGGGGTCAAGGTTCTGGAACCAACCACAATTGGAGTCAATATGGATTCCAAGCTTCTTCCCTTGCGACCGTAGCTATGGCCTTGCCACTCCCCGGCACTACCGTGTTTCCACGGTACTTGCGCCCCGCCGGAACCTCGCAGCCTGCGCGCCGGAACACCCGTCCCACGAGCAGACCCAACAAAAATCTTCGGTCAGCTCCGGGGCGTCCGACTCCGCCGGTGATGGCATCACCGTGCTCCCGCTGCATGCGGAGCCTACGACTCAGCAGGCTGCAGACATCCTCAATGTGTCTCGCCCGCACTTAGTCAAGTTGCTCGAAGATGGGCGCATTGAGTACCGAACCGTAGGCACCCACCGCCGGGTGTTGGCGCATTCGTTGATGGTGTACCTCAAGTTGCCCTCATCTTTGAGGGAAACCCCGCTCCCATGCGTGCTTGTGTGCCTCGATGAATGTTTATTCCTGCCGACGCCGTCAGCAGACTATCTCGTATCTCCAGACCATTTGCGTGGTCGGCTTGAGAAAACGAGTCAGACGCATGTGAGAACGCCAATACAGAAATCTGGCCCTCCCGGCATGAATGTGGTTCGGGAGAAACAACTATTTCAGTTCTAGGGTGCGGGCGAGGCGCTCTTGGATCTGCCCTTACCCTTCCCACTTTGTGTC
>JBMOKH010000355.1:0-2199 GCA_049315365.1 Candidatus Nanopelagicales bacterium
ACTCGAGGTCGCCGAGTCCGCCGCCTTCGCTGTTCGCCTCGCCGCGCTTCGCGCCGCCGGCCCCTCAGCGGAGTGGCTCACCGTTGCACTCGATGCCTTCGCACGTCCGTCCGCGGCAGTTCGCGCCGCGACCGAACTCGTCATTGCCTCGCAATTCGACCCGTCGCTCGCCAAAGCCGTCGCCAGGCAACTCGCCACAACTGTTCAGGGGTGGTGCGCCCCGGTCCGCAGGAACCCAACGCCCGAGATCGCGGCCCAGCGGGCCTACCTCCTCTGCCTCGCGTTCGGCCTCGTCCTCGCGCACACGCGGGCCGGCGCTGCCGACCTCGACCTCGGCGGTCTGCAGGAGTCACTCTTCGAGGCCCTCTCGACGAGCCGGGCACCCGTAGCCCTGCCCAAGGCCCGTGCGGGCTACCTCGAGGCTGGGGTCTCGTTCGACACCGGCGATATCGCCCTCGACTCATTACTGCGGGCAACCCTCGACGAAGTCGCCGCACGAGGATTTGACGGAGCGACGACAAGCAGCATCGCCAGAGCCGCGGGCTGCTCCGATGGCCTCATCTTCGCAAGGTACCCGTCCAAGCTCTCGCTCTTTCTCGACGCCTCAAAGCGTCAGCAGGCCATCTCATTTCGCAACTATGACGCTTACCAGACCGAGGTGCGCACGAAGCACGGCATGGGCATCGCCGACGCCGTCGCAATCCGCGAGGTCCAGCGCCCACACGTGGCCTCTCAGCGAGCCACGCACCTCGAGCAGATCCGCATCTCATGGCATGACGACGAACTGCAGCGGGCGCTGGCTGCAGAGTTCGACCAGTTCGTCGCCGATGCAACCGCCGCCGATCCGGCCTGGGCGCCGGCCAACTCGCCGGCCGAATTGCACGTGAGCATCGCCCTCGGCTTCGGACTCTCCCTCCTCCCGGTCCTGCATCCCGAAGCGTGGAGCCTGCCCTATGACGTCGTCACGATCCCCCTGGCTGAGTGATCACCAGCGCACTGACCTGTCAGGAAGGTTCCCGGCACCAACGCGACCAAGACTCGTCTCGCTCGATGGATAAGCTCAAGGGAACCGCGTCACCAATGCCGCCGGCGTCCAACTGGGCCACGAGGTTGCGCCAACGGCCAACCCACGTCCGAAGAGCGCAACCTGTTTGGGGCCGATGATTCCCGAGTTATCCCAGACAGTGGCAGTGTCTGCCATTTCGATCGCATCCGCTACCAGGGGCCACAGCCTGTCGTAGCGGCTACGGACCTTCTCCTCGGGTACCGCATGGCCGCCCGAGACTACCCGGGCCGCGACCCGATGGACGCAGAGTTCCACTGGCACAAGCAGGGCATGCACGGCAACAACGTAGCCCGCGCCACGTGCATGCTCGACGAGCTCCAATTTGGACGAGTGAGAGAAAACCGTTTCGGCAATGAATGGGTGCCCGAGATCGATAAGCCGTTCACGGGTGGCAGCGGCGATCTCCGCCGCCTCGTAGGCATGAGGTTCCGGGTCTTCCGGCCAGCGCTGCCCCGCAATGACATCAGCGTGGACGAACACCGACGCCGGCAAGATTGGAGCCAGGATCAATCGGACAAACGTCGATTTGCCTGCACCATTGGGTCCTACAACGAGATCAAGACGGCTCACCGCACGCTGATGTTCAGTGCGGACACTGATCCATCAGGGTGATGGCGCAGGAGGGCGCCTGTCTCGTCAAGCGCGACTGTCGTCACGCCCTCGGAGGCAAGCACTGAGCCGAAGGAAACTCGCTGAACCTGCTCCCAAATCGCAACGTCAATCTCGGCGTTGGCAACAAGCGCCTCCTGCGCTGATAGCTCAGTCGCCGACTGAGTTCGTCTCCAATGAGCAGGGCCCTGCATTTCGACGGCGCGCCCGACACGAGCCCAGTGGTCCAGTTGCTGCTTCGCGGAGCGGCTTTGCCGCTGACCCTCAACCGCAGCAGACTCCAACAGATCAGCCGCGAAACGGGTCGGCCGGTCAGGTGCACTGGTCATAAAGGCCTCCGCAGCGCTAGCCGTTCGCCGGAATGTCGACGCTGAAGGATCGTAGCATTCTGATACGCACTAGGGCACTCGGCTTCATCAGGACACGAGGTACGCCGCGCCCGCGAAAGGACCGGCTCCTATCGGCAAAGTCGGTGCCAGAACGTTGGCGGTAACTTTCACACCTTGGGCCTAAAGTCACGGCCA
>JBMOKH010000356.1:0-2198 GCA_049315365.1 Candidatus Nanopelagicales bacterium
CCCCCCCCCCCCCGGAAAGCGGACGCGCTGGCATTCGAGGGCCTCGAGATCTCCCCTTGGCTTTCGAACTCTTGGCACCGTACATGACCGGTCAGACATCGGGGCTTGAATTGACACATGCGACCGACCATGGTCAGCCATGGCTCGCTCTAGGCAGGTGCCGACGAGGGTGCGAACGCGACTAGCTTGCTCTTGAGCGGCCCTCAGCCAGTTCGCAGCGCGTCAGCGGCGGCGCTGCCCGGCTGCAGCTGCAGGAGTTCCAATGGCCCGAGATCGGTCCATGCATACCAATAGACGCGCGCGAGATCGAGGCTGCGGGCCAGCGCGTTCGTCTGACTGACGAGCGCCCGCTCCCTGGCGGCGCCCACGCGTGCGCCGCGGTAGTTCACCTCGGTCAGCCACAGCGGCATCCCCGGCAGGCCCGCTGCCCGGGCCTCCGCGCGCAGCCGGGCCACGACGACCCGCAGCCGAGACGGCGGCGTGCTCGTTCGCGGATACCAGTGGAAGGCGAGCGCATCGACATTCGCCGCCCAGGCCTGGCTCGCGGCCGTCCCTCGTCCCGCCTTGCGCTCCATCGCGATGAGCTCGACCGGCGCGACCACCGTCGCGCCCGGGTCGATCCCGCGAATCGTTCGGGCCGCGACGGCGACCATCGTCGCGAACTGCCCTGCGGTGCCGCGCCAGAACTTCGCGTCCTCGGGCTCGTTGCCGATCTCGTACGCCGTGATCCTCCCCCGGTAGCGCGTCGCCACCTGCGCGACGAAGTCACGCCAATCCCCCATGCTTCTCGGCGGCGACGCCGCCCCGGGCCCGAGCCAGCCCGCATCGTCCGCGTCCAGCGAACTCGCCGCCCATGCCGGCGTGCCCCACAGGACGAGGGTGATGTCGTCGACCGAGTGACTCCGGGCGATCGCCACCTGGGCGTCGAGATGCTCGAAAGCCCACTGGTCAGGGGCCGGCTCGAGATTGAGCCAGGCCGTTCGCGTGTCCCACAGCCTCAGCGACCGGACGGGAATGGTCGGCCATTCGCCAGGATGCTCGCGGAGCGTGCCGTCGCGCTCGATTCGCGGGCCACCGGCTGCCCATGGCACGTGGAGCCCGATGACCGTCCCCGGCTCGGGGGCTGGTGCCGGCTCGAGCGCCGAGCCCGGGGCGGCGAGAACGAGCAGCGCGCTCGCGCAAGCGGCCGCGAGCAGGGCCGCGCTTCGGATGATGCCCACGCCGTCCACCGTACGCACCCATCGGCTCGCTTGTCGATTGCTCGAAGCGCCACGGGCGCAACACTCCACTGCTATTGTTCATTGATTGCTGTTGCGTTACCACAACGAGGGGTGGCATTGGACTCCGAAATCACGCGCGGGCTCACTTCGTTCCTCCGTTACCTCAACTCCCATCCCGCGCCCGATGCCATCATCAAGGCCCTCGTCCATGGGCCGCTTGCGGAGTACGGAGCAAGATCAGGCAGCCTCCTCGTCAAGGACGACGACGGGCTCGCGGTCATCGCCGACTACGCCAGCCCAGGCAACCTGCTCGTGCGCTATCACGTGCTCCCGCTCTCCATCGACATCCCGTACACCCGGGCATTCCTCAACGGCGAATGCCTCATCATTGCCAGTTCTGAGATCTTCGACCAATTCCCGGCACTCGCCATCGACGCCGACCTCTGGGTTGCCAGCGGCCTTGCTCACTCGGCATCCGACTTCGTCAGCGTGCCCATCGCGAGCCAGGGGGTCGGCATCGGAGCGTTCGGCTTCGTCACCGACACTGACCGCGACTGGCGACCCAGCGACTTCGGCCTCCTCGAGGCCCTCGCCGCAGTCCTCGGCCTCTGGCTCACGCACCCGTCCTCGGGCGTGCGCACAGGCACGCCATCTCCCTGGGCGACTGACGAGGGCGAGACACTGCAATTGTCGGCCCGGCAGCTGGCGGTGCTGCAATTCCTCGCGAAGGACAAGACCAATGACTTCATCGCCGCGACGCTCGGCGTCTCGGTCTCCACGGTGAAGCAAGACGTCCAGCGGATTCTCCGCGCCCTGCGCTCCCCCGACCGGCGGGCCGCCGTCGTCCATGCGATCGCCTTGGGGATCCTGCAGACTCAATAAGCAGTCCCGATTCTGCTACTCGATGCCTCGGGATTGCCTAAGCCTCGAAGTCCCCGCCCCTGCCGCTCAGCTTCTTGCGGTTGGACGTCGGTCGCT
>JBMOKH010000079.1:0-9751 GCA_049315365.1 Candidatus Nanopelagicales bacterium
TCATCGGTCACGCAGTGGGCTGCCGTGATGAGGATCCGCGACTTCCAAAGCCCGGCAGTGCAGTAACTGTCGGACGTCTCGATGGCAACTGATGCGGCGGCCCACGGGGGCGAGCCAACCCCATTGATCACCCTGGGGTTGATGGCGGATGAACCTGCGGAAGGTGCCAGCAGAAGGACGATGACCAAGGGTGATAGCAGCCCCGCCGAGATACGCAGGTGCCGCGAGCCGGGGGATCGTGTCATCGCGCCAGGTCCTCTCCAAACAGCGCTCGCCGCTTGAGCAGATTGATCAGCAGAGGCTACCCCGCTCGAACGACGAAGAACCGGGATCCCGCTCGCAGCCTGTGCCGTGAGCGGGATCCCGGTTGGCGGGAGTGTGGGCTGGTGGGGATCGCTACGAACTCGGGGTTGCTGGTAGCGAGGGAAGCGCTGGCAGGGAGGGAAGCGCTGGTAGAGAGGAGGGCCCGCCGTCAGGCGCGACGAGGTCCTGTCCCGGCATTCCTTGGCCGGATCCGTCGCGGTGGCCACGGCCATTGCCATCACCTGGACCCTGACGCCCGTCACGGTCACCATCGCGCATGCCGTCCGGGCCGCCTCGCATCCCGTCATGCTGGCCGGGTCCGCCCTTGGCCTCGACCCCGCTCATCCCGGGGCCATCGCCTCGGTCGTGGTTGTCAGACGCAGCGCCGATCGCGAAGCCGGTCACCCCGGCGACCGCAAGGAGGGCGACCGCCGCACCGCCGGCGAGTGCCGCCTGCAACGTCCGCCGTGAGGACTTGGGCTCCGGGGAGCCGGTGCCCTCGGCTGCCGGCGCGAGGGCCGGGTCCTGCGAGGGCAGCTGGATCGGATTAGGACCTGTGTTCATCGGATCTGTGTTTTCGCTCATGCAGTGATGCTGTCGGACGGATGTGAAGGGCTCATCGCAGTCATGTTCGGGTTCTGTGAGGAACTCCTAGACTGCGCGCATGGCTAATGACACCGTGGATCAGGCGCCCGTTCGCGGGAGGATGGCGTTCGGCGCCACTGCTCTCCTCGCCGCGTTCGGCATGGCGCTCAACTTCGTCCTCACCGCGCTCGGCACCTACCCTTCGACCCAGACCGTCCCAACGCTGCTGGGGTTCAATGAGCCCGGTTTGGCTGGGATGCCCGGAAGGGTGTTCGACTTCCTCAGCTACTTCACCGTGCTGAGCAATGTGCTCGTTGCCGTGGTCATGGCCTTGCTGTGGCGCGATCCGCAGCGAAACGGTGCGCTGTTCCGGGTCCTGCGAATGGATGCGCTCATCATGATCACCGTGACCGGGCTCATCTACTGGGGAGTGCTCGCCGGCGGCGTTGAACTCCAAGGGCTTGAGTACGTCACGAACACGATCGAGCACACGCTGGTTCCGATCGCGGCAGTCCTCGTGTTTCTCATCTTCGGCCCACGGGGCCAGTTCCGGGTGTCCACTGTCTTCGTGGCGCTCATCCTGCCGATCGCCTGGGCGCTGGTCATCCTCGCTCGTGGTGCCGTGATCTCTGCATACCCGTACGGCTTCATTGACGTCGCGCGCTATGGCTATGGATCGGTTCTCCAAAACATCGCCGGCGTCGCCGTGTTCGGCATCATCTTGGGGTTCGTATTCCTCGGCATCGACCGGCTGCTCGCGCGAATGCAACGAGCGGGGTAGTCGGCGCACAATGAGTCGGTGAGGTGGTCTTTCGGGCTCGCCGACCTGCGCCGCGAGCGCCGGGCGGACCTTCGGGGTGATCTCGTCGGTGGCCTGACGGTCACCGCATACTCGGTCCCCCAGGTGATGGCGTACTCCTCGCTCGCTGGGCTGCCGCCTCAGGCCGGCCTTTGGGTCGTCGCGCTGACGATGGTCGTCTATTTCGTCCTCGGATCTTCCAAGCTCCTCTCAAGCGGACCGGAGTCCTCCACCGCACTGCTCACGGCGGCGATCATCGCCCCGCTCGCCGCGGGGGATCCGCAGCGGTATGCGTCCCTCGCTGCGCTTCTGGCCCTCATGTGCGGTGTCTGCGCCATGATCGCCTGGCTGCTCAAGCTCGGCTTCATCGGCGACCTCCTCTCCAGGCCCGTCCTCGTCGGCTACATGGCAGGTGTCGCCGTCATCATGATCACCAGCCAGATCGGCAAGGTCACCGGCCTTGAGGTGGCGGGTGACACCTTCGTCGCCGAGGCGCGATCCCTCTGGGCCAGCCTGCAGGAGACGGGCCCATCATGGTCGACTGTCGCAATGGGCCTCACGGTCGCGCTCCTCCTCATCGTGCTCACCCCGCGCCTGCCTCGGGTTCCGATGCCGCTCATCGTCGTTGCCCTCGCTGCCCTCGTGACCGCGGCGTTCGGCCTCGACGGGGCGGGCATCCCGACGGTCGGTGCGATCGATGCCCGGCCTCCGGAGATCGGGCTCGCGAGCATTGCGACCGACGACGTCATCGCGCTCATCCTCCCCGCGATGGGCGTGTTCATTGTCGCCTACACGGACAACATCCTCACCGCGCGGATGCTGGCCGTCCGCCATCGCCACCACGTGAACAGCAATCGCGAACTCCTCGCCCTCGGGGCCTCGAATATCGCGGCGGCGGCGGTGAGCGGGTTTCCGGTGAGCTCGAGTGCCAGCCGGGCCATCATCGGCGAGGCGAGCGGCGCCCGAACACAGGTGTCGTCACTCGTGGCGGCGGCAGGCATCCTTGCTGTGCTCATCGGGCTGCCTGGCGTACTGGCGAGCTTTCCGGTCGCTGCGCTCGGTGGCCTCGTGATCTACGCGGCAACGCGATTGGTCGACGTGGCGGAGTTCCGGCGCCTTTGGTCCTTCCGCGGCAGGGAGTTCGCACTCGCGGTGGCTGCCACTGGGTCCGTCCTCGTATTCGACATCCTCTACGGCGTGATCGCCGCAATCGTGCTGTCGATCCTGGAACTGCTCACCCGGGTGGCGCGGCCGCATGCGGCGGTGCTCGGCCAGGCACCGGGCCTAGCCGGATGGCACGACGTCGACGACTACCCCGGGGCGGCCCAGGTGCCGGGCCTGCTCGTCTACCGCTACGACTCACCGCTCTTCTTCGCGAACGCCGATGACTTCAGGCGGCGCGTTGAGTCGGTGGTCGATTCGCCTGGGGTCAAGCCTCAGTGGCTACTCCTCAACATGGAGGCGAATGTCGAGGTCGACATCACCGGACTCGACGGCCTCGAGAGGATTCGGCGGCATTGCGCGGACGAGGGGATCATCGTGGCCCTCGTGAGGGTGAAGCAAGAGGTGCTGTCGGACCTTCGGCGCCATGGGGTGCTGGGGCGGATCGGCGAGGATCGGGTGTACCCGACGCTCCCGACGGCGGTGCAGGCGTACTTGGACTGGCAGCAGGCCAAGGACTAGCGGCCCCGTCCTACGTGGCCTCAGGCGCCCGCGGCGTGCCTTGATTGCCGAGCAGCGCGTGGACCTCGCTCGCCGGGTAGCGGCGATGTCCGCCGAGGGTACGGATACTCGTGAGCTTGCCCGCCTTCGCCCAGCGGGTGACGGTCTTAGGGTCCACACGGAAGAGCGCCGCCACCTCGGAGGGGGTGAGCAGATAGTCAGGCTCCGGACCACGTGCTGTCACCGCTCCTCCAAGCGTCCACCCTGCCCCCTGCGCGGCTGCGCGTGATGTCCGTACTGTTGCACCGAGGAGCGTTCCGGGCAACCGAATAGCGGTTATTGAGGTGCTTCACACGCAATC
This sequence comes from Candidatus Nanopelagicales bacterium, assembly GCA_049315365.1. Taxonomy (GTDB): domain Bacteria; phylum Actinomycetota; class Actinomycetes; order S36-B12; family S36-B12; genus WLND01. The sequence goes on from JBMOKH010000079.1 coordinate 3,711, forward strand.
GGCCGCCCGAGACGTTGGAATGAAAGGGAGTGGACGAGCATGGGCCCAGCAGGCATCGATATCCGTGAGAGCCCCTGGACGGGGTTTGAGGGCCACGAGCAGGTCGTCACGGCGGAGGATGCCGCGAGCGGGCTCCGCGTCGTCATCGCAATCCACTCCACCGTGCTAGGCCCCGCGCTCGGCGGAACCAGGATTTCGGCGTACGGCGGCAACGCGTTCCCGGGCTGGGCCGCGCAGCAGGACGCTCTGCGTCTCTCGCGTGCGATGACCTACAAGAACGCCCTTGCCGGGCTCGACCACGGAGGCGGGAAGGCCGTCATCCTCGGTGATCCGCAGGCGAAGTCCATCGATCTCCTGCACGCCTACGGGCGCGTCGTCGAGTCGCTCGCGGGTCGCTACGTGACAGCCGGCGACCTTGGTATGACGGTCGCCGACATGGATGTCATCGGCGAGGCCTGCCGCTGGACGACCGGTCGTTCCCCGGAGCGGGGCGGGGTCGGCGATAGCGGCATCCTCACCGCCGTTGGCGTCTGGCAGGGCATGCGGGCGAGCGCTGACCACCTGTGGGGAAGCCCAGATCTCGCCGGACGACGCATCGGCGTCGTCGGGGCGGGGAAGGTCGGCGGACGACTCATCGGCCACCTCGCCGACGAGGGCGCCAAGGTGACCGTTGTCGAGCCGTCGAAGGAGGCACGTGACCTCCTCATGGCCACCTGCCCGGGTGTTCAGGTCTCCGGTTCCCTTGACGAGCTCATTTCCGGCGACATCGACATCCTCTCGCCCAATGCCACCGGGGCGATGATCACGAGCGAGCTCGTCGCGCGGCTTCGGGTGCGCCTCATCTGCGGAGGAGCGAACAACCAGCTCGCCGCTCCTGAGGTCGCCGACGAGCTCGCGGCAGCCGGCATCCTGTTCGCACCGGACTTCATGGTCAACTGCGGGGGTGTCATCCAGGTCGCCGAGGAACTCGCGGGCTGCGATCTCATTCGTGCTCGCGAGCGTGTCGATCGGGTATACGGCACCACTGAGAGGGTGCTACGACGCGCGGTAGCCGAGGGCTTGACGCCCCTTCGCGCGGCCGAGGCCGAGGCGGAGGACCGAATCCGAGCGGCCGCCTCCTGATGGCTCACCGGTAGGCCACCGTGTCGCACTCCATGAATTACGACGACATCGTCCGACTCGTCGGGCGCCAGACGTTCGAGCGTGGTCTCAACTACGCCGATGCCGGCCACGTCGACGAATTCCGGTGGTTCGGCGCCGGCACCCAACTGTTCGGGACCGTGATCGGCAATCGGACGACGCCGTACACCGTCGTCGTCTCCTTCGGCGCCGCCGGCAAGGCGGGGGCCGATGGGGTATCGGGCACGTGTACCTGCCCGATGGCGTGGAACTGCAAGCACGTCGCAGCGCTCCTCATCGCGAGCCACCAGGAGAACAGCCTGCCAACCGGGGCTACCCTCGGCGCGACTACCCCGTGGCGGCGCGCGCTCGCCCCGCTCGCCCACCCAGCCCATGTCGAGCGCGAGTTCGACCCCCTCGGACTGCAGTTCTCCCTCCTTGCCCCGGCTCGCGAGACCCGGTACTCGGCGCCGGTGGCCAGTTCTTTGCAACGGCTCGGGGTCCGTCCGGTGACGATGGGCAAGCAGGGCCGCTGGGTCCGTGGCCAGCTCAACTGGACCAGCCTGGGCTACTCACGGGCCCACTACGTTCCCGATCACCTCCGCATCATGTCGTCGCTCGTGGCCCTGAGCTCGGCTCGAGGCCAGTACATGCGATACGACTCCCAGTGGCTGTATCTCGACGATTTCCCCAGCCGATCACTGTGGGAGGTCCTTGCCGAGGCGGGGTCGTGCGGCATGGGGCTCATCTATGAGGGCAAGGGCCAGCAGCAGGTCACGGTCGAGACGGCCCCGGCGAAACTTGAACTCGACATCACCGCGACGGCTGGCGGCCTGGTCATTGCCCCCGCGCTCACGGTGGCTGGCGGACTCGTCGGGCAGGGCCAGTTCGGGTTCACCGGCAACCCCGCCCACGGAGTCTTCGCCTGGGAGGATCCGGGCTTCGGCCCGCAGGATGTCCGGCTCACCCTTGCCCCGCTGCCCGGTGGCGTCAGCCCGGAGGTTCGCGAGTTCGCCCTGTCCCATCAGGCGATCCTCGTCCCTCCCACAGACGAGGTGGCCTTCACCAGCGAGTTCCTCCCGCAGATATCCCGGTCCGCCTCGCTCACGAGCAGCGATGGCTCCTTCGAGTTCCCGCAGAACCCGGCCCCCCACCTCGCCTTGACGATCACCCATCAACCGGGAGTCACGGCGGCCTTGGAGTGGCGGTGGGAGTACTGCGCCCCGGGCGGCAGCCCGCCGCCCGACGGCCCGGTTCCCGGCACTGAGCGCCCGCTCTCGTCGACGCACGGCGCCTCGGCCTATCGCGACCTAGATCGCGAGGCGGAGATCCTCAGATCCCTTGACCCGTTGATCGCCCGCTTCCCTGATCTCACCAATGAGTCGATGGGACGACGCTGGCTGAGCGGCGGCACCACCCTCACCGGGGTCTTGGCCATCTCGTTCCTCGACTCCGGCGTGGCGGAACTGCAGGCCCTCGATTTCGTCTGCGTGAGAACCCAGGGCGTGAGCCCTGACTACCGGCAGGCGACGGGAGCTCCGAGCATTTCCCTCGCGGCCCTCGAGCGGCCCGGCAGCCGGGACTGGTTCGACCTGTCGGTGACGGTCACGATCGATGACGAGGCGGTCCCCTTCGATGCACTGTTCCGTGCCCTCGTCCTCGGCGAGGAGGTTCTCGTCCTGCCGTCCGGCACCTACTTCGCCCTCGACCGTCCCGAGCTCCAGCGACTGCGCCACCTCATCGAGGAGGCGCGCGGGCTGCAGGAGTCCGCCACGGACGGCCTCGGGCTCAGCAGGTTCCAGACTGACCTGTGGGCGGAACTCGAGAATCTCGGGGTCGTCGATGAGCAGACGGCAGCCTGGCGTGAGGTCGTGGCAGGTCTCGCGCACGGCGCCGACGTCAGCGTCCAAGAACTCCCCGCCGGGATCGAGGCGACGCTGCGGAGCTATCAGCAAGCCGGATTCGACTGGCTCTCGTTCCTCCATGACCACCACCTCGGCGGCATCCTCGCCGATGACATGGGCCTGGGCAAGACGCTCCAGGCGATCGCCTTCATCGCGCGCGCCCGCGAGGCCGGGAGCGGACCCTTCCTCGTCGTCGCCCCGACCAGCGTGGTCTCGAACTGGGCTACCGAGTGCGCGCGCTTCGCCCCCGGTCTCTCGGTCGTGACGATCAGCGAGACGTCGAAGAAGCGAATGTCGAGCCTGGCGGAGGCGGCGGGTTCCGCCGACATCGTCATCACCTCCTACACCCTGTTCCGACTCGACTTCGACGAGGTCGACGCCATCGAGTGGGCGGGCCTGTTCCTCGACGAGGCGCAGTTCGTGAAGAACCACCGATCCGCCGCGCATCAGTGCGCCCGGCGCCTGCGAGCGCCGTTCAAGGTCGCGATCACCGGAACGCCGCTGGAGAACAACCTCATGGAGCTGTGGTCACTGCTGTCGATCACCGCCCCGGGCCTGTTCCCGAGCCCCACTCGGTTCGGCGAGTACTACCAAAAGCCCATCGAGCGCGACCTCGATGACGAACGGCTGGCTCAGTTGCGCCGTCGCATGAGGCCCTTCATGCTCCGCCGAACGAAGGAGCAGGTGGCCTCCGACCTCCCCGAGAAGCAGGAGCAGGTCCTCGAACTCGAACTCCACCCCAAGCACCGCAAGGTCTACGACACGTACCTTCAGCGGGAGCGCAAGAAGGTGCTGCGGCTCATCGACGACATGAATGCCAACCGGTTCGAGATCTTCCGGTCCCTCACGATGCTGCGCCAATTGAGCCTCGACGCCAGCCTCTACGACGACCGCTACTCCCACATCCCGTCGACGAAGCTCGATGCACTCACCGAACTACTCACCGACATCGTCGCCGAGGGGCACCGGACCCTCATCTTCAGCCAGTTCACCACCTACCTCAAGAAGGCTCGAAGCCGGCTCGACGAGGCGGGAATCTCGACGTCATACCTCGACGGGCGCACCAAGAACCGCGCCAAGGCCATCGCCGACTTCAAGGACGGGAACAACCCCGTCTTCCTCATCAGCCTCAAGGCGGGGGGCTTCGGCCTCAACCTCACCGAGGCGGACTTCTGCATCCTGCTCGATCCCTGGTGGAATCCAGCCACCGAGGCGCAGGCCGTCGACCGGGTCCACCGGATCGGCCAGACCCGAAAGGTCATGGTTTATCGCATGGTGTCGAAGGACACGATCGAGGAGAAGGTCATGGCGCTCAAGGCTGCGAAGGCTCAGCTGTTCGACAGCGTGATGGAGGGCGCCGCCGGCAGCGGAACGGGGCTTACGGCGTCCGATATCCGCGAACTCCTCGGCTGATGAGCCGCCGTGAGCGAGCGGCGGGACACTTCATTGCCTGTTTGACGGACGCTGACGACGATCTCCGGCAAGAGCAGGTAGAGTAAGCGTGTTGTTGGGGGGCCTCCCAAGGCCAGCCCACGTTCCGTCCACATGACCGGGGAGTTGCCCCGAAGGAGGTCGAGCCATGGGGCGCGGCCGAGCCAAGGCCAAGCAGACGAAGGTTGCCCGTGCGCTGAAGTACGGCGGTCCCCAGACCGACTTCGATCGTCTGCAGGCTGAGTTGACCACAGGTGAGCAGCAGCATGTCGAAGCGGCGCCAGAGGGCGACGACGACGGCGCTGATGATCCGTACGCAGCGGACCCGTATGCGAAGTACTACGACGAGGATGAGGACGACGACGACAAGTAGCGGTTCGCCCTGCTACTAGCGCGCCGGATGCTCGTCCACGAGTCGAACGGCCCCGCCATCGACCCCCTTCGCGGCAGCGTCACCCTCCTCGCCATCTCGCCGAGCACGTACCTCGCCGCACGCCCAAGCGGCGATCCCCCGGCCCCTGAGCAGCGCGATTGCCGGGTCGACCGCTGCAGGCGGAAGCACGGCAACCATGCCGATCCCCATGTTGAAGGTTCGCTCAAGCTCGGCCCTCGGCACCGATCCCTCGCGGCCGATGAGGTCGAAGATGGGCATCGGCGACCAGGACGACCTAGCGATGTCGGCTGCTAGCTCCGGCGGCAGCACCCGGGCAATGTTGGCCGCGAGGCCACCACCCGTCACATGGCTCACCGCATGGACCTCGACGGCTTCGATGAGGTCGAGGACGTCACGTGCGTAGATCCGGGTCGGCTCGAGCATCTCCTCTCCGACGGTTCGGCCGAGGTCCGTGACGTGGGCGTCGAGGCCGAGCCGGCCCTCGCCCAGCAGCACGTTTCGTGCGAGGGAGTAGCCATTCGAGTGGAGGCCAGAGGAGGCCATCGCGACGACGATGTCGCCGGAGCGCACCCGGTCAGCCCCGAGCAGGCGGTCTGCCTCTACGACGCCGGTACCAGCCCCTGCGACGTCGTACTCATCGGGCGCCATGAGGCCCGGATGCTCGGCCGTCTCGCCGCCGAGGAGAGCGCACCCGGCTTGGCGGCAGCCGTTCGCGATGCCCGAGACGATCGACGCGATCCGCACCGGATCGACCGACCCTGTTGCGATGTAGTCGGTCATGAACAGCGGCTCCGCGCCGCAGACGACGAGATCGTCGACGACCATGGCAACGAGGTCGATGCCGATCGTGTCGTGGATGTCGAGGGCTCGTGCCACCGCGATCTTCGTGCCGACCCCGTCGGTCGAGGTGGCGAGCAGGGGCCGCCGGTAGCGGGTGAGCGCACTGGCATCGAAGAGGCCGGCGAAGCCGCCGAATCCTCCGACGGTCTCGGGGCGCTGGGCTGACTGGACAGCGGAACGCATGAGGGCGACCGCTCGCTCGCCCGCCTCGACGTCGACGCCGGCCGCGGCATAGGTGGCCGCCTGATCAGGCTGCGAACTCACGGACGCCCTAGGGCGTCACGGGCACCGATGCCCATGGTGGGTGGCACTCCCTCTATGTCCAAGAGGGGATCGGCGGCGACCCGCCGCTC
>JBMOKH010000080.1:0-9743 GCA_049315365.1 Candidatus Nanopelagicales bacterium
ACGGTGAACTACCTCTACCGGATCCCGTCCTGGGCGGTTTCGGTCGCCGCCGAGGTCGAGGGGCAGTGCGAGATCGGTGTCGTGGTGGCGCCAGCGCTGGGCGAGGCCTATGTCGGCATCCGCGACGGGGGTGCCTGGAGCATCGAGGGTGATGAGGCGAGGCCAATCGTCGCTCGTGAGTGCCCGAGCCTCGCGAACGCACTCATCTCCACCGGGTTCGGCTACTCGGCAAGTCGGCGGGCCGAGCAGGCTGGCGTGCTGCTCGGGCTCGCCCCGCTCGTGCGGGATGTTCGGCGGGTCGGGGCGGCGGTCGTCGACCTGTGCTGGCTGGCCAGCGGCCGGATCGACGGCCACTATGAGTTGGGGCTCAACAGGTGGGACATCGCGGCTGGCGGGCTCATTGCCGCGGAGGCCGGGGCGATGGTCGGCGGGCTGCGGTCAGCGAATCCCTACGAAGGCACGTTCGTAGCCGCAGTTCCCGGCATCGACGTCGAGCTTCGCGCGGCGCTGGGTGCCGCTGGGGCCGAGATCTAGCAGATGCCCTTCTACGAGATTCTGCGAAGGTCTGCGTTGTACCAGTGCGAGTTGTGGACGTAGATCGCGACGGCCTCGGCGAACGCGTTGTCGGGGATCGCACCTTCGGTGACCTTCGCCGGGACGCCGAGGGCACGCGCGTTGCGCGGGACGGTCATGCCGCCCGGCACGAGCGCGCTGGCCCCGACGAGGGCATGGGGCCCGATGGTGACGGCGTGGAGGACGACCGAGCCTGATCCGATGAGCGAGTCGTCCAGCACGGTGCAACCCTCGAGATGGACGTTGTGCCCGACGACGCACCGGTCGCCCACGACAGTGTCGTGCTCGGCCGTGCAGTGGATGATCGTGCCGTCCTGGATCGAGGTCTGGGCACCGATCCTGATCGCGCCGTGATCGCCGCGGAGCACGGCTGTCGGCCAGATGCTTGACTCAGGCCCGATGCGGACGTCGCCGATGACGACTGCGTCGGGGTGGACGAAGGCCGAGGGGTCGATGACCGGAATCCTGTCGCCAAGCGCGTATACGGGCATGCCCGAAGGCTAGTACGAGGCATCGCTGCAACGATGCCGCGGATGGGGCACAATCTGGGCTCACGTCATCACCCGGGGAGGAGCTCACGATGGCAACCGATTACGACACGCCTCGCAAGACCGATGAGGAGTTGGCCGAGGACAGCATCGAGGATCTCAAGGCGCGCCGCGCGGAGAAGTCGTCCTCCTTGCTCGACATCGACGAGGCTGAGCTGGCCGAGACCCTCGAGTTGCCTGGTGCTGACCTGTCAGACGAGCGGCTCACCGTCGAGGTGTTGCCCCGGCAGGCAGACGAGTTCACCTGCTCGAAGTGCTTCCTCGTCCATCACCGCAGTCAGTTGGACCACGAGGACGCCGTCGGCCCAGTGTGCACGGAGTGCTCATAGGGGGCTGTGCACGGAGTGCTCGCAGGCGCTGCATGCGAGGTGTGCGATCAACCAGTGGTGGTCGGCCGATTCGTGATGCGGTAGACGGCGACCTCGACGGCCGTGGCCGCGGCCGCGGTGACGACGGACCACAGGATCACTCTGCCGATGCTCACGCCGGGATCGCGCGGTCCGGGGGCATCTGAGCCGGTGGCCCTGCGGTAGCCGGCATTGAGGGCCTTGCGCACGATCATCGTGGCCCCGATCGCCACGATCGGCGCCACGAGGTGAACTAGCGGGCTGGGCCCTGGCTCGTCCGAAGGGACCTGCTGCACATCCGAGGTGTTCACGATCGCTCCCGTTGCTGGTGCGCACGCGGTGCGGTGCGACTGCGGCCAGACCTCACTGTAGCGCCCGGACGAGTCGGTCAGGGTACTTGCTCGTGAGGAGCCAGGCCGGATGCGGGTCGCTCGAATCGTCGAGTGTCACGAGCACGGCCGTTGCCGCTCGCCATGGGCGAAGGAGGACGAAAGTGCAGGCATCCGCGGTGGGCCCCCGGTGGGCCTTTGCCTGCGGGCCGTCGAGCTCGATGGCTCCGGCGATCGACGAGCGGGGGAGCCTGGCGCGCCCAGCCAGGAGCGACGTTTCGGTGACCTGAATGACGGGGGAGGCGATCCACAGCAGCCATGAAACGGCGAGTCCGCCGCACGCGAACGTGAGCCAGCCGAACCACGGATCGAGTGCCGCTCCGTAGGCGATCGCCACCATCGAGACGAGTGCAAGGGCAATGCCGAAGGCCCACCACCGGGGGAGGAGTCGCTCGCGGAACCCGGATGCCTGCTTCACGTGGACCACCGTAATCGGGATACCCGACGAAAGGCGATCTCGGTAGGGTCTGCCCCATGCCTGCGATCGCCCCACCGCCCGGTGCGGCCCTCCCTGATCGACCGGCGCACGCCCCGGCTCCGGGCGAGGCCATCCCCTCGCACTACCGATGGTGCTTCGGGTGCGGCGTCGACCATCCGACCGGCCTCCACATGCGGATCACCGCGGGTGATGGGCTGCGGGTGACCGGGGCCTTCACCGTCACCGAGCACCATCAGGGTGCGCCCGGCCTGGCTCACGGCGGCCTGCTCACCGCGGCCTTCGACGAGGTCCTCGGCTCCTTGAACTGGCTGCTCGGCGATCCCGTCGTGACAGCGCAGATTCAAACCGACTTCAGGCGGCCGGTCCCGGTGGGGTCCACCCTCATCATCGATGCCGATGTCGTGGGCGTGCACGGCCGCAAGGTGTTCACGGCGGCGGTCGGCCGCCTGGGCGACTCGCAGGGACCCGTCGCCGTCACTGCCTCGGCGCTGTTCATCCGGGTGCCAATCGAGCACTTCCTGAAGCATGGCAATCCGGAGCACATCGGAAAGGCCATCATCGATAGGGCGAGTGGCGGGCCGGCCTGGCGCACCGGTGGCCACGACGTCGAGGTGAACCCGTGACGAGAGGCGATATGTCCGGAGCCGGCTCATGAATGCTGTCGAGGTCCTCGTCCAGCGACTGGATCCCGGGCTGCCGCTTCCGGCCTACGAGCATCCGGGTGATGCGGGCATGGACCTGCGAAGCCGCATCGACGTGAGCATCGAGCCTGGCGGCAGGTGCCTGGTGCCGACCGGCATCGCGATCGCCCTGCGGCCGGGTTTCGCGGCGTTCGTGCACCCGCGAAGCGGCATCGCGATCCGGCACGGGGTGACGATCCTCAACGCCCCGGGGACCATCGATGCCGGCTACCGCGGTGAGATCAGCGTCATCCTCGTGAACCATGACCCGGTTGCGTCGTTCTCAATCGCCCGCGGCGACCGGATCGCGCAACTCGTCATCACGTCGGTCGAGTCCGCGGTCATGGTTGAGGTGGGCGAACTGCCCGGCTCCCACCGCGGCGACGGCGGCTTTGGCAGCACGGGCGGGTTCATCGGTACGGTTGTCCCGTGACCGATGATGTGCAAGCACAGGGCCCGTGGGATGAATCGGACGTCGACTTCGGGGACGGAGTCGATCGCGTCGACCTCGGTGCGCTTCTCGTCCCGTCGACCGAGGGCATGGACCTGCAGGTTCAAGTCGACGAGCAGTCGGGGAACATCGTCCAGGTGACCCTCGCAATGCTCGGCTCGGCCGTGCAGGTGCAGCCTTATGCGGCGCCGCGGTCAGGCGGCATGTGGGAGGACGTTCGCTCGCAGATCAAGAAGTCGATCAGTGCCTCGGGCGGCCTGGTCGAGGAGGCAGACGGACCCTTCGGCGTCGAACTGCGGGCCCAGGTCAAGCCATCCGATGGCGGCACGACCCTGCAGCCGGCGCGGTTTGTCGGCGCCGAGGGCCCGCGCTGGTTCCTCCGTGCGGTCTTCCTCGGCAAGTCGGCCCGGCCGGGACCGGAGGCGACCGCGCTCGAAGGCGTCGTGCGCGGGCTGGTCGTCGTTCGCGGCGGCGAAGCCATGCCCGTCGGGGCCCCCATCGCCATGCGGCTTCCCGAGGCCATCGAGCAGGCTGGGCCCGGGGGTCGCCCGCCGGTCAACCCATTCGAGCGCGGACCGGAGATCACCGAGATCCGATAGGGGTAGCCTGAGCCCGTGGGCATCGCACTGTGGGACCGACTGATGAGAAGCCGCGCCGATCAGGAGGCCAGCGAGCTCCAGCGTGAGAGCGAAGGCCGGGCGTGCGGCAGGATCTGCGATTGCTCGCCGGGCGACACGGTCACCATTGCCGGCACCGTCCGGTCGATCACGTTCCGGCCGCGTACTGAATCACCCTCCCTCGAAATTGACCTCTATGACGGCACCGGGTGCATTCGGGTTATCTGGCTCGGACGCAGGCGGATCCTCGGCATCAGCGCGGGCAGCAGGCTCGTCGTCACCGGTCGGCTGAACCAGGTTGCAGGCGAGCCAGTCGTCTACAACCCCCGCTACGAGCTCAAGCCGATGGCGGCCTGACATGTCCGCCGAGCAGCCGGTCGATCCGGCCAAGCCGTCCGAATCCGATGGGCGGGCGACGCACGAGAGCAAGGAAGACATCCGGGCGGAGTCGCTCCTCCTCGAGCGCGCGATCGGCGGATGGCGGGGCATCATCGACTCGGGCCTGCCGACAGCGGTGTTCGTCATCTCGTTCATCGTGACGTCGCAGAACCTTCGCTCATCGATCATCGCGGCGATCATCGCCGGTGTGATCATCGTGGTCTGGCGCCTCATCCGGCGGGAGAAACTCGGGCAGGTGGCCGCCGGGTTCGTCGGTCTTGCGATCTCCGCGTGGTGGGCCTCGCGCAACGACAACGCATCGGACATCTACCTGCCCGGGATGCTCACGAACCTCGGCTACGGCTCGGCATTCCTCATCTCGATCATTCTTCGCTGGCCGCTGCTCGGCATCGTCATGGGATTCCTCACCGGCGAGGGCACGAAATGGCGCCGCGACCCCGCACTGCGCCGTGTCTACGCGGCGGCGTCCTGGATCTGGGTCGTGCTGTTCTTCAGCCGGCTTATCGTCCAGACGCCGATGTACCTCGCCGGCTGGGTCGAGATCCAGGGAATCGTGAAGATCGTCATGGGCTACCCGCTCTTTCTGGGGGCGGCCTACTGGACGTACCGCGTGCTAGCCCCGGTCCTGTCGAGCAAGCGCGCTGAACGAGAGCAGGCAGCGCGCAGGGAGATCGACGGGCCTGACGCTCAGAGGTGACCGAGCATTCGCTGGAGTTCTGGCTCTTGGTCCGGGGCGGCGACGAAGAGCAATTCGTCTCCCGCCTCGAGCGGGTCATCGGCTGACGGGGCGATGACCCTCGGGCCCCGGACGATTGCCACGAGTGCGGTGTCCGTGGGCCAGGACTGATCGCCGACGCGCTGGCCGACTACGGGCGAGTCGGTCGACAGGGTGATCTCGACGAGGTTCGCGTCGCCCTGGCGGAAGGTGAACAGGCGGACGAGATCGCCGACGCTCACTGCTTCCTCGACGAGGGCCGAGAGCATGCGCGGGGTCGACACTGCGACATCGACGCCCCACGACTCGTCGAACATCCACTCGTTCTTCGGGTGGTTGACGCGCGCGACGACCCGGGGCACGCCGTACTCGGTCTTTGCGAGGAGGGACACGACGAGGTTCACCTTGTCGTCCCCTGTCGCCGCGACGACCACCTGGCAGTCGGAGAGCCGAGCCTCCTCGAGGGCGGAGATCTCGCACGCATCGGCAAGGAGCATGTCGGCACCCTCGACGACGCCTGGGCGCGCCAGTTGGACGTCACGGTCGATGAGGAGGACCTGATGCCCGTTGCCGATCAGTTCGCGAGCGATTGCCCGTCCTACCTTGCCGGCTCCTGCGATGGCGACGCGCATCAGATCTCCTTGGGGCCGGTCTCGAACGCGGACTCCACGGCGAGCCGATTGTCGGAGGAGTAGACCGCATGCACGAGGTCGCCCTCCTGGACGACGCTGTCGTCTGCGGGAAGCAGGGCTGATCCGTAGCGGGTGATGAACGCGACGCGCGCTCCCGAGGCCCGCTCGAGTGAGGAGACGAGTTGGCCGATCCACGCGGATCCAACGTGCACTTCGGCGAGCGCGATGGTTCCGCTCGGGTCTCGGTACTCGTCCTGGGCGCCCATCGGGAGCATCTGACGCATGATCTGTCCGGCGGTCCAGGCGACAGTCGCCACAGTCGGGATCCCGAGGCGCTCGTAGACCTCCGCCCGACGCTGATCGTAGATTCGGGCCACGACGCGATCGACGCCGTATGTCTCGCGGGCGACACGGGCGGCGAGGATGTTCGTGTTGTCGCCGCTGCTCACGGCGGCGAATGCGTGCGCCCGCTCGATGCCGGCGTTCTCCAACGTCTCGCGGTCGAAGCCGACCCCGGTGACGGTGAGCCCGCTGAAATCCGCGGGGAGGCGCCGAAATGCCTTGGAGTCCATGTCGACGACCGCGACGGCATGGCCGAGTGCGTCCAGGTCGCGGGCGAGGAGTGCACCGACGCGTCCGCACCCGAGGATCACTATGTGCACGTGGTAACCGTACACGCAGGCGGGGGGCGTAGGCTCTGCAGACGTGCCACTATCGGACGGCGCCAAGCGCCTGCTTGTCGGCCGAGCGCTTCGCAGCGACCGCCTCCATGACACCCTCCTGCCAAAGCGGATTGCGCTTCCGGTGTTCGCGAGCGACGCCTTGTCGTCGAATGCTTATGCGACGCAGGAGATTCTCCTCGTGCTCTCGCTCGGCGGCCTATCGCTGTATTCCTTCGGTCCGTGGGTGGCGGTTGCCGTCATCATCATCTACTTCACCGTGGTCGCCTCCTACCGCCAGAACGTGCATGCCTACCCGAGCGGAGGCGGTGACTACGAGGTGGTCTCCAAGAACCTGGGCCCCAACTGGGGCGTGCTCGTTGCGAGCGCGCTCCTCATTGACTACGTGCTCACCGTCGCGGTATCGATCTCCGCGGCTGTTGCGAACCTGTCTTCCGCGCTTCCGTTCATCGGACTGCATGGCACTTGGTGGGCGGTCGCCATCATCATCGTCATCACGCTGCTCAATCTCCGGGGGATCAAGGAGTCGGGTGCCCTTTTCGCGGTGCCCGTCTACTTCTTCATGCTGTCGATTTTCGTGATGATCGGGGTCGCGGTCGTGAGAATGGCGATGGGCAGCGACCTGCAGGCGGAGAGCGCCAACTGGGATGTGATCCCCGAGGAGACGTTCGCAGGGCTTGCACTCGTCTTCGTCGTCGCGCGCGCCTTCTCGTCGGGCACGACCGCGCTCACCGGGATCGAGGCCGTCTCGAACGGGGTTCCGGCATTTCGCCCTCCGAAGTCGAAGAACGCCGCCACCACGCTCCTGCTCCTTGGCGTGATCTCGATGGCCATGTTCACCGGGATCACCTGGCTCGCGCTCCAGACAGGCGTCCGCATCACGGAATTCAACAGGGACCTCGTTGGCCTGCCGGAGGGGCAGGAGCAGAAGACCGTCATCGTGCAGGTCGCCAACGCGGTCTTCGACAATGCCTACGCGCCGGTCATCGTCATCACCTTCGCAACCGCCCTCATCCTGGCGTTGGCTGCCAATACGGCGTTCAATGGATTTCCGGTGCTCGGCTCGATCCTTGCTCGCGATGGGTTCCTGCCCAAGCAGTTGCACACGCGAGGTGACCGCCTCGCCTTCAGCAACGGGATCCTCACCCTGTCGGGGCTCGCGATCATCCTCGTCGTCATCTACCAGGCTGACGTGACAGCGCTCATCCAGCTCTACATCATCGGCGTGTTCGTCTCGTTCACCCTGAGCCAGATCGGCATGGTCCGCCACTGGAACCGTCACCTCCGCTCCGAGACCGACCCGTCCGAGCGGCGCAGGATGAAGCGATCGCGGCTCATCAACTCCTTCGGCCTCGTCATGACCGGCTCGGTGCTCGTCATCGTGCTCGTCACGAAGTTCACGAAGGGGGCATGGCTCGTCGTCCTCGCGATGCCGCTGATCTTCCTGCTCATGCGGGCCATCTCTCGCCACTATGCGAAAGTCCGTCAGGAGCTTGCGACCACAGATCGCGACAAGATGATCCTCCCGGCGAGGGTGCACGCGCTGGTCCTCGTCTCACGGATCCACAAGCCGACCCTGCGCGCGCTCGCGTACGCTCGCGCGACCCGCCCGACCGTGCTCGAGGCGATCATGGTGAACGTAGACGACGACGAGACGAAGGCACTGCAGGATGAGTGGGAGCGCAGGTCAATCCCGGTCCAGCTCCGGGTGCTCGACTCGCCGTACCGTGAGATCACCCGGCCCATCCTCAGCTATGTCAAGGAGCTTCGCACCGACAGCCCGAATGACCTCGTCACCGTGTACATCCCCGAGTACGTGGTGGGCCACTGGTGGGAGACGCTCCTCCACAACCAGTCGGCCCTCCGGCTGAAGAGCAGGCTGCTCTTCAGCGCCGGTGTCATGGTCACGAGCGTTCCGTGGCAGCTCGAGTCGAGTGAAGCCGTAATCGACAGGGACATGTAGATGACGATTGACTCCCGTGCCGGCGCCCGACCCGCAAAGACCCCCGTCCACGTCGGCGACGAGGCCATTGTCGAGATCGGGCCCCTCGCGCACGGCGGGCACTTCATCGCCCACCTGTCGGGGCACACGGTGTTCGTTCGGCACGCATTGCCGGGCGAGCGCACGCGAATTTCAATCACCGACGTGTCGTCGAAGATCGTTCGCGCCGATGCCGTCGAGATCCTCGAACCATCCCCGGACCGGGTGCCTGCTCCGTGCGCCTGGGCGCGGCCGGGCGGATGCGGCGGCTGCGACTTCCAGCATGTCAAGCGCTCAGCTCAGCTGGCGCTCAAGGGGCAGGTCGTGCGCGATGCACTCGAACGCCATGCCGGCCTGCCGGGCATCGATGTCCGCGTCGAGGCACTGGACGACGATGGCAGCGGGCTGCACTGGCGCACCCGGGTGCGCTGGTCCGTGAACGGCGAAGGACGCCCCGGCCTGCTGGCCTACCGCACGCACGACGTCGTGCCGGTCGATGACTGCCTGCTCGCGAGTCCGGCGATCGCCGAGCTCGGCATCCCGCGGACCCGTCGCGCAGGTGCCACCGAGGTGAGCACGATCGAGGGCGATGGGGGTCGGGTCAGTGTCGTCGTCGACGGACGCCTCGCATCGGGCAAGCAGCGAATCGACCAGCGGGTGCGCGATCGCGACTGGCGGGTCGACGTGGCGAGCTTCTGGCAGGTGCATCCCAGAGCAGCCGAGACCTTGGTATCAGCCGTTCTCGAGGCGGGACGCCCGGCGCCGGGGGAGCATTGGTGGGACCTCTACTCGGGGGTGGGGCTCTTCAGCGCCTTCCTCGCGGAGGAGGTCGGGGTGACGGGTGTCGTGCACGCCGTCGAGAGCGCGCCGAGCGCGGTGCGCGATGCCCGCCGGAGCCTTCACGACCTCGGGCAGGTAACCCTCCACCATGACAATGCGCTGCGCTGGCTTCGCGTCGCCGACGAGCGGCCCGACGGGGTGGTGCTCGACCCCCCTCGCGCCGGTGCCGGTCGCGAGGTCGTGCAGGCCATCGCCAGTGCTGGGCCGAGGGTTGTCGTGTACGTCGCCTGCGATCCGGTGGCCCTGGCGAGGGACGTGGCGCTCTTCGCATCCGTTGGCTACCGACTCGCGGGCCTCCGCTCGTTCGATACCTTTCCCATGACCCACCACGTCGAGACGGTCGCTGCCCTGATTCCCATCACGCTGGCGCATCCGATATCTTGACGTCGAGATACTTCGTTGCGAGAGGATGAGTCGTCGTGAGCGTCAATAGCTTCGGTGCCAAGGGCACC
>JBMOKH010000357.1:0-2188 GCA_049315365.1 Candidatus Nanopelagicales bacterium
TCAATTGACGACGACATCGTTACGGTGACGGTCTTGCGCTTGGGGCACCGGCGCGGCGTTTACCGATAAGGCGGCTGTTTCGTCCGGGTAGGCATGAGGGATCAGCAGCAGTTCGCGGGGGTGGACTCCACCTTCGCGAGCGCGGGCTGCGCGGCGGTGGGGTTGTCGTCCTTCACGGTGTAGATCTCCCACGGCGCACCGGCCGGGTCGTGCACCCAGACCTTGTCTTGCAGGGCGTAGCAGCAGGTCGTGTCCTTCTCGTCGAAGGCCGCTAGGCCTGCGTCGCGAAGCCGCTGCGCCTGTGCCTCGACCATCGCGACCTCCGCGACCTCGACACCGAGGTGATTGAGCGCGCCCTGCACGCCGGTGCCGCGCTGGTCGGCCGGCACCTCGATGAGCACGAGCTTCAGGGCCGGCTCTTCGATGGCGAAGTTGGCGTAGCCGGGACGGCGCTTATGAGGGGCCACGCCGAACAGGTGCGTGTAGAACACGACCGACGCTTCGAGGTCGGATACGTTCAAGGCAAGTTGCACTCTGGACATCGCGGGGCCCTCTTCCGATAGATTGATGCCTGTCGATGCAAGTTTGGTCACCGTATCGATGGTTGTCAATGCAAGGGAAGGTCGGACGAATGACCGCATCGCGCGAACTACCGGTGACGTTGGAGGCCACCCAATGCTGCCCGGCCGACCTCACCGCACCCCTCGACCGAGCCGGGGCCGAACGCCTGGCCCGCCTCCTCAAGGCCGTCGCCGACCCCGCCCGACTCCAGCTGCTGTCGCAGATCAAGGCCAGCCCCGGCGGCGAGGCCTGCGTCTGCGACCTCACCGCACCGACCGGGCTCTCGCAGCCGACCGTGAGCCATCACCTCAAGGTGCTCACCGAGGCCGGCCTACTCAATCGGGAGCAGCGCGGAACCTGGGCCTGGTACTCCGTTGACGGCCAGCGGCTGGCCGAGCTCGCCGCGGTCCTTGCGTAGCCCCACCGAGGGTTGGCCCACGGGATCAGGGGGCTGGCGGGATCGAACGTTCGCCGCCCTCGCTGGCGTGAACTACCGCAGATTCTTCTTCGGCCAGGCGGTGTCGCTCAGCGGCACGTGGATGCAGTCGGTCGCGATCGCGTGGGTGATCCTGCAGCTCACCCACTCCGCGACCTGGCTGGGCATTGCCATTGCCCTTCAGACGCTCCCGGTCCTCGTGCTCGGCCCCTACGCCGGCGTGCTCGTGGACCGGGTCGACAAGCGGCGACTCCTCGTCGGGACGCAGATTGCCGGCGCCGTCCAAGCGCTGGCGCTCGGGCTGCTCACCATCATGGGAGCGATGTCGATCGGATGGATCGTCCTCCTGTCGATCGGACTCGGCCTCATCAACGCCATGGACAACCCAGCACGCCAGGCTTTCGTTCGCGAGATGGTCTCCGTTGAGCTGGTCCGCAATGCCGTCAGCCTCAACGCCGTGCTCGTGAACGTGGCGAGGGCAGTCGGGCCAGCGATCGCCGGCGTCATGATCGCAACCGCCGGAGTCGGAGAGTGTTTCTTCGTCAATGCGGCGAGCTTCGGTGCCGCGCTCATCGCCTACGCGGGGATGGACAAGGCCAAGCTGCGACCGACCGAGCCCGTGCCCCGCGGTCCCGGCCAGCTGCGCGAGGGCCTGCGCTACGTCCGTCACGACAAGGACCTCTTGATCCCCCTGCTCATGATGGCCCTCATCGGCACGCTCACCTATGAGTTCCAGGTCGTGCTCCCCGCACTCGCTTACGACACTTTCAACGGGGGCGCCGACAGCCTCGGCCTCGTCACGGCGGCCATGGGCGTGGGCGCCGTCATCGGCGGGCTCGTCAGCGCCGGGCGGCACTCCAGCGGCATCTCCACGATGGTCCTCGCGTCGACCGCGTTCGGTGCGACCATGCTCGTCACTGCGATCTGTCCCACCATCGAAATTGCCGCGGTCTCGCTTGTCGCCGTCGGCGCCGCGAGCATCTGGTTCCTTTCGGCCGGCAACACGGCCCTGCAGCTCGCAGCCTCCCCCGAGATGCGCGGAAGGGTAATGGCCCTGTGGACCGTGGCGTTCATCGGCAGCACTCCCGTTGGTGGGCCGGTCGTGGGTATGGTCGCCGAGCACGCGGGCCCCCGATGGGCTCTCGCCCTCGGGGCCGCTGCTGCCCTCGCCGCATCGGGTCTCGGATTCCT
>JBMOKH010000081.1:0-9719 GCA_049315365.1 Candidatus Nanopelagicales bacterium
GCATCGGCGACATGTTCGCGATGAATCGCTACGGGGTTACCCCGGACATCATCACCTGCGCGAAGGGCATGACCTCCGGCTATGCGGCGCTCGGTGCCATGATCGCGAGCGACCGGCTGTTCGAGCCGTTCAAGCACGGCCAGACCAGCTTCCTGCATGGCTACACCTGGGGCGGCCATCCGGTCGCGGCAGCGGTCGCGATGGAGAACCTCGACCTGTTCGAGCGCGAGGGCCTCAACGCGAACGTCCTCGCCAACGAGGGCAACTTCCGCCGGACCCTCGAGAAGCTGACAGACCTTCCTATCGTCGGCGATGTCCGGGGTGCAGGGTTCTTCTACGGGATCGAGCTCGTGAAGGACAAGGCAACGCGCGAGACATTCACGGACGATGAGGCCGAGCGACTCCTGCGCGGCTTCCTTTCCAAGGCCCTGTTCGAGAACGGGCTCTACTGCCGGGCCGATGACCGCGGCGACCCGGTTGTACAACTCGCGCCCGCCCTGACGTGCGGCCAGAAGGAGTTCGACGAGATGGAGCGGATCCTGCGCACCGTCCTCACCGAGGCTTGGACGATCCTCTGAACGAGAACACGGGCGTGCGACCCGGGTCCACCGACCGGACCCGGGTTCGCCGCTTCTCCGACAAGGCGGTCACCGATGCCGACGCCCTTCGCAGCGTGCTCGACGCCGGTCTCGTCGCGCATGTCGCTGTTCGCGACGACGAGGGCCAGCCGTACGTCGTGCCGGTGGCCTACGCCCGTCGCGGCGATGAGGTGCTCTTCCACGGCTCAACCGGGTCACGCCTGTTCCGCGCACTCGCAGACGGCCAGCCGACCTGTCTGACCGTGACCCTCCTCGACGGTCTCGTCCTCGCCCGCAGTGCCTTCGAGTCGAGCATGAATTACCGATGCGCCATGGTGCTCGGTGTCGCGCGCCGGCTCACTGGCGATGACGAGCTCGATGCCCTGCGCGTCATCACCGAGCACCTGCTGCCGGGGCGATGGGACGAGGCACGGCAGCCCACGGTCAAGGAGCGGGCCGCCACCTTAACCCTCGCCCTCGACCTTTCCGAATGCTCGCTCAAGGTGAGCGAGGGTCCCCCGGACGACGACCCCGCAGACCTCGTCGACCCCGTGTACTCGCAGATCTGGGCCGGCACTGTGCCCATACGTGAGTCGTTCGACGAGCCGGTAACCGATGAGCACACTCCAGCCGGAGTGCCGGTGCCCGAGTACGTTCGGGCCTGGAAGCGAGCATGAGTATGGAGGCGATCATGAACACCGACGCCAGCGCAGGCACCCAGCCGATCTCGCTGTGGTGGGACCAGCTGCCAAGTGAGATGACGGCCCCGCTCGGCACGCCGCTCGATGGCGATGTCGACTGCGACGTCGCGATCGTCGGCGGCGGCTACACGGGCCTGTGGACCGCCTACTACCTGCAGCAGACTGACCCGGCCCTTCGCATCTGCGTCATCGAGGCCAATGTCGCCGGGTTCGGCGCCAGCGGTCGCAATGGCGGCTGGGCGTCGGCGCTGTTCCCCGCGTCACTGCGGCAGCTCGCCGAGCGCAGCGATCGCGAGACCGCCGTCCGGATGAAGCGGACGATGCACGCCACGGTCGAGGAGATCGGCCGCGTCTCCTCCGCCGAGGGCTGGGACGTCGAGTGGAGCAGGGGCGGCACGATCGGCGTTGCGCGCTCGGCGCTGCAACTGCAGCGAGCCGAGGAGGAGATCGCCGACATGCGCGCCTGGGGCTTCGGCCCCGAGGACTACTCCCTCCTGACGAAGGAGGAGTCCCTCGGCGTGACGCGCATGTCGGGGACGCTCGGTGCGACCTTCACCCCGCACTGCGCCGCAGTCAACCCGGCGCGGCTCGTCCGCTCCCTCGCGGCGACCGTTGCCTCGCGGGGCGTCCGCATCCTCGAGCAGACCCCCGCCACGTCGATCGAGTCCGGGGCCGTGCGCACGACCCGAGGGTCGGTGCGCGCGCCAATCGTCGTCCGGGCGACCGAGGGCTACACGCCGTCGCTTGCGGGGCACAAGCGCGTGCTCGCTCCGGTCTACTCGCTCATGCTCGCAACCGAGCCCCTCTCCGACGATGCGTGGGCCCAGATCGGGCTCGACGAGCGGCAGACCTTCCACGACGGACGAAACCTCATCATCTACGGGCAGCGCACTGCCGATGGCCGGTTCGCGTTCGGCGGCCGCGGCGCGCCCTATCACTTCGGCTCGCGAATCGACCCCGCACAGGACCGCAATGCCTCCGTCCACGCTGCGCTGCGCGAGGTCCTCGTCGAACTCTTTCCCTCGGTCTCCGATGCCCAGATCACGCACACGTGGGGCGGACCCCTCGGTATCGCGCGCGACTGGTGGGCGTCGGTCGGCCTCGATCGGTCGACCGGCCTGGCCTGGGCCGGCGGGTATGTTGGCGACGGAGTCGGCACGTCGAATCTCTCCGGACGCACCCTCGCCGACCTCATCCTCGAGCGCGCCACCGACCTCACCACCCTCCCGTGGGTCGATCACCGCTCGCGCCAGTGGGAGCCGGAGCCGCTGCGCTGGCTGGGCACAAACCTGGGCCTTCAGGTCATGACGAAGGCCGACGCAAAGGAGCAGCGCACCGGCAGGGAGTCGCGGCTCGCCGGGATCTTCGCCCGCATGACCGGCCACTGACGGGGCGAGCAACGCGCGACTCCCCACTCAGGACGCATTGGATCCAATCTGCTATTTTGGCTCCAATCTTGTCGATTCAATTGCACTGCTCCACCCGAATCCCGCGTACCAGAGGAGTCCTTGCCATGCAGCCCCAGTCGCCCTTCGCGCTCTTCTCCATCGACCATCTCCTCTCCGAGGAGGAGCGCGCCATCCGCGACGTCGTGCGATCCTTCGTCGACGACCAGGTGCGGCCCTACGTCGCCGACTGGTTCGAGGCAGGCAGCATCCCCGCACGCGAGCTCGCAAAGGGCTTCGGTGAGCTCGGCGTCCTCGGCATGCACCTCGATGGCTACGGCTGCGCCGGCACCACTGCGGTCGCCTACGGCCTCGCAGCTCTCGAGCTCGAGGCCGGCGACTCCGGCATCCGATCCCTCGTCAGCGTTCAGGGATCCCTCGCGATGTACGCAATACATGCCTTCGGGTCCGACGAGCAGAAGGAGGAGTGGCTGCCGAGGATGTCGGCCGGCGACGCGATCGGCTGCTTCGGCCTCACCGAGGCCGATCACGGCTCGAATCCCTCCGGCATGATCACCAACGCGAAGGCCGATGGCCCCGACTGGGTGCTCAACGGATCCAAGATGTGGATCACGAACGGCAATGTCGCTGACGTTGCGGTCGTGTGGGCACAGACCGATGACGGCATCCGCGGCTTTGTCGTCCCGACGACGACCCCCGGCTTTGTCGCGAACGAAATTCACAAGAAGATGTCATTGCGCGCATCAGTCACGAGCGAGCTCGTCTTCACTGATGTGCGCCTGCCCAAGAGCGCGATGCTCCCCGGAGTACGCGGCCTGCGCGGGCCGCTCTCCTGCCTGAACGAGGCCCGATTCGGCATCGCTTTCGGCACCCTTGGCGCAGCGCGCGACTGCCTCGAGACTGCCATCAGCTACGCGCTCGACCGGGAGCAGTTCGGCCGGCCCATCGCCGGGTTCCAGCTCACCCAGCGAAAGTTCGCCGATATGGCCCTCGAACTCGGCAAAGGCATGCTCCTGGCACTGCACCTCGGCCGGCTCAAGGACGAGGGCATCATCACGGCAGAGCAGGTGAGCCTCGGCAAGCTGAACAATGCCCGCGAGTCCCTCGCAATCGCACGTGAGTGCCGAAACATCCTCGGCGGCAATGGGATCACCCTCGAATACCCGATCATCCGTCACATGAACAACCTGGAGTCCGTCTACACGTACGAGGGCACGAACGAGATGCACACCCTCGTGATCGGCCAGGCGCTGACTGGCCTTGCCGCATTCAGGTGACCGGGCCCAGCGCGGTCGGGGCCCTCGACGGCATCGTCGTCGCCGACTTCTCCCGAGTCCTCGCGGGTCCCTACGCGACCATGCTGCTCGGCGATCTCGGCGCAACCGTGATCAAGGTCGAGCGGCCTGGCACCGGCGACGACACTCGGTCATGGGGCCCGCCCTTCACCGAGGATGGCGGGTCGACCTACTTCCAGTCGGTTAATCGCAATAAGCGCTCACTCGCGCTGGACATCACCGACCCCGCTGACCTGCAGATAGCCGTCAACCTCGCCAACCGTGCCGACATCATGATCGAGAACTTCAAGCCCGGGGCACTCGAGCGATATGGCCTGGACTACCAATCGATATCCCGGTCCCATCCGGGCATCGTCTACTGCTCGATCAGCGGGTTCGGCTCAGGACCGGGCCGCGACCTTCCTGGTTACGACCTCCTCGTCCAGGCGATGGGCGGGCTCATGAGCATCACCGGCACCACGGAACCGGTGAAGGCCGGGGTCGCCGTCGTCGATGTCCTGACCGGGCTCCATGCCACGGTGGCCATCCTCGCTGCCCTGCGGCATCGCGAGCAGTCAGGCGCCGGGCAGTTGGTCGAGGTCTCCTTGCTCTCCTCCCTGCTGTCCTCCCTCGTCAATCAGGCATCGGGTTTCGTCGGAGCCGGCTACGTGCCTGAGCGCATGGGCAATGCCCATCCATCGATCTCCCCGTACGAGGTCTACCAGGCCGCCGATCGGCCGATCGTCATCGCCGTCGGGAACGACGGCCAATTCGCGAACCTCACCAATGCTCTCGGCTCGCCCGCCCTCGCCGAGGATCCAGACTTCGCAACCAATCCGGCAAGGGTCGCCCACCGCGACCGGCTCACCCACCTGCTCAACGAGGCCCTGTCCTGCAAGGACGCCGACCACTGGCAGCGCAAGCTCACCGCCGCCGGAGTCCCCTGCGGCCCGATCAATGACATCAGTCAGGCGTTCGCCCTCGCGACGGAACTGGGGCTCGATCCGATCGTCGAGCTCACCGGAGCGTCCGGCCGCCAGGTCGCCAATCCGGTCGACTACTCCCGGACTCCTGCCGGCTACCGCCTGCCCCCTCCCGTGATCGGCGAGGGAAACGACGAGGTAATCGCGAAGTTCGATCTCGCATGAACGGCAAGCTTCCAACGACCCAGGAAATGGTGCTGCGCCTCCTTCGGGCGGATATCCTCACCGGCCTCCTGCGACCAGGCCAGCAGATCATCCAGGAGTCGCTCGCGAGTCGCTACGGCGTCAGCCGGGCGCCCCTGCGAGAGGCAATGAGGGTCCTCGAGGGCGAGGGGCAGATCATCCACTCCCCCCACCGCGGCTACTTCGTCACCGAACTCGACGTCGAGAACCTACGCGAGGTCTATCGGCTTCGCGAGATCCTCGAGCGCGAGGCCATTCTTGCCGCCATCCCCAACCTGACCGATACCGACATCGAGGCGGTCGCGGCACTCGCTGACGAGGTGTGCGCAGCCGCCTCGTCCGGTGACCTTCTGGCCATCACTCTCGCGAATCGACGATTTCACTTCATGATCTTCGAGGCCTGCCGGATGCCTCGCCTCATCCGGATTCTCACCCAGTTATGGGATTCGACCGATGTCTACCGGTCGGTCTACTTCGCCGCGACGGGAAGCATGGAGCTCGTCGCACGCGAGCACGCCGGCATGCTCGACGCCCTGCGCGCCCGCGATGCGGAAGAGGTCAATCGGTGGCAGGACCTTCACCGGGACCATGCACTGGTCAGCCTCGCGGAGGCAATCGGAGGCACCGCGCCATCAGGCATGCCCTGAATCCCGGGGCTAGCATTGCCGCATGCGTCCCCACCGCAGGCGAACCCTCGTCACCGTGCTGGTTGTCGGCGCATCGATCTGCCTCGCTGTGCCCACCGCAGCAGCGACCACCGGGCCCACTCCCAAGGTCATCAACGGCAGTCTGGGATCACCCCTCGCCGCCGCATCAGTTGCACTTGAGACAACCACCGGTTACTGCACCGCGGGGCTGTGGAAGCCCAGGATCCTTGTCACGGCGGCACACTGCATCAACGGCGATGGCGCGGGAGCACCAGGATTCACGGCTGACGAGTTGACCATCTTCGCCCCCGGGTCGGACAAGTCGACCGGGCACTCTGCGGTCAGGGTCTCGCAGATCATCTACAACCCGAACTGGACAAAGACCAGGGATGACATTGCCTTCCTCGTCCTTGACGCACCCCTCGCCACGCCCATCATCACTCGAATGGCCACCGCTGACGAAGTGGCGGCGCTCGCAGCCAAGGGGGCGGAAATCTCCTACGTCGGGTACGGGCTCACCGGTCCCCGGGCCGACGAGATCTCGGTCACGAGCACGGTTCCGTACGCAGTCTCGCAGCCAATGAGCACGCGCACCGATTCGCCGGGGGTCTTCGAGCTCGCCGGCGACGGGGTGCAGGGAACGTGCGCCGGCGACAGCGGTGGTCCCTTCATGGTCGCGGTCGGTTCAGATCTGCTCTACCTCGGCCCGCTCTCCGGCGGCTCCGGCCCGCCGTGCGAGGATCCATCCGAGGAGTCATTTGATGAGGCTGCCATCGCATCGGTCCACGCCGAGCTCATCGCAGCGGCTCTCGCGGCCGCCGGGGAAGCCGCCGATCCGACCACCTGCGCTCAGGGCCCGGACATCAAGCGCGAATGCGTTGGCGGACGCACCTGGACGTACTCCTTCTGCTGGTCGGCGCGCAAGGCAGCCCTTCAGCGCGAGACTGCCGGAGTCTGGCAACAGGTCGCCCGCACCACCGGACGAAGGCTTCGGGCATGCGGGCGGAAGACCCCCTACGAGATAAACTTCACGATCGCTGATGAACCGGGTGCAGTCCGGTACCGGGTGGTCCTGCCCAAGCAGGCCGGGCTGGCACGGGGTGCCACAGACGAGTTCACCCTGACCGTCACCTGACGATCAGGAGTGGCGTGATGGCCTCGAGCACCGACAGGTCCTCAATCGTGCTCGGAACCGGTTCATCGCGGCCATCCGCGATCGCGCGCATCGTCTTGCGCAGGATCTTGCCGGAGCGGGTCTTCGGCAAGGCAGGCACGATGACGACGGATTTCAGCGCGGCAACCGGTCCGATCTCAGTCCGGACAGCCAGCACGATCTCCTCGGCCAGCACCTCAGGGTCGATATCAGCCCCCGCCTTGAGCACGACGAGTGCGCGGGGCACCTGGCCCTTCAGGTCGTCGTGGACGCCGAGCACCGCGCACTCCGCCACCAGAGGGTGCGCCGCGACGACCGCCTCCATCGAGCCGGTCGACAACCGGTGGCCTGCAACGTTGATGACGTCGTCGGTGCGCCCCATGACGTACAGGTACCCGTCGCCGTCGAAATACCCGCCGTCGCCGCTCGTGTAGTAACCGGGGTTCGCGGTGAGGTAACCGTCAATGTAGCGGTCGTCGTCGCCCCAGAGGGTTGGCAGCGTGCCCGGCGGCATCGGAAGCCGGATGACGATCGACCCCTCCTCATGGGGCGCCGCCCGCCGGCCCGCATCGTCGAGCACGTGGACGTCGTAGCCTGGCACCGGAACCGTCGGTGAGCCCGGCTTGATGGGCATCGGATCCAGGCCCCGAAGATTGGAGGCGATCGGCCAGCCCGTCTCGGTCTGCCACCAGTTGTCGATCACCGGAACCTGCAGGTGCTTGGAGGCCCAGTGGTACGTGTCCGGGTCGAGTCGCTCGCCCGCGAGAAACAGCGCTCGCAGCGACGTGATGTCCCTTCCCCGCAGCAGCGCCGCCTCGGGATCCTCGCGCTTGATCGCCCGGATGGCCGTCGGCGCAGTAAAGAGCCCGTTCACTCGGTAGTCCTCGATGACCCGCCAGAACGCCCCGGCATCGGGGGTTCCCACCGGCTTCCCCTCGAACATGACGCTCGCCGCACCGCTGATGAGCGGCGCGTACACGATGTATGAATGCCCGACGACCCATCCGACGTCGGACGCGGCCCACCAGACATCGCCAGGCCCCATGCCGTACACGTTCGCGAATGACCATGCCATCGCGACCGCATGCCCGCCGTTGTCGCGGACGACGCCCTTCGGCCGGCCCGTCGTTCCCGACGTGTAGAGGATGTAGAGCGGATCGGTCGCACGGACGGCAACCGTCCCTTGCGGCACGGCTCCCCCCATCGCCTCATGCCAGTCGAGGTCGATCGGCCCCATCTCGGCCCGGCACTGAGGGCGCTGGAGGACGATGACGCGGTCCGGCGCGTGCGACGCACACCTGATTGCCTCATCGATGAGTGGCTTGTACTCGACCAGGTGCCGGGGCTCGATGCCGCATGATGCGGTGACGACGACCTTCGGCAGCGCATCGTCGATGCGGGCGGCGAGCTCAAGCGGGGCGAACCCGCCGAACACGACCGAATGCACGGCGCCGATTCGCGCGCAGGCGAGCATCGCGACGACAGCCTCTGGGATCATCGGCAGGTAGATGATGACCCTGTCCCCCGCCCGAACGCCGAGGCCGTGGAGCACCCCCGCGAAAGTGGAGACCTCATCGAGCAGTTCCTGATAGGTGATCGTGCGCGCGGAATCCGTGACCGGGCTGACATGGTGGATCGCAGGACGATCGCCCCTGCCTGCGTCGACGTGACGGTCGAGCGCATTCCAGCAGGTATTCATCGTCGCGTCAGGAAACCACCGGTAGAGCGGTGGCTGGTCATCGTCCAGGACTCGCTCGGGGCCGCTCTCCCAGTCGATGAGCGATGCCGCCGCGCCCCAGAACTCCTGCGGCGCCAAGCGGGCACGCTCATGCGCGCTCCGGTAGTCGGTCATGCGGAGGCCTCCTGCTCGGCAGCGCGCTCTGCCCTGTCGCGCATCGTCCGGCTTGCCGTCCCTCCGAGGATCTTGACGGTTGCCCCGATGAATGCGATGTCGAGTGCCATCTGCACCATGCAGGCCAGTCGGGCACCGTCGCTGATGGGCGTGATGTCACCGAAGCCGACGGTCGCGAGCACGGTGAGCGCGAAGTAGTAGGCGGTGAAGTGACCGAGGGGCTCGGTGAAGGAGCCCGGCGACTGCGACGAGATCATCACGTAGATGGCCGCAAAGACCGCAAGGAACATCGTTGCGACGAGCACGAGCGCCTCGACGGAACGGACGGCAGGGTGTGCCGCGTGTGTCACCTTCTTCACCTGATGGGCGAAGAACCAGCCGTACACGCCCACCCCGGCGACAACGAGGACGACCGGCAGGATGATGCTTGCATCCGGTCGCTGCGGGACGAGGGATAGCACGAACAAGATGAGGGCCATGCCCGCGAGCGTGCGAGCAACAGATGCTGCCACGAGCCCCACGACCTGCTTGCCGGTGACATCTACGCCCTCGATATGGAGTGTTGACATAGCCGTCAGTCTGGCACGGGGGAGCGGCAATTTCGGGTTTGTCAGCGAGTCTCTACCGCCGCGAGCTGGCCGCACGCACCATCGATGTCGCGGCCCCTCGTGTCGCGCACCGTGACCTGAACTCCCCGCCGCCGGAGGGTCGCAACGAACGCCCGTTCATCCTGCGGTGTCGAAGCTGTCCATACCGAGCCCGGTGTCGGGTTCAGCGGGATGAGGTTCACGTGCACGAGCTGGCCATCGACGAGGTCGGCGAGCAGGTCGGCACGCCACGCCTGGTCGTTGATGCCCTTGATGAGCGCGTACTCGATGCTCACGCGACGGCCGGTGCGATTGCCGTACTCCCATGCCGCGTCGAGCACCTCCTGAACCGGCC
>JBMOKH010000358.1:0-2177 GCA_049315365.1 Candidatus Nanopelagicales bacterium
AGCCCTGCCAGCCGATGCGGTTCGGCCACCGGGGATCGCGGCGCTTGGCGAGCTCGGCCATCGGGGCTGCGGCCGGGGTCTGACCGCTCGCCGCAGCAAGTCGGGCGAGCGACGAGGCTCCGGGTGCCGCAGCCGGAATGCCGACGACGCCGACGCACACGGCGAGGATCACGACGACGAGGCGGCGTGGTGCCGCTCGCAGTCGTCTCCAGAATGCACGCATCAAATCAGTATGTCGCGCTCACCCTCGTCAGCCCGTCATTGAAACGTCGACGCCCGGGGCCACGTCGTCGTCGCCCGCCGAATCCCCGCCCTATCGGGGCGTGTCGCTCACGACGACCGTGAATGCGACCTTGTCATCTGACCCGACGCCCTCGGAAGTCACCGTCACATCGAAGACGCTTCCGCTCGACGCCTTGTATTCGCACATCGCTACGCTGCCGGCGTCGGTCTTGAGGTCTTCGAGGCAGGTGAGCGACTCTGACGGGTCCATCGTGGCGCCTGTCTGAGCCTCGAGTGCAGCTACGGCCTGCACCGAGAGTTCACCCTTGTCGATTGAATCACCGCCGATGCTGCCGCTGACGGAGCACCCGGCCATGGCCGCCACCGCCATGCCGAGCGCAACGGTCAAACGGGCGGAACGCGAGGTCTGGTGCATGTGAATCTCCTTCATCTGGTTCGTGCTCGTGTTTGAACTTCGAGGCGAACGACGTGCGCCCCGGGGTCGGGGTCGTGCTTCCGCGAGTCGGTCACCAATTCACGATGATGCGCGCGGGGCCACGCCACAATTTGCCCTTGATCACCGGTCCGGTTCGTCCGACATTCGCCTTGGCCAGCGCCTTGGCCTTCGCTCGTGCAGCTGGGATGTTCTTCGATTGCCTGCCGACCGGGGATCGGACCACGGTGAAGTGGGCGTAGACCGGGATCGTCCGGGATGCCTTGAGGAAGCGCGGCACGACAACCCACTTGCCAGACTGCCGCATCCGGTAGATCACTCGAGCCGATGCGATATCCGAAGTCTTGATGTTCTCGGCGTCCGGCGCAGCCGTGACGGCCTGGCCATTCCTGGCGCCCACCTTCAGGGTGAACGTCTCGGTCGCCACGGAGTGGCCGGCCACCTTGGCATCGATGCCGAAGACGTAGACCCCCGGCGATGTGGGCGTGCCGTGCACGATGCCGTCGGTGAGGTTCAGGCCGGGGGGCAGGACACCGAAGTCGACGAAGTAGGCGGCGTTCGGCGACACGATCGACGGTCGATCCGAGGTACCAGCAGTGAGTCGATCACCAAAGGGCGTGCCTACGGTGAGATCGCTCTGGAGCCAATGATCGATCCAGACGGTCGCGAAGCTCGTTCCAGCCGACGCCGTGAGAACGTACTGCCGCGACGAGCGGGGCAGCCCGTCAATCGAAGCTTCGACCGTGAACATGAAGGTGCCGGCCGCGCTCGGCAACCCGGAGATTATGCCGGTTGACGATTCGAGTGACATGCCGGACGGGAGTCGCCCTGCAGATACAGCGAAGACCGCGCTGTTGATCTCGACTGAGGGCGCGAGCGAACTCGCCACCGAGAGTTCGTCCGAATACGGCACCCCGACTGACACGCTGGCGGTCAACCGATCATCGAGCCAGAACACGGTGGCCCCTGAGCCCACTCCCGACGAGCTCGAAGTCGGACTCGCCGTAGAGCTCGCCGTTGCACTCGCACTCGGGCTTGCGCTCGCTGACGGAGTGGCGCTCGGGGTCGCCGATGGAGTGCCCACCCCCGAAGGGCTCGACGTGTTGCTGATCGTGTTCGAATCCAGGGTGATCGCGCCGTTCGTGCTGATCACCTGGCCTCGAACGCTCGCATTCGCGCCCAGCGTGATGGCGGCCGGGGTGATGACGACTCCCGCGATTGACGAGGATGCGCCAACGGTCACCGCGCCATCGACGATCCAGAAGACATTCGAGGGCTGGGCACCATTCAGGAGGCTCACGACATCATTCGCCCCGAATGTGAGCGCCCCGTGGATGCGCAGCACGAAAACCGCATTGGCGTTCCCCTGTCCGTCAAGGGTCAGGGGTTGGCTGGCGGCCATGTTCACCGCCGTGGCTGCGTCATAAACACCAGGAGTGAGGGTCAGCGAGTTGAGGACGGCACCAAGCCCGTAGTCGCGGGCAAGGGACGCGGCGTGGCT
>JBMOKH010000082.1:0-9655 GCA_049315365.1 Candidatus Nanopelagicales bacterium
TCTCCCCGAAACGACCCCCACACACCAGGCAAAACGCCACTCAAGCGAACGAGAAAATCAGCGCTTCCCTAGGCCTACCTTGTGGCGTCGGGGGTCCAGGTGACGTCTTCGAACGGGTACAACGGGATGGGACGGCGAGTGAACGGCAGCGCGGCGAGGTTGCCTGCGGTCGGGCCACCGGTGTCGGCCAGCGCGCTTCCAGTCGAGATCGCGTCGAAGCCCGCGCGGTAGGAGACATGCGACTTTGCCTGGATGAGTCGCTGCTGGGAGATGTCGATGTCTAGCGCGAGGTAGATGGCAGGGTCGATGACACGCACAGGACACGTGTGGACGATCACAGAGATATCCCCCACCTCCACGACGGCAGCGGCGCCCGGTGTGTCGATGACCCCCGCCGCAGCGGGATGGGAATAGGTGATCGCCCCTTGCCACAGCCGACGGACCGTCCCCGTGACGGGGGTGGCTTCATTGAACGCGCCATGCGGGCCGGTCCCGACAACGAACTCGATTGGCGATCCCTCCCCCGCCGTGGTGGCGACGGCCACGGCTGCGGGGTCGGTGACGGTCAGGGCCGATGGGCCCGTGAGCAGGCCCGCTTGCTGCCTGTTGAGCAGGGCCCTCAATACCTCGGTGCTGTCGCCCAATGATCCTCCATTGGTCGCGTCTCCAATGTCCGCGACTACGAAAGGGCCGGGCGTCGAGAACGCGGTCTCAAGGGCGTCGTGGACGTCAACGGCCGTCGACACGACGAACTGGTGCCGGGCATTCCAAGCTTGCTCCGCGATCTCCGTGGCAAAGCGATGGGCCATGTCAGCGTCGGCGTCTGTGGTGACGACAGCAGACCAACCCAGCTCCGGCACATCCAACCACGGCTGGGTGCACAGCAGCGCCGCAGCCAGCGCCCCCTGCGCCTCGGCTTCGTCGCACAGACCCTGGAGACCGCCGAATGGTCCCTGACCGGAATCGTGCTGTTCGGGTGGGGTGATCATGGGAAGCCGGATACGGCGGCTCACGGGGGCGATCTCGCCGCGCACTGTGCGAGCGAGCAGGTCCCCCGCCTGGCGTCCGGTGCGGTACAGGTCAACATGCGGGCAGGTTCGGAACGCGGTCACTATGTCGCAGTTCGACATCATCTGCTCGGTCAGGTAGGCATGAAGGTCGAGGCTCACTGCGATGGGAACATTCGGTCCCAGCCGTTTGCGAATGTCCTGGAGGAGGACGCCCTCCGGGTCGTCCAAGCCGGTGACCAGCGCAGATCCGTGCAGCATCAAGTACACGCCCGCAATGTCAGGTGTGCATCTGTCGAGAAGCTCTCGTCGGATTAGGTCGAAGACGTTGCGCGCCACCATTGCCCCTGGCGAGGCGATCGCGGCGACCGCTCCTACGGGGGTCATGCCCTCCTCGACCAGGCCATCCCAGGCGCCAGCGATCTCGTTCGTCGGTCCTGCAGTGTCACGGTTCACCTCATCGCCCAGGGCCCACACCTGCCGCTGGAAGTCAGCCAGAGTCGTCTCCGACGGGACGAAGCTGTTCGCCTCGATGGAGAATGCGGCCACCAGAATCCGAGGAGTTGTAATGGCCATCAGGCGATCCGGTCGGTTGCGAGCTTCGACCAGAGAACAACCCCGTATCCGGGGACTGTGACCTCGTCAGCGGACGGCGGCCTGACCGCTATCGGGTCCTGAG
Organism: Candidatus Nanopelagicales bacterium; assembly: GCA_049315365.1. Classification (GTDB taxonomy): domain Bacteria; phylum Actinomycetota; class Actinomycetes; order S36-B12; family S36-B12; genus WLND01. The sequence continues at coordinate 1,687 of JBMOKH010000082.1, forward strand.
TCAGGTTGCCAATGAGGAAGACGTCGGCATCGTCACGGTGGAAGGCCAGCACGGCTACACGATCCGGGTCACTCGATCGAACCGAGATCAGCCGTGAAGACCGCGTCCGAGCCAGACAAGCGAGGAGATCGGCGACGGGGAACATCCGCTCTGGGTCGACAACAAGGCCCCGAGCTCCAACCAGCTCGAACAACGTCACCGATGTTGTGCCGGCGCGAACCATGTGCGCCAGTGCGGCAAGCGTCCATGCGGCGCAGAAGCTGGTCTGTTGCCTCGGATCCTCATTGGCAGGGCCTTCACCCTCGAGGCTTGGACCGGCCGGGAAAGGACCGTTGAGGCCGATGAGGTCGACCGGGGACATCACGACGTCGATAGCTCCGTACAACTGGCGGGCGAAGTGGACAACGTCCGGGATCGCCTCCGGGTTCTGCATCACGGACCTGTCATCGCTGGCGTGGACCTGGGGGTTCACGGCGAACACGATCCCGTCAGTCTTCGAGTAGTCGGGACGATCACGATTGATGTCCACGAAGAACTGGCTCGTGCCCGAGACGATGCTGGGAACCTCAACACCCACGTCAGCCAAGGCTGTGCGCACGTGCTCACTCACACCGGGGGGGCAGGCACCGCGAAACGCGCTGAATCCCGTCACCTCGGCAAGAACCAGGATTCGATCGATACGAGTTGCGCAGTGCGCGAGGACTCCGGCCAGGGTGTCTGCGTCCTCAACGGCTCGCTCCACCCGAAGGAATGCGCCCACCTCAAGTCCGGCGTCGAGTGCCTTCGCAACCGTCTCTGCCTCCGCAAGTCGACCAGCGAGGTCGACACCCGGGTGGAGGTCTACTCGGATGTGGTCCGGCCGGAGTCCGCGCAAACACGCGACCTGAGCATCGTCCGGTGCGACCGTCAGCAAGTGCCCGATGCGGGGCAGGTGGATCGTTGGCGACGAGTCCCTGACGAGTTCGACCGTCCCGTCCTGTGGGTGGGAGGCACCCGCACCGGCGACCGTCATCGTCACTCGCTGGTACAGCTGGTCACCTTCATGGATGTCCATGGGGAACCCCTGCTCCAACGGAGTCCCGTAGGTCTTCCAGTTGGCGTCGATCCAGTTGCGGTGGTCCTGCATCTCGAATCGGTCGCCGTCGAATCGGTAGGACACGTCCGCGCCATCGAGGTCGATATCCAGGCGGTCGAAGTGCTGAGTCATCGCCGTGAGGGTGCCGTCGCGGATCAACTGCGGCGCGACGTCCGCCCTGAAAGTGCCCTTGTGCACTCCGTCTTGAGCGCTGAGCCGGAAGCTGCGGCCCGCATGTGACCGCAGCCCATGGTGCACGTTGAATCCGATCTTGCAGTATCGGAACTCCTGAAGTGCCCGACCCTGCATCTCATAGCTGAGCTCGCCATCAGCGCTCGCGGTGACAGACCCATGCCACTGATACCGGATCGACCCGTGCTCGTGGAGAGCGTCGAACCCGATATTGGCCAGTTCATCGGTTTGCGTGATCACAACGTTGGAGAAGCTCGCAGGGATGGTGTTCCACGCCTCGTCTCGCACCGCTAGGTACAGGCGCTGCACAACCTCGATCCCGCCCCATCGGACGTCGAACAGATCGCCATCAGCGAAGGTCGCGGTCAACTGACCCACGTCGATGCGCACCGGCGCCCCGAGAGTGCTGCGCCCATTCATGACAGTACCGCCTCTCTTAGTTCGGCTCCGAAGGCGCTTCCAGCCAAGGCCCCATACGCCAGCTCCTGGACCTGGTGTCCATCGACTGTCAGCACGCTCGTCCACTTCTCGCGCAGGGCCACCTGCGCATTCGAGTCTGAGAGTGACGGGGGTCCTGCAGCCGAGATCGATGCTTCGCCCGCGTTTGTTGAGACGGTGACGTCCGAGTGTCCGGGAGGCAGATCCGTCCCGTACACCTCCACGATCTCCACGAGCGCATCCAGGCTGCACGGAGCACCCGCGAGAAAGGGACTCCCCGACGCCCAGGCGCGAAGGGCGCTCAGCCGGGCGTCCCACCAGGGTCCACCTGCGCCGCCGTCGACCAGCGATCGACCGCCCTCGGACAGGCCGATGCGGATACCGATCAGATCCCCGTCCACCTGCGCGCGGAGAGCGGCGGTCGAGGCGACCGTCGACTGCAGGAATCCCGAGACGGGGTAGAGCCGAGCGGACGCCTCGAGGACCCCGCCCCGCATGCGCGGTCCGCCATCGGACCCGGCCCCTGACATCGCTTGAAGCAGGCCATCGGGGGCGTCGAAGAACGCCTCCACTGCGCCAGTCCCTACCGAGGCCGCTCGAGCAGCCGTGATCCCCAGGGTTGCCGCCGCTGCACGATTGAAGCTCGCGGCTCCTCGCCGCTCGCGCGCCGCTAGGGCGAGACCTCCGAGATTTGCGGCAGCAAGGGCCAGTGCACGAACATGACCGGCGGGGGGCAGGTCGAGCATGACGCTCGCAGCACTGGCCGCTCCCAATGCGCCCGCTGTGGCCGTGACGTGCCACGTGGCCCGATGAGTGGAGCCGAGGTGGTCTGCGATCGTCGCCGCCGTCGCGTAGCCCGCTCGTGCCGCCCGACCGAGCGGTTCCCCGGCGCTGTCGCTCTGCATCGCCAGAGCCACAACGACGGGCCATACGACGGATCCGGGGTGGTGCAGCGAGCGCCAGTCGACGTCGTCGAGATCGGCGGCGCTGGAGCGCAGCGCGAGGAGCGCGGCAGTGCCGGCAACGCCATCCTGCTCGAAGGAACCGGCGTCCTGGCGACTCCGCCCGGCCCGTGCACAGGCCAGGAAATCAGCCAGCAGGAGTTCCAGACGCTCGTCCGTCGCGGCCTCTGCCACACCTGTGGTGCTCGTCGACACGAGCAGCTCCAGAAGCGCCTCCACTGAACAGGCCCGCTACTGGCGGTATCGATCGATGACGTCTTCCTCGACGTCGATTCCCAGCCCGGGCCGGTCAAGGGGTGGGTACACCCAACCGTCCACATGCTCGATGGGCGCAGTCACCAGTTCATGTTGCATCGGGTTCCGGAGTGGCTTGAACTCGAAGAGCTTGCAGGCCGGTGAGCTGAAGCTGACGGCAAGACTGGCCGCGCTCACGATGGCGGACGACCACGCGTGCGCGTTGGCCTGCCGGCGGTAGGCGAGGACGCGATCGGTCACCTTCTTGAACCCGGTGATGCCCTCGCCGCGGCCCGGGTCGACCCCCATGACGTCGCACGTCCCGGTCGCCAGGACCCGCTCGAATCCCTCAAGGGTCCACTCCTTCTCGCCGTACGCGATCAGGGTGGTGGTCTTGGCGCGCAGGTTCGCGTAGCCCTCGGGGTCCCAGGCGCCGAGCGGCTCCTCGATCCACGTGAGGTCGTACTCGTCGAAGGCCTGCACCCGGCGGACGGCCGTGGACACGTCCCACACGACGGCAATGCCGCAGTCGATCATGAGCATCTTGTCCGGGCCGATCACCTCGCGCATTGCCCGGACGTACTCGACATCGCGATCGTGCTCGTAGCCCAGGCGGGCGTCGCCACGCTTGCCGAATCCCACCTTCATGCCTTGCAGACCGGTCGCGAGCCACTCCTGGGCTTCGTCCGCCATGGCGGGAATGGACTCGTAGTGGGCATGCGACGACGCGATGGCCGGCAGCCTGTCGTGGACGGGGCCGCCGAGCAGCTCCAGAACGGGTACGCCCAGCGCCTTACCCTTGATGTCCCACAGGGCGATGTCGATAGCCGCGATGGCGTACGAGGCGATCCCTCCCCCGTACCCGTACCACCAGGCACGATCCTTCATTGAGTGCCAGATGGCCTCGATGTGCATCGGATCTCTGCCAATGATGACCTCGGCCATCCCCTCGATGATCGCGGCCACTGCCGGATTGGCTTCGGGGAACTGGGTGATGGACTCGCCCCAACCCACGATCCCGTCATCGGTCGTGATCTTGACCAGACAGAGGTAGCGGGTGGCATTGAAGTCATTGGGCTCCGGGTAGGCGACCGGTATCGGTTCGACCTTGGCGATCTTCATGCGGCACTGTCCTCCGGGTGTGGATCTGGATGGTGGTGGTGCGGGGCGTCAGAACCAGCCAGCGATGCGATCGCCTCCGCGAGGCTCTCTGCGTCGGTGTAGTCCGCGATCAGGAGACTTCCGACGATACGGCCGCGGGACAGGATGATGACCCGATCCGCGGCATCGAATACCTCGGAGTCCTCTGTGCAGTACATGACTACCGCAGCACCGGCGTCCGAATAGTCCCGAAGCAGTCGATAGATCTCTGCCTTGCTGCCCAGGTCGACGCCGCGGGTGGGCTCTTCGAGTGCCACCAGGATTGGCTGAGTGGCAAGCGCCGAGGCAATCGCCACCTTCTGCTGGTTCCCCCCGCTGAGGGACCGGATCGGAGTGTCGAGGCTTGCTGTCTTCACCAGGAAAGCCTTCTGCGACTCAGCCGCCCGGCGCCGGGCGGCTCCCCGCTTCAGGGTCCACGCCCGCGTGGTGAGCCGGTCGGCCTCCCGCAGGAACAGGTTCTCACCGACGGAGAGGTTGTCGAACAGGCTCTCACTGCGATCACCGGTCACATAAGCAACCTGACTCTGAGCGGCCGACCCGCTTCGGCTGCCGAGTGTCAGAGTTCCTCTCGCGCTCTCGAAGCCCGCCATGGAGCGAACCAGCTCCCGGCCACCCGAGCCCTCCACGCCTACGATGGCGAGGATCTCCCCAGTGGCAAGGTCCAGGTCGATGTCGGCGAACCGAGCGCGACGATGCGTCCACTGGGTCAGACGCAGCAGGGTGGGTGCGTCGGCCTCACGTGCAGCCCGCTCGGCAGCGCTCGCGCCGGATCTTCCGACGACGAGTTCGCGGGCGATTCTTTCCTCGTCAATGTCGGGTGGGGCGAGTTCCGTCCGCACGCACCCGTCGACGATCACCACGACGCGGTCGCAGTGCGTCGCCAGCTCGGCGAGGCGATGGCTGACCAGGACGACAACCTTGCCCTGGCCCGCCAGCGTATGCATCCGATCGAAGAGTTCAGTGGACTCGTTCTCGGTGAGCGCCGAGTTGGGCTCGTCGAACAGGAACACGTCAGCGTTCTTGGCCAGGGCCTTGGCGATCTCGGTGCGCTGCTGGAGCGCGAGGGGCAGGCTGTCCACGGTGGCGTTGGCGTACTCCAGCAGGCCAACCTCCTGCAGCACGTCCGTGTTCGCATCGCGACCCTTGGGCCGGTTGAACCGGGACGGCTCGGCTCCGACGAGTAGATTCTCCGCGACGGTGAGATTGGGAAAGAGCTGGGGCTCCTGGTGGACGATTGCCACTCGATGCGCATCTTTGTCGGCCGACCAGGGCACGCCATCGAGCGTGATGCTCCCGCTGTCTTGCTGGGTTTCACGGGCGAGGATCTTGACCATCGTGCTCTTGCCGGCACCGTTCGGCCCCGCAACTCCGAGGATCTCCCCCGGCCGAGCCTGGAGAGTGAGTCCCCCCAGGGCGACCGTGTCTCCGTATGTCTTGACCAGGTCGTGAATCTCGATGCCGCTCGGCGTGGGCTCAGCTGACATCTCTAGCGGTCCTTCCGCCAGCGCTGTGTCGCCTGATCCAGCACTACCGCGCCGATCGTGACCACACCGATGAAGATCTGCTGCAGGAATGCCCCGGCTGCCATCAGCGCGAGTCCGTTGTTGAGAATCGCGAGCAGCAGGCATCCCAGCAAAGTGCCGAGCACTGTCCCTCGGCCGCCCGAAAGGCTAGCGCCACCGATGACGACGGCCGCGAAGGTCGGGAAGAGCAGCCCTGCGCCGGAGTCCGGCTGCACCGAGCCGATGAAGGCGAAGGTCAGAATCGCCGCTGTGGCTGCGGAGAGGGCGCAGATCACGAAGGCCCACATCTTGTAGCGACGCACGGGGATGCGGGCGAACTGCGCGGCCACTGGATTGCCGCCGATCGCCTTGAGTCGGAAGCCGAAGAGGGATTTGCTGATGATGTACCAGAAGGCGAGTGCGATGAAGGCCATCCAGATGGCGCCCATCGGTAGCCCGAGTGGGAGGTCTTGATTGCTCAGGCCTCGAAAGAAGCTGACCTGTCCCTCGTTCATCTCCCTTCCCGGTCCGGGAGACATGGGGGAGTACGTGGCGGATCCGCTCACGAGCAGCGTGAAACCGAAGACGAGTGTGCTGGCGCCGAGGGTGGCGATGAAGGAGGGGATCTTCGCCACGGTGGTGAAGAAGCCGTTGAAGAGCCCGACGCAGATGGCCGCCAGGAGCGCGAGGCCGATTGCCGCGCCGATGCTCCAGCCCCAGTTGATCCACGCGACGGCTGTAAGCATGGCGCTGAGTCCGTACACGGCGCCAAACGACAGGTCGATCTCGCCAACGATGAGGACGACCGTCAGCCCCAGCCCGACGATCGCCAGGGTGCTCATGTACCTCAGAAGGCCCAGGAGGTTCTCCGGCTGGAGGAATCGTCCATCGGAAGCGATTGCGAAGATCGCCATCACCAGGAGGATCGTTCCGATCAGACCCGCCGTGCGCCCAAACTCGCGCAGGAAGCTGCCGTCACCCCTCCTCTGCGCCGCTGGGCTGGGTTCTGGCGTCATCTGACCCATTTGGTTTGGCTGCTCACTTGGCACTTCCGCCTCCACTTCTAATCGTGCTTTGACGCATCGGGGCCGGCCAGCGTGCTGGCCGGCCCCGATGGTTTGGACCCATCCGTTGTGCTCTCGCTACTTCCTGTTGCGGTCGTGCTACTTCATGATGGCGTTGAGACCCTCACGTGCAGCGACAACATTGGCGGCCGTCACCGGGATCAACTCCTGAGTATTGGGCATAACGACCCCGTCCTTAAGGAATGCCGCACAGGCAAGCGCGCCGAAGCCCGCCTGCTGGGACCAGGCTTGGTCGAGTGCCGCCACCTGAATGCCCGCCTCGATGCCCTGGAACTGGCCCTCACTGAGGTTCCAACCGATCGTGAAGACCTCGCCCGTGCGCTTGGCGTCAGTGATGGCCCGATTGGCGTGCTCAGCTCCGATGTCCACGTTCTCAATGAACTGGACTTCGGGGTTGCCCGTCAGGAAGGCCTTGTAGGCGTCATAGGTGCCCGCGGGATCGTAGCTGGTGACGAGCGCGTCGGACGCTCCGTTCACGAACGATGCACCAGGCACCCCTTCAGTGATTCCATCGATGAAGCCGCTCATCCGACCCTGCGCCCACGACGCCGACGGATCTCCGCCAGAGACAGCGAAGACCTTGAGGTCGTTGCCGGACTCGGCCATCCAGTCGATGACGATCTGCGCGGCCTGCTTCCCCTCTTCGTAGGAGACCTGGGTGAAGTTGGAGAGCTCGTTCGCGTTTGACGTGACGCCCACCGTGAACACCGGGATACCCTTTGCCATCGCCTTGTTGGTGATGTCGGTCATGCTGACGTCATCTAGAGGCTGGATCGAGAGGCAGTCGATCTGCCCCGTATTCAGTAGGGCCTCGATACCAGCGATCTGCGCCGAGACATCCTGGCCCGGAGTCGATGGCGAGACATCCGCACCGTTCATCGGGAGGATCGAGTTGGCGATCGGCAGGGTGTCGTCGTAGCCGATCAGGTACTGCTGGGAGAACAGCGGGATGCTCTTCGACCCGTACGAGATCACATAGTTGATCGGTTCACCGTTGGCGACCTTCGCCGCGATATCGGGGCTGAGCGTGAAGGTGCTGCCATCCTTCAGGGTCGCGGGCGCGGGAGCAGCCGACAGCAGCGACTTCGACAACTGGGTGTACGTCAGTGCATCCAGTTCGGCCGCCTGTGAGTTGAAGTCAGTTGGTCGGGCGGCGGCCGAGGACTCGGCCGGAGCGGAGGACTCGGCGGGAGCGGAAGACGAGCTCGTGGCCGTCGAGCCTGAGCCACAGGCGCTCAGGACGAGTGCGGCCCCCACAGCCACGGGGGCTAGGCGATTGAAATTCAACACTGGCTTCACTTCCTCAGGTTCGGGTGGAAT
>JBMOKH010000359.1:0-2160 GCA_049315365.1 Candidatus Nanopelagicales bacterium
TGCCCTCCCGGGTCCACGGCTCGAGCAACCCCGCTGCATCGCCGCACAGGAGCACCCTGCCCTTCACGAGCGGGGAATTCTTTTCCCTGCACCGGGTGAGGTGGCCACCGCTCTTCTCGACGGGGGCTCCCGAGAGACCAAGGCTTTCGATGTAACGCTTGAGGTATTCCTGCTGCCACGCGGCATTGCCGCGACGCGCGATCGCTCCGACCGTGAGGCGCCTGCCCTTGGGGAACACCCACGCATAGGAACCCGGCAGTTCGCCGAAATCCAGGTGCAAACGGCCACGCCACTCGGATGCTTGCGCCTCGGTGACGTCCAACTCGACCTCAAGGCCCAAGTCCACCTGCGCGTACTGCGCCCCGACATAGCCAGCAACCCGGCTCGCGCTTCCGTCGGCACCGACGATGGCTCGAGCGCGGATGACGCCCACCGACGTGCGCAGACTGATGTTGGAGGAGTCCTCATCAATCTGCTCAAGGGTGACCCCGGTGGCAATCACTGCGCCTACGCCCTCGGCAGCAGCGACTAACTGCGCGTCGAACTCACTGCGATCGATCATCGAGATGAATGGCGTGGTTGTCGTGCGTGTTGCGGCTCGCTGTCCGCCCAGGCTGAAGGTCGCCGACGTCGTCGAGTCCCGCACGGACACTTCGAACCCCGCTGGCAGTGAACGCAGCGAAGCACCGACGAGGCCACCCCCGCAGAGCTTGTAGCGCGGGAGTTCGCTTCGCTCGATCAGGAGGGTTCGCGCGCCGGCCTCGGCCGCGGCCAGCGCAGCCATCGCTCCGGCGGGTCCTCCTCCAACGACGACAACATCCCACTGAGATCCATCAATGGTCATGCGACCAAGGCCCTTACCTGCACGCCACGATGGTAGACCGGGGCCATCGGCTTCACTCGAAGGGCTCGGCGTGCCTTAGGTTGACCTACGGTCTCCAGGACCGGGATCGAGCGCTTCACGTTGACGAAATGGGAGAGGGACGTGGACAGGGACGAAGCCGCCGCGCTCCTCGGTGTCCCGGCCGACGCGTCCGCTGTGGATGTCAAGCGAGCATGGCGGGTGTGGGCGAGGCTCGCCCACCCCGACGCCGGAGGCGACCCGCAGCATTTCACCGAGCTCGACGAAGCACGGCGCGTCCTGCTGCGTGAACAACCGCCCTTACTCGGACTCGAACCGAAACCGCGACCGACGTGGCGGCAGGTGCTCACCCGTCCCGCGCACCCCATCCTGCTGAGCCTCGGAGCCGTTGCGGCAATCGGGCTCGCCATCGTCCCTTCGGTTGCTCCCCCACCGCTCTTCCTCGCCGCCGCCCCAGCCTTCCTGGCCGCAACCGCCTGGGCGGTGATCGCGTGCCGCGCCGTGCTTGCGCCTCGGTCAGTCCCGGGCCCCAGCGCAGATCACGGCCACCGGATAACGGCGCTTGCACTGCTGTGGCTCCCGGTTGCGTCCGCGCAGGTGGTCGTCTCGATGATCGCGGGCGCCAGCCTTGTTCCCGTGCTGCCGCTCAGTGCACTTCCGCTTGCCGCCGCAGTCTCGGCTGTCAATCCCGGGGCAGGGCTGTGGCGTCCGGTGAGCGGCGAGCGCCCACCGAACGCCTGAACCTATTTTGTAATCCGTACCCCTGCCGAGATAGTGCCCATCTGGGTAAACATGGGCGTGTAGGTGAGCGAGACGCTGCACCTGACGCTGCTGCCAGACGCTAATGCGTCGGGGGTGAAGGTCTTCTTCGTCGCTCCCCCGATCGCAGAGCCATTACGCAGCCACTGGTACTTGACCGCGGCGATCTTCCAGCCCGTTGTATTGCGGTACGAGCAGGTCAATGGCGAGCCTGCCGCGCCCGTGCCCGAGACCTTGGATGTGAGGACCGGGCCGACGCCCGTCCCAATGCGGGAGATGCGCCCGGGGTACTGGGTCGACCCTGCCGCGGTGGTCCTGGCCGGCTGCTCGCTGAACCAGATGCTCCCGTCGGCGCCTGCGGCGCCGAGGCCAGGCTCGGCGTTCGCACGAGGGGTCGGGTACTCCGTGATGACGCCAGCGAGGGTGATCTTCGCCATCCGGCTCGACCCGTACTCGCTGAACCACAAGCTGCCGTCCGGGCCGGGAGTGATGTAGTTCGGGCCCGACACTGGGGTCGGGATGTTGAATTCAGTCACCAC
>JBMOKH010000360.1:0-2154 GCA_049315365.1 Candidatus Nanopelagicales bacterium
CTGCGAATGCTCGGCGCCAACCTCGTCTTCCAGACCCCGTTCCTCGGCGAGATCGCCCGCAAGGCCGGCCACACCCTCGCCTGCACCCCGGACGCAGAGCGGCTGCTCGAACGGGGTGAGATCGTCGGCGTGTGGCCGGAGGGCTTCAAGGGCGTTGGCAAGCCGTTCAGCGAGCGGTACAAACTGCAGCGGTTCGGGAGGGGCGGCTTCGTCGCCGCGGCCCTTCGAACGAAGACGCCCATCGTGCCGACTGCGATCGTCGGCGCAGAGGAGATCTACCCGATGATCTCCAATGCGAAGACCCTTGCCCGCCTGCTCGGACTGCCCTACTTTCCGATCACCCCGACCTTCCCGCTGCTTGGGCCGCTTGGTCTGGTTCCGCTTCCGAGCAAGTGGTTCATCGAGTTCGGCGACCCGATCCACACCGAGGACTACCCCGAGGGTGCGGCGGACGACCCGATGCTGGTGTTCAACCTCACCGACCAGGTTCGCGAGCAGATTCAGCAGGCGCTCTACCGGCTCTTGATGAAGCGACCATCAGTGTTCGGTTGACCGTGCCCTATCGCCTGTGGGCGCGGCCGATCGCGTAGCCGAGGGCGAGCCCAGCCGCTATCCCCGACGCACCGGAGAGAGCTGGCACCGCAATGCGCTTCACCTGCTCCCTGCGTCGAAAGTCGCGGATCTTCCAGTCGTTGTCGCGGGCATGGGCCCGCAGGGTGGCATCCGGGTTCACTGCTACCGGGTTGCCGACCGCCGACAGCATCGGGATGTCGTTCGCGGAGTCGGAGTAGGCCCAGCACTGGCTGAGGTCTAGGCCCTCCCGCTCGGCGAGTGCTCGCACCGCCTCGGCCTTTGCCAGGCCGTGGAGTGGAGGTCCGACGAGTCGTCCGGTGTAGGCACCGCCCTCGATCTCCGAGACGGTCCCGAGAGCACCGGTGAGTCCGAGTCGGCGCGCGAGCAGTTGGGCGACCTCGACCGGGGTGGCGGTGACGAGCCAGACCTCTTGCCCGGCATCGAGGTGACCCTGAGCGAGGGCGAGGGATCCGGGGATGAGCTTGTCGACCATGCTGTCATCGAAGATCTCCTCGCCGAGCGCGAGCAGCTCGTCGACGCGGCGGCCCTCGACGAAGGAAAGCGCGGCCGTCGTGGCCGATGCCATGTCCTCGAGGTTTTCTGCCCCGCTCAGGACGAACCGCAATTGCTTGAGGCCGAATCCCCAGATCTCGTGGCCGCTGAAGTAGTTGCGACGGGCAAGTCCGACGGCGAGGTGGAAGATGCTCGCGCCGCGCATGATGGTGTTGTCGACGTCGAAGAATGCTGCGGTGGCTCCGGCTACATGGCCGTCGATCGCCTCGCTCGCCGCGTCGGCCGAGGCCTGCCCGGCCCGTCGGTAGGACGCGAGGACGTCGGGAGAGTTCGATATCCGCCTGCTCGCCACGGGACGAGCGTACCGAGGTCGCGCGGGTGATATGCCAGAGTAGGGAGCATGAGCGAGCGGGCGAACCTGGCGGCGTTGGTGAGGGGCCCTGCAGCGCTCACTCCGGATCGGACCGCGCTCATCGACGGCGGACGCCGGCTCACCTGGGCTGAGCTCGACGGAGCGATCGACCATGTCGCCGCCGGCCTGCGCGAGATGGGCCTGCATCCGGGAGATCGAGTGGCCCTGCTGCTCGGTAATTCGATCGAATTCGTGGTCGGATACTTTGCGATCCTCCGTGCCGGACTCGTCGCCGTCCCGATGAATCCGGCCTACACCGTGGCCGAGGTCGCCGTCCTCCTTACCGATTCCGGTGCTCGGCTCCTCCTCGTTGACCCGACCACCGGGGCCGTGGGAACCGAGGTCGTCGAAGCGATCGCATCGTGCGACATCGTCGATGTGTCGTCCGATGCGTGGCGCAGACTCCTTGCCGCCCGACCCTTCGCTCCGGGTGATGAGGTGGCTGCTCCCAACGGCCTCGCGCTCCTGCTCTTCACGGCGGGGACAAGCGGTCGGCCGAAGGGGGCGATGCTCTCCCACGCAGCCCTGCTCGCGAACATCGACATGCTCAGGTCGGTGAAGGAGCCGGCCGCGGTTCTGGAGTCGGACACCGTCCTGGTCGTACTGCCGCTGTTCCACGTCTACGGCCTCAACACTGCGCTCGGCCTCGCGGTCTC
>JBMOKH010000361.1:0-2148 GCA_049315365.1 Candidatus Nanopelagicales bacterium
ACCCAGTGCGAGTAGGCATCGGCGGTATCGATGAAGTTGCCACCGGCCGCGGCGTAGGCATCGAGGACATCGAAGGAGGACGCTTCGTCGGCTGTCCAGCCGAAGACGTTGCCGCCAAGGCATAGCGGGTGGACGCGGAGGTCGGAGCTGCCAAGTCGGATCATGGGCACATTGTGGCCCATCACGACGTTGGGGGACGAGGGACGTAGCATTCGGACGGCAAGGAGATTGTGGCGGGGATATGTCACGACCGAAGGGGAATCCATGGCTCGCATTCGCAGGCTGACCGTCGATGAGCTCGACCCCGAGATGGCTGCACTGATCGGTGCTCAGGACCGCACGCCCCTCGAACTTGCGGTCACGTCGATCCTCGGCCACCGTCCAGACCTCGCCCAACCCCTCTTTGCTTACACGCGCAGCCTCAAGCACGGGATCCTGCCCCGGCGCCTCGTCGAACTCGTGCGCCTGCGCATCGCATTCCATAATCAGTGCCGCAGTTGCATGGCGATCCGGTACCAAGATGCCGTCGCCGATGGCCTCACCGAGGATCTCGTCTGCTCGCTGGAGAAGCCGGCGGACGCCGATGGTCTTTCCGCGGCCGAGCAGCTCGCGCTGCGCTACGCGGACCTCTTCGCGACGAATCACCTGGCCATCGACGATGCCCTGTATTCTGCCCTCGGCGAGCATTTCAGCGAGGGCGAGATCGTCGAGCTTGGCCTGCAGGTCGCGCTGTTCGTGGGGGTGGGCAGGCTCGCGGCCACGTGGCATATCGTCGAGGATCTGCCGGCGGCCTTCCAGGAGGAGTCGTCGGAAGCACTATCCCCGTGGGGCAATGATTCGGTGATCGTCCGCTGAGTGTGCGACCCTAGAAGCCTCAACGCTACGGGAGGTCGAACATGAGTTTCTTCCAGCGCACGGCAACCGTCACCGGTGCCGTCAAGTCGAGCACCGGGCGCCACCCGCTCGGACAGCGCGTGAGCGCGGTGCTGCCAATGCTGCGCGACGCGTTCACCGGCCGCTGGGCCGATGCGTCACGCGGGCGATTGACCCTCGCCCTTGCGGGCGTGTTCTACGTGGTGTCCCCGATCGACATCATGCCCGAGCTCGTCCTCGGGCCGTTCGGAATCTTCGATGACGTCGGCATCGCGGCGCTGAGCGTGGCGATCCTCATGTCGTCGGCGGAGCAGTGGCTCGACCGGGGTTCGCCGGTCGGAGGCACCGGGCCGACCCCGGAAGCCGGGCAGGCCGGCGACGTCATCCGCGGGGTCGTCGTCGAGCCGCCGACGCGGCAGGGCTGACATCCGGCGCCGGTGACTGCGGCAGGCACCTCGCCGCGGAATCCCGGCCGCACCTGCTCCGCTACGTTGTGCCAATGTCTGATCTGAAAAGAAACATTGGATTGGTCGGGGCCATCGCCATCTCGCTGGCGGCGATGGGCCCGACAATGTCGGTGAGTCTGAACCCTCAGGCGATTGCCGATCAGGTCGGTCCTGCGGTCCCCACGACATTCCTCATCGCGCTCGTCCCCCTCATGCTGATCGTCGGCTCGTTCGTCGTGCTCACGAAGCGCCGAGGAACGGCGGGCTCGGTATTCGGACTCGTGGGCGCCGAGATCGGGCCGCGCTCGGGCGCCGCCGCGGGCGTGTGGCTTATCGGGGCGTACGTCGCGTCGGCCGCCATCACTGCGCTGTCCTTTGGCATCTTCACGTCGACCCTCCTGCAGGAGTTCGGCTGGACCTCGACCCCGCAGTGGCTTGCGATCGTCCTAGCATTGGCCATCCTTCCACTCACCACCTATCTCGCAGGTCGCACCATGCGAGCACTCGGGCATGCACTGCTCATCCTCGAGGGCGTCACGATGGCGGCAATCCTCATTGTCTCGGTCATGGCACTGCTCAGGCTGCTGACGAGCGGCGGTCCCCAGGGCCAGACGGTCGACTGGTCGGCTTTTCGGCTCGAGGGAGTATCGGCGGGGGCCATCGCCCTCGCGCTCACCTTTGCCCTGCTCTCCAGCGCGGGGTTCGAAGGTGCTGCAGCACTTGGCGAGGAGACCCGTGAACCGCGCAAGGCGATCCCAAGGGCCCTCATCTGGACGATCGTCCTCACGAGCACCTTCTTCATCTTCGTCACGACGGTGGCCGTGTGGGC
>JBMOKH010000362.1:0-2145 GCA_049315365.1 Candidatus Nanopelagicales bacterium
GTTGTTCCGCTGGACGAGCAAGCGGCGAGCAGTGATGCCGTCAGGAGGACCGGCACAACCAGCAAAGACCTGCGCATTGCAGATTCCCTTCATCGTGGATGTGTTGCGTACCGTCGCAAGGTAGAGGGCACACGAGGTCCCTAGTAGTCCCCACGGCAACAAGACCATGAACGGAATGAGAAGTTCCTGCATTCTGGGTCGGGCACCTTGATCCGCTCCGAATCTGCCCATTTGAACGAAGCGTCAAGCAGGGATCAGGGAGCTACCAGCACCTTGACGTGGGCGCTTCGATTCTCGGCCAGCACTTCGAATCCGCCAGTGATGACCTCGTCGAGCCCGATCCGCGTCGTGACGATCTCCCCCGCCCCCGTGATTCGACCGTCGCCTATCGCCGCGATGGCCTCGGGAAAGTCTGGCTTGTTGTAGCCCTTACTCCCAACAATCGTAAGTTCCTTGAGTAGGACCTGCATGTAGTCACAAGGCGCAGGAGCCAGCCACACGGCGAGGCTCACGATCGTCCCGCCCATGCGCACAGCCCCGATGGCAGTCGTCATGGCCTCATCTGCGCCGGAGGTCTCGAACACGACATCGACTCCTCGGCCATTGGTGAGCTCCATGACGGCAGCAACCACATCAGTTGAGCTCGAGTCGATGACTGCATTCGCCCCTAGGCGCCGTGCCGCGTCGGCGCGAGCTCCTGGCCGACGAACGCTGACAAGGGTGAGCGCCGAGCCGAACGCCTGTGCGCACATGAGCGTCGTGAGTCCGATGGGCCCGGCCCCGATGACGAGCGCCGTCTGACCCGGTCCGAAGTTGCCCTTGCGCATACCGTGCCACCCGACGGTGATCGGCTCAACGAGGGCTCCAATGTCGAGCGGCACCGATTCGGGGAGGGCATGGACGGTGTACGCGGGGACGAGTGCCTGCTCGGCGAACCCACCGCCGACGAGGTGCACTCCCACGACCGACAGGTCACGACACACGTGGTAGTCGCCCGTGATGCAGAACTCGCAGGTCTGGCAGTACATGAACGGCTCGATTGCGACCGGCTGGCCGACCTTCACATGATCAACGCCCTCGCCAACCGCGGAGACCGTGCCGGCGAACTCGTGGCCGAGGATGACCGGCGGCGAGTAGCCCGAGACCGTGTCGGCCTCGAACTCGTGCAGGTCGGATCCGCAGATTCCACACCACTCGACGTCGATCTTCACCGTGCCCGGAATGACCGTGGGCTCGGGAACGTCCTCCACTCGAAAATCTCCCCGGCCGTCTCCGCCTCGCCCGTAGTACGTCAATGCCTTCATAGGGTCCTCGTTCATCAGGGCGCAGCAGCGCTGGCGGTCATGCGTCAGGCGCCATGGAAAAGCAGCGCCAGGAGTCGTTCGTCGGGTAAACCTGCGCCCCAGTATCTGCGCCGGCCGTCGGGTGCGGGCGGCGGTGAGGCCGTTGCTCCCGCTAGGCGGGCACCTTCGGCAGGGTCGAGAGAGCCGATGCGAACCGCTCATCACTCACGGCCTCGTCAACCATCTCGCCCCGCAGGTACTGGTCGTAGGCGGCGAGATCGAAGTGGCCGTGTCCGCAGAGCGCGGTGAGGATGACCGTCTCCTCGCCCGTCTCCTTAGCCTTCAGGGCCTCGCGGATCGCCAGCGCGATCGCGTGCGTCGGCTCCGGCGCGGGGACGATTCCTTCGCTCCTTGCGAACTGGATGGCAGCCGCGAAGCACTCCGTCTGGGGAACAGCCTGAGCCTCCATGAGCCCAAGCTCGTAGATGTGCGAGATGAGCGGCGCCATGCCGTGGTAGCGAAGGCCACCGGCATGGATCGGGTCCGGGATGAAGTCGTGGCCGAGGGTGTGCATCTTCATGAGCGGGGTCATGCCAGCCGTGTCACCAAAGTCGTAGGCGTACACACCTCTGGTGAGCGATGGGCAGGACGCGGGCTCCGCGGCGATGATGCGCGGGCTCATCCGGCCCTCAAGCTTCTCCTTCAGGAACGGGAAAGACAGACCGGCGAAGTTCGAGCCGCCGCCGGTGCAGCCGACGATGTGAGTGGGGGTGTCGCCAGCCATGGCCAGCTGAAGCATGGCCTCCTGGCCGATGATCGTCTGGTGCAGCAGCACGTGGTTGAGCACCGAGCCGAGCGCGTA
>JBMOKH010000083.1:0-9468 GCA_049315365.1 Candidatus Nanopelagicales bacterium
AGGAATCTCCTGTTCCCTCAGTGCTCCGAGCAGATTGCCCTGCCGATGCAGACGACTGAGTCGATGAAGGCATCGACATCTCTGAAGGTTGTCCTGATGTTGGTGAAGCACGGCCTCAGCCACTGCTCGCCGTCGATATTCGCGGGCGATACGTAGGAACTCCCATCGGCCTGGATGGCAGTAGCCAAGCGAAGGTTGTGCGCATCTAGGTCAGTGCATTCGTTAAGGCGCTGCCTGATCGGCACGATGCTCAGGGTGGGACGGAACGGAAGCACGTCGAGTTCCGGATGCCCGGCGGCACGGTCGTAGCAGTACTGGGCCTGCGCAAGGTTGGCCTCTAGCGCGGCCCTCATCTCGTCCGGGCCGTGCACTCGAAAGGCCAGCCATAGTTTGAGGGATCGAAGCGGTCGGGAGTACTCCAAGGTGACGTCGACTGAGTTTGGGACCTCGCCGTCACGCGGAACGTAAGCCTCGTCGTGTCCGAAGGCCGCGACGAATGCAGACGGATTACGGACGAGTAGCGCGCTGCAGGCCTTCGGCACGAAGAGCCACTTGTGCGCATCCACCGAGATCGAGTCGGCTCGGTGGAGGCCGCGGAAGTGATCCATCCTCGAGGTCGCAGCGGCGGGGAGACCATACGCGCCATCCACATGGAGCCAGACTCCGTGCGTCTCGCACACGTCTGCGATCTCATCAAGCAAGTCCACGGCTCCGGTCAGTGTCGTACCAGCCGTGGCCACGACCGCTATAGGCGTGATCCCGGCTTCCCTGTCTTGTGCTATCGCCTGCGCGAGCAGGTCGACTCGAAGAGCCCTACCGTCAGCGCTGATCGGGATCTCGCGGACTGCGTTGGATCCGATCCCGAGAATCTCTGCGGCGCGCTTTACCGAGTAGTGGGCCTCCGCCGAGCAGTACAGCGCAGCCCTGCTGGGATCGATTCCCGCACGGCGCCCGCCTGGTATCGCCTGCTCTCGCGCCGCCACGAGGGCGTTGATATTGGAGACCGTGCCACCGCTGGTGAACCATCCGGCGCGGCTGGGGTAGCCGACAAAGTCGCCGAGCCATCGGACGGTCTGCTCCTCCAGAAGTGTGGCTGCGCGCGCGTCGAGGGCAAGGTTCACGTCGTACGAATGGGCCAGCAGATCGCCGACCGCGCCTATCTCGAGTCCGCTGGACCCGACATAGGCCAGGAATCGCGGACGCGTCTGGGCGAGCGAATGCTCGAGGATCAACCGCGCATCATCCAGTGCCGTGATGGCGTCTACTCTCGCGGTGGGAAGTGGCGCATCCAGCAGGTCGAGGACTTCCTTGGAGATGTCGGGCTCGGACGGCCGCGCCTCATCGAAGGAGACCCAGGCCTCCTCGACGATGGCTGCGGCGTGCTCCAGGACCTGGTTCCGCAGCATGCCCAGCCGCATCGGGCCCTCCGTCACAGTCGGCCGGCCCTGATGACCCGCTGGAGGAATTCCTGGGTGCGGGGTTCGCGCGGAGCGGTGAACATCTGCTCCGGTGGCCCCTCCTCAAGTAGCACACCCTGTTCGAGGAAGCAGACGCGGTCGGAGACCTCTCGGGCGAACGCCATCTCGTGAGTTGCCAGGATCATGGTCATGCCGTTTGCCGCGAGCTCCCTGACCATGTCGAGGACCTCGGCGACGAGTTCCGGGTCGAGGGCCGAGGTGATCTCGTCCAGCAGGATGGCCTCTGGCTGCATGGCGAGCGCACGCACGATGGCGACCCGCTGCTGCTGCCCACCGGAGAGCTGGTCCGGGTACTTCGACGCCTTGTCGGCCAGCCCCACCCTCACGAGCAGGTCGTATGCGATGGTCGCTGCCTGCTCCCGGTCCATGCCGGCTGAGTGGACCGATCCGACTTCGATGTTCTTCTGCACCGTCATGTGCGGGAAGAGATTGTAGGACTGGAAGACGATGCCGACTCGTCTGCGCAGACGGTTCACGTCGACTCCCGGCCCGGAGACCAGGTCGCCATCCAGTCGGATTGAGCCCTTCTCGATGTCCTCCAATGCGTTGACGCACCGCAGCAGTGTCGACTTCCCCGAGCCCGATGCCCCGATGAGGCAGACGACCTCGTGCAGGTCAACATTCAGGTCGATGCCCTTGAGGACCTCGTGCTCGCCGTACCACTTGTGCACTCCGGAGATCTCGATCAGTGCCATGTCACTGCTCTCGCCGTCTCTGGTCTCGGCTCAGGAGGGCGTCGACGAAGCGCGTCTGGGGGATGGTCAGGATGATGAAAAGGCCGCAGACCACCATTACGGGAGTGAGGTTGAAGTAGTTGGCCGAGTAGATCCGTGCCTGTGCGAAGGCGTCGACAAGACCCAGTACGCCCACGAGTGCGGTGTCCTTCTGCATGCCGACGAAGAAGGTGAGGAGCGATGGCACGATGCGGCGCACGGCCTGGGGGAGGACGACCAGGCGCATCGTCTTGTAGGACGAGAGCCCGAGCGAGCGGCCGGCTGCGACCTGGCTTGGATGGATTGACTCGATGCCGGCGCGGTAAGTCTCCGCAACGTACGCGCTGTAGGTCAGGGATAGTGCGAGGATCGCGTACATGACTGGCGACAACGAACCGATCACCGGCAGTCCCGTCAGGGGCAGACCGAAGCCGATCAGGTAGATGAGGATGACCGCCGGTATCGCGCGGAAAAGATCCACCCAACCGATGGCGAGCAGGCGAATCGGTCGAAAGGAGCGTCCGGGAAGCAGGCGTCCGATAGCTACAACGAGGCCAAGGACCAGCACGATGATCATCGCGGACACGGCGATTTGAAGGTTCAGCAGCAGCGCCTTGAGGATCCCGCCGAATGTCTGCTGGACCATGTCCCACGAGAAGAAGACTGTCCGCACGGCCCCGTCATTGGAGATGAGGATCGTGACTCCCACGAGTAGGGGAGCGACGGCGCCCACGTAGCCGAAGGTGCCCAAGGATCGACCGCGGGATGACGACGCCAGATGACGGGACTCGACGACCTCGTGGCGATGCCACAGCCGCTGGGCGCGAATCGAATCCCGAAGGCCGAAGATCGGGGGCAGCAGCAGGAGTGGCATGGCCGTGGCAGCGCCGATGCACAGTGCCTGCATCCAGGACTCGGCGCTGGCGGCCTGCTCCGCGGCAACGGAGAACACGAACCAACCGCACAGCACCGTGGCTCCCGCGACAGACAGCGCAACGAGAGCGAGAGCCCGGCTCGACGGCGGCGGGGAATCCGAACGGTCGGTGGTGGGCGCCGCTACTGCGGCGCCCACCACCATGGGATCGAGCTCGGTCACGAGGTCCATGCCGGCACGTCGCTCGGATTGCGGCCGAGTTCCGGAACGAGCCACGTCTGGATCAGGCCGTCGAGCGCTCCGCTCTGGTCCATGTCCGCGATGACTGAGTCGATGCCGGCCTTGTTCGGGGTGCCCTTGGGCAGGACGGCAGCAGTGTCACCGCCGACGTTCACCTGGCCGATGACCTCGAGGGTGCCGTTGGACGCATTCTCTGCCTGCAGCTGAAGCGGGAGGTCCAGCACGGTCGCGTCGACCTGACCCGCCGCCACGGCGGCGTTCATCTCCGGGACACCCTGATAGGTGCGCCACTCCTGAGAGGGCTTGAGGCTGTCGGTGAGCCACTTCTCCTGTACCGATGCCAGGTAGACGCCCAGCAGCGCGTCCTTCAGCGTCTCCTGCGTCAGCGTGCTCCCCTTCTTGGCGAGGACTCCGCTGGTCTGCACGAGGTATGTCGAGGAGAAGTCCACATTCGCCTCGCGTTCGGGCGTCTTGAAGATCCCGGACATCGCGAGGTCGTAGTCACCGAGCTGGCCAGCCACGAGAGCTGAGAAGTCGACGTTCTTGACGACAACCTTCTCAAGCCCGGCCCGATACGCGATCTCCGCCGCCAGACAGTATTCGAAGCCACCCGTGATGCTCTCGGGATTGTCTCCCTGGAAGTTGCCGGGGTTGGGCAGGATGGCTCCCACGGTGAGCTCCCCAGGAACAGCGGGGGTGAGCTCGATGGACTGCCATTCGCCTGTCACCTGGCAGTCGCCGTAGGCAACGACCGGGGCGACGGACGCGGCCGGGGCGGCGGACGCGGCCGGGGCGCTGCCCTCCGATTCGGATCCCCCACCGCATGCAGCTAGGAGCAGGGTCGAGAGCGCAGCGAGAGCGACGCCGATCTTCGTTCGAGAGTTCATTGGACCTCCTTGGCCAGTACACCGCCGTTTGGCGCAAACGGTGCGATCGTGTGCATCCGAGGCTTCGAATACTGCCCCGAATTCCAGCGGTCCGATGCCCAACGTGTCCAATATCAATGAGCGAGCAAACTCATATGATCTGCATATGTATCGCTTCGCCGCTATCACGAGAGGACCGCGGTCTCCCGCAACTGCGACTTCAGGCATCGAGCGAAGGCCGACGCGAAGCGCGGCACGGCTCGTCGGCGCCAGGTCAGAGAGATGGGCAGACACGCGTTCGCCGGGCTCGACAGCCTCCTGAAGACGACACCGGGGACGCGCACCTGCGCTGTCGTCAACGGCACGAGGGCGATTCCGCGTCGACAGGCAACGAGACCCAGCATGCTGTGATCTCCAACAGCGCTCTCGTCGGAGACGCGCATCTGGAACCCGGCGCGCAGGCAGGCTCCGAGGTAGGTGTCGTAGACGTGCGGCGCCTGGGACCGCCGGAACATCACGAACGCATCGTCGGCGAAGTCGCGCAGGGCTACTGCGCGGCGATCTGCGAAACGATGGTCCCTCGGCATGGCAAGCACCAGAGGCTCCGACCCGAACTCGGTTATCTCAAAGCCCTCTAGCGTTCCCTGCAGCCTTCCCAGCCCCAGATCAAGTCGCTGCTGCGACAGACGCTCGAGCTGGTCCGCGTCGTCCAGTTCCTCTGCCACCACGTCGACGTTCGGGAACTCGGTTCTGAAGAGCGCCAGCGCCCCAGGGAGCAGCCCGACGAGAAGCGATGGCATAGCGCCCACTCTGAGCCGACCACCCCGAAGGCCGCCGGCCGCCGCCACGACCTCTCGGGCGCGCTTCTCCTGCTCGAGCAGCGCATAGCATTCGGTGAGCAGGGCCTCGCCCGCATCCGTGAGCGTGACGTGGCGATGATCGCGGTTGAAGAGCCGCACGCCAAGTTCACGCTCCATCTTGGCGATCTGCTGGCTGAGGGGCGGCTGGGCCATCGACAGTCGATGCGCCGCCTTGGTGAAGCTGAGCTCCTCGGCTACCGCAACGAAGTATCGGTACTGCCGCAGCTCCATGGGGTGATCGTATCCCCACATACCTTCTGCATATAAGACCTTGCCACCTTTGATATTGGCATCATCTTGATCATTCGGGTAGACAGTCCTCAACCCAAAGGAGGTCCGAAGTGATCAAGGTGCTGTGGTTCCTCAAGCGCCGTGACGGCATATCGCTGATCGAGTTCGCTGCATGGTGGGAGGAACACCTCCACATGATCGCGGATCGTCAGCAGCCGCAACTCATCCGTTACACAGTCAACATCCGTTCATCCGACGACGATCTGCTGGCGGGACGACCCGCGCAGGACTGCGAATGGGACGGCGTCGCGGAGCAGTGGTTCGAGAGCGAGGATGCCTTCAACGAGGTGTACGGACGTGTCGCGGCGAGCGAGACGCGCCAGGACACGCTCAACCACGTCTCCCGATTCGAACGCATCGTCGTACGGGAGATCGAGGTCATTCCGTGAGTGGGATTCCGATGGCGGAAAGAGTCCTCCGCGCCAATGTGGAGGATGTCCCCTGGGACCGCGAGGTGGATGTTCTCGTGGTGGGGAGCGGCGGGGCCGGTTACGCCGCCGGCATCGCGGCATCGCTCGGCGGCGCCCGCACCCTGATCGTGGAGAAGGAGGCCACGATCGGAGGCACCACTGCCAAGGCCGGCGGAGGCACCGAGGAGATTGCCAGCACGTGGTTGTGGATCTGCAACCATCCCTGGCTGGCAGATCTCGGCGTGAGCGACGAGCGCGACGACGCCCTGCGCTACCTGGCCCGGCTCGCCAGACCCGAGCTGTACGACCCGAATGCTGATCAGCTGGGGATGCCCGCGACGGAGTTCTCCTTGCTGGAGGCCTTCTACGACCGCGGCAGCGAGGCTATCGCCGAGCTGTCCGCCTGCGGTGCCCTCGACCTGGCGCCCCTCGCGGCAACCTTCGACTACTACGCGGACCTAGCCGAGAACGTGGCACCCGTGGGGCGCGGTCTCTACCTGCGGATGCCGGACGGCTCCGAGGGCACCGGTGCGCAGATCGTCGAGTCGCTGCACCGCGCCGCAACTGCGATGGGAGTCGGTGTGCAGACCCGCGCGGGCCTGCGGGGGGTCATCATCGACGAGGAGACCGGCGACGTGATCGGGGCCCTCCTGGGCGGATCCGCATCACAAGTCGAGATGATCAGAACCCGCGGAGGAATCGTGTTCGCCACCGGCGGGTACACGCGCAATCCGGATCTTCTGCGAAACACCCTTCGCGGGCCGGTGCTTGGTGGGCTGGGGTCGGAGGGCAACAACGGCGACCTCGTCGACATCGGTTCGGCGATGGGGCTGGACCTCGCGAACATGAACGAGGCGTGGTACGTCCCGATGGTCCTTGACCTAGCGCCCTATCCGGTATCGGGGGCCTTCAGGCTGCCCGGCGACAGCATGATCCTCGTCAACAAGTACGGCGAGCGGGTGGTGAATGAGAAGACCACGTACAACGAGATGACCCGTGCCTTCTTCCAGTGGGATCCCTCGCGGGCCGAATACCCGAACCTGCCCCTCGTCATGGTCTACGACAGCAGCGTCTCGGCCAGGTGCAGGAACATGCCAGGAGACGCCCCAGTCACGGAGGGCGGAGGCAACCCGATTCCCCGCGCCGAAGGAGAGGGGCATGAGATCGTCGCGGGTGACCTGGACGAACTCTCCAGGAAGATCAACGACCGACTCTCTGGGCTCGCTGGGACCCTTCCGCGAACGCAGTTGGATGCGGGCTTCACGCCGGCGCTTCTCCGAACGATCGGCAAGTGGAACAGCATGGCGAACGAGGGTGTGGATGTGGCGTTCGGGCGGGGCACCACCCGCACCGAACGAGCACGCTCAGGAGCACCCCGCTTCGCGGGGCAGCCCAACCCCGCTATGCACGCGTTCGCGGAGTCTGGTCCGTACTACGCAGTGATCCTGGTACCGGGAATCCTCGACACCAAGGGTGGACCCCGTGTCGACTCCTCCGCGAGAATGCTCCGCCGGGACGGATCACCCGTGCTCGGCCTGTACGGAGCCGGGAACTGCATCGCATCGCCGGCCGGGCAGGCCTACTGGGCAGGCGGGGCGACACTGGGCCTGGGCATGACGTTCGGATGGATAGCTGGCACCCACGCCGCAGTTCGAGTCAAAGAGGGAGACACCGAATGACCGAACGACCGGTGACGCTGGTGACCGGATCAGCCTCGGGGATCGGGCGCGTCACGGCCCTGCACCTGGCAAGCCTCGGCCACGACGTCGTGTGCACCGATCTCCCGGTTGACGCCCTCGACGAGACGGCGGCGATGACGGCCGGATTAGCCGTTGCGGCCGACGTCACGTCGGAGGCCGAGGTAGCCGTTCTGGGCAACAGAATCCGCGACGCCCATGGCCGGCTCGACGGCGTGGTCCATTGCGCCGGCGTCGAGGAGGACTTCATCGACGCGGACGAGATGCCATTGGCGACCTTCGAGCGCACGATGAGAATCAACGTGACCGGTTCCTTCCTGGTCGCGCAGGCAGCGGCGCGGATCATGATCCCCCGACGTACAGGCTCGATCGTCCTGCTCGGCTCGATCCTCTCGACCGTCGCATACGGACGGAACGCGGCGTACACGGCTTCGAAGGGCGCGGTCCTGCAACTCGGCAAGGCGTTGGCAGTCGACTGGGCGAGGCACGGCATCCGAGTCAACGTCGTCGGCCCCGGACCAGTGGCGACGCCCATGTCCCAGGAGACCATCGACGACCCCGAGCGCGGCACATGGCTGCTTGAGCGCATCCCTTTGGGTCGACCGGCCGAGGCGATCGACGTCGCACATGTCTGCGCGTTCCTGCTGTCGCCAGCCTCCGGCTACATGACTGGCGCATACCTCCCTGTCGATGGCGGCTGGCTGGCCCTGTAACCGGAGGCAGGCAGTCGCCAACTACAGGTGGACCCGCGCGGTGACGCGCCGGGAACCCGCAGTGGAGGCCCCGCTGCTCGGTGCGACGACAAGACGTGCGGCATCAAGGCCCGGGCCAGCCGTAACATCGTGTCGCCTCGCCACGAGCACTTCGATGCTGCGGAGGTACGGGAGTTCCTGGACAGGGAGCACCGGGTGAACGCCAGTTCACGAGGTGGCGGAATCCGGGTGTCGCCTAACGGCTATAACGATTCACCCGACCTGCTGAGTTGACTGGGGCGGTGCAGGGCTTCGCGCGCTCGCCCAGCTAGGGCTGGCCTGGTCCGGATGCTCCCCGCATCATCGTGCTGACGCCCATCCTCGACGTGACCATCGAGGATCTCGAAGCGGTGTACCGAATCAATGTCCATGCGGTCTGGGACCTAACGGCCCGCATCGGATCGGCAATGACCGCGGGTAGTTCCACCGTCAACCTGAGTTCCAGTTCCGCCAAACTGGCGTCGACCACTGATGCCGCCGCCTACGCGTCCACTAAGGCCGCAGTCCTCAGTCTGACCCGTTCGTTCGCCTACGCCTTCGCAGCCAATGGCATCCGCGTCAACGCGATCTGCGCCGGCATCATCGACACCCCGATGCAGGACGCAGTTCTTGCCAAGGTCGCGGCCGCTCGAGGAATCCCGGTCACCGAACTCATAGACGCCCGCAATGCGACGGTGCCGCTAGATCGAGCGGCGTCCGCGGACGAGTGCGCCGCCATGATTTGGTTCCTGCTTTCCTCCGAAACGTCGTACATGACGGGTCAGGCCATCAACGTGACTGGCGGACTGGTGATGCACTAGGGGGTACGGCCATCCCGGCTCAGGGACTCATGCGCAGCGTTGCCTGGGCATGTTCAGCCACCGATAGGGCATTCTTCACACTCAGGTTCGCGTGTACTCCCACGACCGTCGTGGATGCTCTCGCACTGTCCGCTCAAGCCTCCCTGTGACTTCTGGCCAACTGGACCACCAGAGGTAGGCGCGCCAAGCTGGGCGAGCCGCCTTCTGTCGGCATGGTTGTGGATGTGTCACACGCTGACGCCTTATCGCGTTGACCAAGTAGGCGCCATTGCGGCCACGACGATTGCCAAGAAGGCGTACACAGCTGCAAGACACCGTCAGCGAAAGAAAGGGCCAGACAGGGGCAAGTATACGGACAAACTAGACACCGCGAGGGCCATCGAGAGACCCTCCAAATAGTCGTAAAGTCGTTGCAGCGCAACGCATTTGGGTATGTGGGTCGCCGGGGGCTCGAACCCCGAACCTACGGATTAAAAGTCCGCAGCTC
>JBMOKH010000363.1:0-2131 GCA_049315365.1 Candidatus Nanopelagicales bacterium
GAGCCGTGCAACGATGCCCATATGCGAGTACTCGTGGTGGAGGATGACCCCGCTGTTGCCGAGCCCTTGATCGAGGGCCTGCGCCGCAACGGCTTCGAGACCGAGCATGTCGTCTACGCCTCGCAGGTGGTGCCTGCGGTGATGTCGAGCGCCGGGGTCGATGTCGTCCTCCTCGACCTCGGGCTCCCGGACGGCGATGGCCTCGAGGTGCTTCGCGAGTTGCGTCGAACGTCCGACATCCCGGTGATCATCGCGACGGCCCGGGGAGACGAGACCGATCGAATCGTTGGCCTCGAACTCGGCGCCGACGACTATGTCGTCAAGCCCTTCAGCGTGCGCGAGCTCGCGGCGCGGGTGAGGGCCGTCGGGCGCCGTCGTCGGGTTGAGACAACCATCGAGTCGGGGCGCGTCGTCGTCGACCGGACGCGTCATATTGCGCTCGTCGACGGGGTTGCAGTCGATCTCACGGCAAAGGAGTTCGATCTTCTCGCCGTTCTCGCCGAGGAGCCGGGTCGTGCGGTGACCCGCCAGGAGCTGTTCTCGCGGGTCTGGGACCCGGTGTGGATCGGCACCGGAAAGACCCTCGACGTCCATGTGGCGTCGCTGCGCAAGAAGCTCGGCGATCCGGCGCTCATCGAGACCGTCCGCGGGGTCGGCTATCGACTGGCCGAGACGGGCGCATGACCCGTCGACTGGTCATTGCCATGACGATCGTGGCCGGACTGGTGGCGCTGACCCTTGCCATTCCGCTCGCATCGATTGCTGCGACAAATGTTCGTTCGGCCTTCATCTCGCAGTTGGAGATCGATGCCCTCAGCACCGCTTCGATCCTCTCATCGCAGCCCGAGTCCGGGTGGAGAGCGACCATTGAGACCGCGGCCGAGAGCACCGGAGCCCGGGTCATCGTCGTCGATGCTGGTCGCGGGCTCGTCGCTGACAGTGATGAGACAGCGCTTGACCGATCATTCGACCGCCCGGAGATCGACCTGGCGCTGGAGGGGAGCCTCAACTCCGATGTTCGACCCTCCCAGACGATTGGCGCCGATCTTCGGTTCGTGGCGGCACCCGTCGTGCAAGGCATGGATGTCGTTGCGGCCGTTCGCTTTTCCCTTCCCGAGGATGCGGTGGATGCGCAGGTCGCCCGTACCCAGGCTTGGCTCGCCGTCTTCGTTCTCGCGGTGATGGTTGCGGCCGGCCTGCTCGCCTGGCTGATCGCCCGGTCGATCGCCGGGCCCCTCAACCGGTTGTCGGCGGTCGCCGCCGGCCTGCCCGAGAATCTCGGCCTTCGAGCCTCGGAGTCGGACGGCCCAGCCGAGATCAAGTCTGTCGCACGGGTGCTCAATGCCACCGCCGAGCGGCTTGCGGGCATCCTCCAGCGCACCGAGCGGGTCGCAGCCGATGCGTCCCATCACCTGCGAACCCCACTCACCGGAGTGAGGCTGCGACTCGAGGCGATCGAGGAGACGACCTCGCAGCCTGACGTGCGCCGGCAGGCCATGGCCGCCACGTCGGAGGTCGACCGACTCACGCGCCGCATCGAGCAGGTGCTCGCCCTCGCCCGCAGCGATGCGAAGGCCGGGCTCATCGAGGCGACCGACGCATCGGCCGTGGCGCGGGATCGGGTGGGCCACGCGCAGGTCATCGCCGATGAACAGGGCCTGACCCTTGTTCCGAACATCGACCCGGGTGTCACCGTCGTCTGCAGTGTCGGGACCTTCGCTCGGGTCGTTGATGAACTCCTCTCAAACGCCTTCGCATATGCCAAATCGCGCATTCGTGTCACGCTCACGGGTGGCATTGATTCGGTGGTCCTGACGGTCGAGGACGATGGCCCCGGCATCGCCGACGAGGAACAGGATGCCGTGTTCGATCGGTTCACCAGGGGCAGCGGATCGGTGCCCGGTGGATCAGGGCTCGGGCTTGCGCTCGTCCGGGAGGCGGCGCGGGGTGCGGGCGGCGACGCGGCGGCCAACCGGTCGAACCTCGGTGGCTTGCGGGTCGAGGTGACCTGGCCGCTCTCGCAGTAGCCTGTCTTCGTGCCCTTCACCGCAGATGTCGCTGTCATCGGCGGAGGGGTCATCGGGCTCGCCCTCGCCGATGCCTGGCTCGCCCGCAACCCGTCCTCGTCCGT
>JBMOKH010000084.1:0-9441 GCA_049315365.1 Candidatus Nanopelagicales bacterium
CACCGGTGCCCTCGAGGCTCGCATCGCGGGTCTGCATAGCTACCCAATCAGGGTGAGCGACCTGCAGTTCGAAGACCTCCTCGCAGGAGACGATGCGCTCGTGCATCGGCACGCAGCCGAGGAGCGCACTGAGCAGGGTCGTCTTCCCCGCTTGCGTGCCACCCGCCACCACGATGTTCAGGCCGCTCACCACCGCTGCGGAGAGGAAGGCAGCAGCCTGCGCAGTCACCGTGCCCGCAGGCACCAGCTCGTCGATGTGCTTGGGCCGCATGATGAATCGGCGCACGTTCACCGACCAGTGGCTGCGGGTGATGTCAGGGATCACGACATGCAGCCGGCTGCCGTCAGGAAGCATGGCGTCGACGAACGGGCTGCTCGTGTCGAGGCGGCGCCCCGAGATACGAAGCATCCGCTCGACGAGATCGCGCACCTCCCGATCGGTGAGGACGACCGTTGTCAGCTCGCTGCGGCCGGCCCGGGCGACGAAGACCCGTCCGGGCTCGTTGATCCAGACCTCCTCGACGGTCGGGTCATCGAAGAAGCGCTGCAGCGGTCCGAACCCGGCAACCGCGTGCTGCACCTCGAGAGCAACCTGCACCGGATCAACCCGAACCGCCTCCCCAGACGCAAGCGCTTCGCCCACGGCATCGGCCACGATCCGGTCGATCGCATCGCGGATACCGTCGTGATCACGCATCGGGTCAATGCCCTGCGTGCGAATAAGCTCGCGAACGCGCTCCTCGGCGACAACGCGCACCTGCGTGCGCTCCGCATCGAACACCATGGCCCAGCTCCCCTATCGTCGCATCGTGGACGCCGCGACCAGGGTCGAGATCCGATGCCCTCGGTGCTGCTGTACGCGACGGTACGTCGATCAGTCACCGCGAATCCAGCCCCAAATCCAACCTGTGGATAACCGGATCAGGCGGGAGCGCTGACCGGGTTCCCGTCAGCCGTGAGACTGCCAGCCGCTGCTCCCTCCTGCCAGGACAGCGGCCCATGCCCCCTCGGTGATATCGGCCCGGGCAGGTGGACGGAGTCCCATGGTGACGCTGACGGGTTCGCCTACAGGGGCGAGCAGGGGGTCAGTATGCAACTATCTGGAAGCTGCGGGGAGAAACTGGCAGGGAGCAACCATCGGGTTGCGTGCCCCACGAGATGCCCTCACGAAACGGCACTCCTGCACTCCCTCCTGCACCCCCTGGCGATGCAAACCCTGCACCCCCCTTGTCAACATTCGATGGGTGGCTAGGCGACGGCCTTCGGCTTGAGTTCAACGGACAGCGTGGTGTCGAACGCGTTAGCGATGCGCGCGAGGATCGGCAGCGTCGGCGTCGTGCCACCGGCTTCGAATCGGGCGACAGCGGGCTGCGTCATGCCCGTCAGCTTCGCCAGGTCGCGCTGACTCCAGCCCCTGTCCTCGCGCATGCCCCGCACTTGCTCCCCCAGTTCGAATGCGAGCTTGGCTGCCGCGTAGGCAGCCTCGACTGCGGAATCGCCAGCCCGTGCGGCCTTCATGTCTTCCCATGACGTGCGTGCCATCACCACTCCTCGCTCTCATCCAGAACGTGCTTGGCCCCAATGCAGGCAAGCATCGCCTTCCTCGCTCGCGCAACTTGCGCACGATCCCGGTCCTTGGTCTTGGCGAAGACCGTCAGCAGGATGATCCGCCTACCCGAAGCAATCCAGTAGGTGATGCGGACCGCTTGCCGAGACAGGTCGAACCGGAGCTCGCGCAACTTGCCATCCAACTGCTTCGTGTACGGCTCGGAGAGCAGGAGTCCACGCTCAGCCAGCAGATCCACATAGAACGCAGCATGACCAAACTCAGCACCCGAGAGCCCCTCCAGCCAGTCCCGGACCTCCGGCTCAAGCTCCACCGAACCCCAAGACATACCAGCGATGATATCGCGCACGGACCGGAGTGCGTCCGAATGAGAAGCGTGAATGCGAGGTGCGGGGCCACGTCGTGCCGTTGATCATCGTGGAATGAGGAAGGAACGCAGGGCCCCTACGAGAGGGAACCTGAGTTGATCGGCATGGCCGAATTCAGTAGCGGGGAGACAAAACAAGGCTGCGCCCGTTGGGTTGTGTGCACCGCGACTTGCTCTCACAAACAGTCACTTTTGTACCCCCTCTGCACCCCCTGGGGGTGCACTTGTGCACCCACCTCGCGCACATTCACCCTGCTCACGCGTCGATGAGACCCAGTTGCTTCATGACGTAGGTGTTCATCGACTCGTGACGCTCCGCCGCTTCGAGCGCGACCTTCCTATGCAGGTCCGGACCCAGTCGCAGGTTGAACTTGCCGGAGAAAGTCCGCTCATCCCACGGCGCAGGGATCTCCTCGCCTTCAGCGAGCATGTCCTGCAGCACGTCCTCCACGACGGACGTCAGGCCCTCGAGGGCAGCTTCGCGGGTGTCGGCAATCCACGACAGCGACGCGAACTCCACCACGGTCGCGATGAATTCCTGATCCGTCGCCGACCAAGCGAGCCGATAGGTGTAGCGATCGGCGGACGGCAGCTCCTTGCGCCTAGTCGCCATCTGGCTCCTCCATCTTCCTGATCGCCGCGATGACCTGTCGGACTTGGTACTCCTTGGCCTTTGCGGTGATCGTCCTGGATATTGACTCGTGGGTCCCCTGCCCAGGGCGTCTTGAACACCGCATGGGATGACTCGCTGATGCGGGCCGGCCCGAAGTAGTACTCGCGCACCCTGAACAGGTCCGCGTACCGCACGTTCCGGGGGTTGCTGCGCATCGCGTCGACAACCTTCGGTACCCGTAGCACACCATGATGGTACTACCAGCAGTACCATCATTGCCAGAAGCCTAGGCGGGAGGACCGGCCGACAGCCAAATTCTCTTTCGGCATAGCTCGCACGTGCGCGAGTGACGGTCGCCCTGATCGACAGCGTTGTGTCCCTGGCCGCCGACCCATGCAAACTTGCGAAATACCAAGTCCGTTAATCAGGTCTCAGGACTTTCCGCAGTGGCTCGACGACCGCGCGTGCTCCCCCCGGCAACGACGAAGGGCCCTCGAGCTTTCGAGGACCCTTCGTCGTACCGAACGCTCAAACAGTCGAGCCTTCAATCACCCGGCGCCATGTCTGTCCTTGCAAAGCGGCCAAGATTTCGAATCGGCGGGGCTTGATGAGTTTTGCGGGCGCGTGGATGATTTCGACTTCAGTTCGGGTCAGCGCAAGGTGACCCCATGGCTGCCGTAGGCAGTGATCCAGTGCGGTGATGAATTCGGCGCGGTCGCCGCGCACGATACCGTCGATACCGGTGGTTGCGCGCGCTGCAGGGCAGCGATGACGACCGTCGATGCAACGAGCCACCCCGTCAACGCATCGGCACCCGTCGGAGAGCCCGAAGAACCGGCAGAGCCTCAAGTCGGTGTCAGCCGTCTCGAATCCAGCAGTGATTCATCGCCATCGAAGAACCATGTGAGGGAAGAGTGCCGGCCTACCGGCCCTGCATGGGCGCACGAAGCGAAGGGTCGCGCTGGTACGCCCGGAAGAACTGCGCGATGTAGCCCATTCGCTCGTCGAACACCTCCCAGGTGGTGGCCGCGGAGCCGTCCGTCACCCCCCACTCATGACCGTATGACCGCACGAGCGCATTGAGACGCGCGTCCGAGATCTTCGAAAGCGCGAAAGGCCACCGCTCACCATGGAGATACTGCGGGAACGGGACCGGCTGGCTGAGGTCGAGCGAGCCCTCTGGGATCTCGAGGGTGACGAACCTCGTGGTGATGACACCGAAGATCCCGCCGAGGGGCATTGCATCGTCGACGAAATCATCGGCGAGCGACTGCTCGTGGTGGGCGACGAGGAGGTTCCCGCGCAGCATCGCCTGCGCGGATCCGGGATCGTCGAGGTCGTTGTCGATGCCGAGCGCCTCCGCGTAGGAAGTGAAGGCCTCGAGGGTGGTCGGGCTTCGGCCGAGGATCTCATCGGACGCGACCAGCGTAGAGAGATCGGCCGAGCTCTCCACGTCCGCCAGTTCGAGGAAGCGGACGAACTTGGGCGCAATATCGCAGATGATCGCGGCATTGCCCTCCGCGACCTTTCCAGCACCCCAACGCACCGGGGCGCCCTCGCCCCTGATGAACCGGCCAGCCGTGAAACTCGCCCACTTGCCGAAGGTGAGCCAGTTGGCATCGACATCGCCGAGCAGGGTCGCTGTCTCTCGGGAGAGGTCGTCATAGGCCGACGTGATGAGCCGATTGCGGAGCACCACGTCGGGCTCCCCCTCGATGATCCGCAGTCGGGTCTGCCACGCATCGACCCCGGACCACTGAGGCCTGGGTGCTCAGGCCATCACGCGCACAGGATATGTGCGCGATGGCCGTCAGGTCCGACAGAAGCGCGACCAGGCTTCATAGACGAGTTCCGGGTGCTCCATCTGGGCCACGTGGCCGGAGTCGGACAGCACGACGACGTGCGCATGACGAAAGTGCTTCGTGACGCGGTGGGCGGCCTTCGGGTCGACGAGCGGGTCCTGGCGGCCGTAGACCACGAGGGTGGGGCACTGCACGCGTGAAGCAAGCTTCCAGGGTCGTTGGGGACCGAGGTCGACGTAGGTGCGGAGCAGGCCGCGAAGCGAGCGCAGGAATGCATCGGCTACGTACGGCAGGTGGTCGCGGGACTCCGCCTCCTCCCGTGCCTCATCGGTCCGTTGGCCGGGCACCCTCGCCGGATCACCGAAGCAGGTGTCGATCGTCGCGCGTACGCGCTGCTCAGCCGGCAAGGTCAGGTACTTATCGACGAGCCGCTCACCGACACCTGGAACCGCAATGACTGGGAGGTGGGCATTCGACCTCGTCGCGAACACAGACGGAAGCGCGGGCGAGATGAGCGTCAGGCTGCGAGCGAGGTCAGGCCGGCGCGCCGCGAGCTGCAGGGCCACCGCGCCGCCGAGCGAGTTGCCGAAGACGTGGACGGGTTCGCCACCGAGCTCCTCGACGATGAATTCGACGACCCCGGCGGCATGCCCGGCCGGGGTCATGTCGCCATCGCGCGGCGGTGGCGACTGGCCGAACCCGCCGAGGTCGATCGCGTAGCCGTCGACGTCCGGTTGAAGCGCTGCCATGAGGTCGGTCCAGTTGAGCGATGACCCGCCAAGTCCGTGGATGAACACGGCACGCGGCGCTCCCGGGGTGGTCGATGGCGCGTGGCGCACCGAGAGGGTGCGCGATACGAGGAATGCATCGGTTCGGGGCCAGGGGGTCGGAAGACTCACCACCACAGATTACCCCTGACTACCATTCGCCCATGAGCATCGGGACTCCAGCGCGCATGCCCAAGGAGCAGCGCCGCACGCAGGTGCTCGATGCCGCGCGAACGGTGTTCGTCGAGTCCGGCTACTACGCGGCCGGTATGGATGTCATCGCCGAGCGGGCCGGCGTCTCCAAGCCCGTCCTGTACCAGCACTTCCCCAGCAAGCTCGACCTCTACCTCGCCCTCCTCGATGCCGGGCTCGAGGAGTTGCTCGAGGCCACCGACACCGCGGTTCGGGAGAACCCCGACAACAAGGTGCGGGTCCAGCGGACTATGCGCGCCTACTTCGCCTTCGTCGACAACCCCGACAGCGCCTACCGGCTCGTGTTCGAAAGCGACCTCATGAACGAGCCCGCAGTTCGGATGCGCGTCGATGCCGCCGATCACGAGATCGCCCGGCAGATCGCCAAGGTCATCTCGCAGGACACCGGTCTTCGCCCTGACGAGGCCCTCCTCCTCGGTTCCGGCATGCAGGGCATGGCCCAGGTGGCGGCCCGGCGCTGGCTCTCCCACGAGGAGCGGCTCATGTCCCGCGATGAGGCTGCGGACCTCGTCGCCGCGCTCGCCTGGCGCGGCATTCGCGGCTTCCCCCTCACCCACCCGCCGCACGACATCGCGACTGGCGCCCAAGCCGACTAGTCTCATCCAAGTGGCCGCATCCTCCGGAGCCTGACCTCGCACCATCCGTATCGACGACACAATCCGCATCGAAAGGCAGTGCAGTGGACATCAAAATCGGCGTGCAGGACACCCCCCGAGAGATCACCATTGAGAGCGCTCAGTCTCCAGAGGACGTCACCCGATTGGTCGAGGCCGCACTGAACTCAGGCTCACTGCTCTCACTGACCGATGACCGTGGCCGCACCATCCTCGTGCCGGGCAGCAAGATCGCCTACGTTGAGATCGGTCCAGCTTCGACCCGCAAGGTGGGCTTCGGCTCCACCATGTAGGTCAAAGGGATGAACAGCGGGGTCACTCGCCGACCTCACACGCGCCCACCGTTCAGGCAGGCTCTGTCTCTCGACGTTCGATCGCTGCTTCGTTACGTTCGACGCGCCTTCGCGCGAGGTAGAACAGGCCGGCGGCGGACAAGAGCATGACCCCGCCTCCAAGGCCTTGTGCGCGAAATCCTTCAACACCCGCCTGCCGTTCGTCCGCAGTTTCCTGATTGACCAATGCCACCGGGACGCGGTACTGCGCGGCGACGTCCTCAGAATTTGCCCCCTGGATAACGGCCTTGGCGATGTTCGTCGCCTTGTCCAGGGTGAGCCCCGTTGAAAGGTTCGCGTTACTCATTGACGCGGCCATCGTCGAGAAGACGACTGCAGACAAGAACACTGTCCCCATGGACGCCCCCAAGCTCACCGCCGCGCTGCGGAATGCCGACGTAGGTCCTTCATCTCCGGTCGGGGCCAGACTCATGATTGCGTTCGAAATCGTTCCCCCGGCCCCTGCTGCGCATGCGCCGAAGACGATGAGAAGGAGCAACGGAAAGACGATGGAAATCGTTACGGTCTGGAACCAGCAGAGAAAACACGCGGCGGCGCAGACAAGAAGGCTCAACACCCCTGTAAACGTCAATCCACGTGTCTTGACGAGTCGGCCTGAATATTTGGCACCCACGACACCCGCAAGTTGAACCGGGATAAAGAGAAGGCTGACGTGGAAGGGCGTCATTCCGTAGACGTATTGGGCGCCGAGGACTCCGTAAAACGTCACGTTCGCGAAACCTATGAGGATTCCTACGACCAGCATCATCACGAGACTGCCGTTTCGCAAAAGGGAAAAAGACATACTCGGCAGGGACAGTTTGCGCAGAAGAAGAACCAGCGTGCCAGCCCCGAGCGCTGTCACGCCCAGAGCCACGACCATGGGCGTGGTGGCAAACCCATCGTTTGCTCCCAGACGGAGAATTTGGGTCAGTCCGACAAGAACCACGCCGGCGAGAATTGGAGTCCAGATCTCACCACGTTGTGGAGTTGCCGGCCCGGTAGAGGGGAGAACCTTGAGGGCCGAGACAATCACGAGACATCCGCCCAGCAGCCAAATCACCGAGACCCATCGCCATCCGAACGACTGGACGACGAAGGACGCCATGATGGGAACAGCCAAGTAAACAGCGGGACCTACCATCGCCAGCGTTGCGAATCCGGTTGCTCTCGAGTTCTTGTCTCGAAGGCTCGAACTCAGCAAACTCACCGTGGCGACAATGGCCGCAGCCTTGCCGATAAATGCCAAGGTCAACCCAAACATCACCGTCGTAATGTTTGGGGCGAGGAAGGTGCCCAGGTACCCCACGATCATGAATACACCGGCCCCCATGATGCATCGTTGCGGACCGATTCTCATGATGAGTGCGCCGACGACAAAGATCGCTAGCAGCGCCCCGACTCCAGGTAATTGCCGCAGCAGCATACTTTCAGCCTCACTGGCGTCAAGGCTGCTGACAATCGTGGGGAT
The DNA here is from genome assembly GCA_049315365.1 of Candidatus Nanopelagicales bacterium. Lineage (GTDB taxonomy): Bacteria > Actinomycetota > Actinomycetes > S36-B12 > S36-B12 > WLND01. Next base: position 7,747 of record JBMOKH010000084.1, read on the forward strand.
GACGAAGTTTTTGGAGGAGATGCAGAACAACGAGCCCGCTGTAGCTAAAGCAACCCCGAGAACAATTCTCCGGTCTGCGGCCTCGAGACGCGTCTCGATTTGGCCGTTGGGCATATGTTGGAGTGTAGATCTCGCCCACAGCATCGGAAGTAGCTTTGAACATTTACAGCCGCTACATCATCGTGACGCGATCGCATCCGATTCCATGACACCAATTTGTGTCACAACCCAATTTCGCTCGCAGGTCCGGTGCGATGAGCGTCCGCTTTGCCTTGCGGTTGTTAGGCGGAGAGGCCGAGGGCGCTCATTCGCCTGGTGTGGTTCTCCGTCAGGCGTGCGAGCATTCTGCCCATTTCCGCGAGGTCTGCGCCGGGTCGGTCAACGCCCCCGACGAGCAGTGCCGACAGGCCGTCGCGGTCAGCCGCCACCCGCTGCGCCTGCGACAGCGCCTCGCCGACGAGTCGCCTCCCCCACAACGCTAAGCGGCCAGCAACCCGCGGATCCTCAGCAATGGCAACACGAACTCGGTCGACGATGAACGCCGATTGCCCAAGGTCATCACACACCCGCTCGACGAGTTCCCTCGTGTGCTCGTCGACGTAAGCGGCAACCTCCCGGTAGAAGTCCATGGCTATTCCATCGCCGACGTACGCCTTCACCATGCCCTCGAGCCAGTCGCTCGGGGCGGTGTGGGCGTGGAACTCCTCCAGCGGCCTGCGGAACGGCCCCATCGCATCCTCAGGGCGCACCTCGAGTTCGATGAGCCGGTCATTGAGCGACGTGAAGTGCTGGAATTCTCGGGTTGCCAGCGCGGCGAGCGCGGCCTTGTCGTCGATCGCGGGCGCCATGGACGCATCTGCTGCAGTGCGCTCGAAAGCGATGAGCTCTCCATAGGCCAGGACGCCAAGTAGGTCGATGACCGCCGCTCGATAATCCGCATCGGTCTTGAGAGCGTCAACTGAAGGTGCATTCATAGTGATCGAAGGCTACCCACAATCACCGCGAGTAGGGGGTTATCGGCGTGAGGAAGGTAGGCTTAAAGCGCCCGGCGAGATTTTCCTCGTCCTGCACACTCGAATACTGGAGCACTCCTGAATCCCTCATCAAGCGTCGATCCGACAACAGCCCCCACATTTGCTGAACTCGGCGCCGATCCACAGATCACCGCAGCACTCCTTGCCGACGGCATCGAGCGCGCCTTCCCTATCCAGGAGATGTGCCTTCCGCTGGCCCTCCAGGGTCAGGACCTCATCGGCCAGGCCAAGACCGGCACTGGCAAGACCCTCGGCTTCGGCATTCCGCTCCTGCAGCGGATCGACCTTGAAGGTGACCGCGATCGCCCCCAGGCCCTCGTCATCTGCCCGACCCGCGAGCTCGGACTCCAGGTCGCAACCGACCTTGAGCGGGCCGGACGCCTGCGCGGTGTCCGCGTGCTCGCCGTCTACGGCGGCCGCGCGTATGAGCCGCAGATCGATGCTCTGCGCAATGGCGTCGATGTCGTCGTCGGCACACCTGGCCGCATCATCGACCTCGCGAATCGTCGCGATCTTGACCTCTCGCAGGTGAAGATCCTCGTCCTCGACGAGGCTGACGAAATGCTCGACATGGGCTTCCTGCCCGACGTCGAACGAATCGTCTCGCAGGTCTCGACGGTCCGGCAGACGATGCTCTTCTCTGCCACGATGCCGGGGCAGA
>JBMOKH010000085.1:0-9440 GCA_049315365.1 Candidatus Nanopelagicales bacterium
TCGCCCTCGGCGCGACCTGGGTCTCGTTCGATCGAGGATTCGCTCGCTTCCCGGATCTGGACTGGCGATCCCCCAGAACCTAGACTCATTGCAATTAGCCTAATTGCGATTATTATCTCTCCATGCTGGTGCAACCTTCGAAATGGGCTGCGCACGAGAGTTTTCTCGGGCGCGAACGTGAGCTGGCACGGCTTGAGGCGTGGTGGGACGAGTCCGACGCGCAACCGATCAACCTCTACGGTCGCAGGCGTGTTGGCAAGAGTTGGCTTCTTCGCAGGTTCGCCCATGGAAAGCCCGCAATTATCCTGGTCGCTGAGCGAACAACGGCCGCTCTGCAACGAGCGAAGATGGCCGATGAACTCGAGCCCCTTCTCGGCATGCGCCCGGAAATCCGAGACATCGGAGAACTGTTCAAAATTCTCTACCGGGTTGGATCGACCGAGCGGATCCTGATTGTTGTCGACGAGTTTCCCTACCTGCTGGGGTCAAGCGGTGGTGAGGTTTCCGACAACCTCACGTCCATCCAGGCTGCGCTCGAGCAGAACCGAGACGGCTCCAGGGCAAAATTAATCATCTGCGGATCCGTCCTGACGCAGATGGAAGAACTCCAGTCCTTAAGAAGCCCCCTCCACGGGCGGTTTGACAGGTTCGTGCTGGAACCGATGGAGTTCCGGGATGCGCGACTGTTCACGCCGACGCTCGATGTCGTCGAGCAATTCACCCGTTACTCCATCTCCGGCGGAATGCCACGCTACCTCCGTGCATTTCAGAAGGCGGACCTCGTCGAGGCTCTCGCAACCGAAGTCGTTGACAGCAATTCACCGCTTTTCAACGAGGTCATGTCAGTTCTTCAATCCGAATTGCGGGAGCCCGGCGTCTACTTGGGCATTCTCGAGGCATTGACGGCGAATCCTGCAGACGTTGCAGCGATAAGTGCCGCCACTGGACTGGAGTCAAAAGCTCTCTCTCCGTACCTCGAGCGGCTTGCCAACATGGGCCTGATACGTCGGCGACTGCCGGTCGGCGCAGCCACGAATGCACGATCGGGCCAGTGGCAGTGCCGTGACGAGTTCATGCGATTCTGGTTTCGCTTCGTGAGGCCCTACCAGGCGGATCTTGAGGCTGGTTCCGACGCGAGACATCATGTGAATCACCACATCGTGCCCCGTCTGGCCGATCACACGGCCGGGCCATTCGAGGATGCGTTGCGCAGGTGGATACGTCGTGAGTTCCCCTCGGCCGCCATTTGCGGTCCGTGGTGGGGAAATTCTCTGCATGTGCAACGCCGTGCCGGAACCCGGCACACCGAGGAGATCGACGCGGTGGCCATTCGGGGAAAGTCGGTTGTCGTCGTTGCTGAAGCTAAATGGACAAACGCTCCGATGGCGTTGAACGTGCTTGCAGATCTCGATGCCTACAAGTTGCCTGCCCTTCAGCAGGCCGGCCTCTCGATAGCCGATGATGTCCAGAGGGTCTTGACCTCTCGGTCAGGCTTCTCAAAGGCGATCCAGCGCCAAGCGGCTGATGATTCGAATATCCGCCTTATTTCGGCGGTGGATCTCCTCCAGGACATCTAGCCCACAGGTACTCGCTCCAGCGGACCTAATACGACTTCGGCAGTCCCATGACGTGCTGGCCGAGGTACGCGAGCACGAGATTGTTGTTGATCGGGGCGGTCTGGTAGAGCCGCGTCTCGCGGAACTTGCGTTCGATGTCGTACTCGACCGCGAACCCGAAGCCGCCGTGCGCGTCCATTGAGGCATTCGCCGCGGCCCACGAAGCCTCGGAGGCCAGCAGCTTGGCCATGTTCGCCTCCTCCGCGCACTTCTCCTTGGCGTCGTACATGCGCGCGGCCTCGAACCGGACGAGATCAGCGGCCCGCAGCGCTGCGTAGGCGCGGGCGAGCGGGAACTGAACGCCCTGGTTCGCGCCGATCGGCCCGCCGAACACCTCGCGCGTGTTCGCGTACTGCACCGCCCGCTCGAGCAGGAACCGGCCGTCGCCGAGGCACTCCGACGCGATGAGGATCCGCTCGGCGTTCATGCCGTCGAGGATGTAGCGAAATCCCTTGCCGACCTCGCCGATGAGCGCGTTGTCGGGGATCACCACATTGTCGAAGAAGACCTCGGTTGTGTTGTGGTTCATCATGGTGGCGATGGGCTTGATCGTGATGCCCTCGACCTTGCGCATGTCGATGAGGAAGGTCGACAGGCCGTCGGTCTTCTTCTCGCAGTCGTCGTAGGGCGTGGTGCGGGCGAGGAGCAGCATGAGGTCGGAGTAAAGGGCGCGTGACGTCCAGATCTTCTGGCCATTGACCAGCCAGCCGTCATCGACCTTCTCTGCCTTCGTGCGGATCCGCGTCGTCTCCGAGCCGGCGCCCGGCTCCGTTACCGCGAATGCCTGGAGCCGCAGGCCGCCGTCGGCGAGCTGGGGCAGGTACTGCTGCTTTTGCGCGTCGGAGCCGTGGCGCAGCAGGGTTCCCATGATGTACATCTGCGCATGGCATGCGGAGGGGTTGCCGCCAGAGGCCGAGATCTCCTCGAGGATGATCGAGGCCTCCGTGAGGGTTGCCCCGCCGCCTCCGTACTCCTCGGGGATGAGCGCGCCGAGATACCCGGCATCGGTGAGGGCTGCGACGAACGCCTCGGGATACCGGTCGGGCTCGAGGCCGCGCCAGTACTCGCCCGGAAACCGGTCGCAGACCTCGCGGACCGCTGAGCGGAGATCGTCATATTCGGAATTCGATGAAAGCCGCACAAGGCGTTTGTATCATTTATCCAAGATTCGCGCTGACGAACCCGTCACGAGAACATGCCTCCCTCGCGAAGAAGGGTTCCCCGTGACCGTCACCGCCACTGACTGGCAGGCGCTCGCCGCCCGCGTCACCCATCCGACCGGGTTGCTCATTGACGGCGCGTGGGTTGACGGCACCGGCGGTCGTCATTCGGTCATCAGCCCGATCGACGGGGCGATGATCGCCGAGGTCTCGTTCGCCTCGGAATCGGACGTTGATCTCGCCGTCGCTGCGGCGCGACGCTCCTTCGAGGATGGACGGTGGTCCCACAAGTCGCCACTCGAGCGCAAGGAGATCCTCGTCAGGTGGTCAGAGCTGTGCGCTGAGCACTCCGACGAGCTTGCCGTGCTCCAGGCTCTCGAGATGGGCAAGCCGGCCCGGGAGGCCAAGGCGGTCGACAACCGCGCCGTGATCCGGACCCTTCGCTGGTTCGGAGAGGCAATCGACAAGGTGCTCGACGAGATCCCGAACACCGCCCGCAATTCGCTCGCGCTGATCCAGCGCGAGCCCGCCGGGGTCGTCGCGGCGATCGTGCCCTGGAACTTCCCGCTCACGATGGCCGTCTGGAAGGTGGCTCCCGCGCTGGCGACCGGCTGCTCCGTTGTCCTCAAGCCGGCCGAGGCGTCCCCTCTCTCGGCCCTGCTCTTTGCCCAGCTCGCACTGGAAGCGGGCATTCCAGATGGCGTCCTCAACGTCGTGAATGGTCACGGCCACATCGCGGGCCAGGCCCTCGGGCGTCACATGGATGTCGACGTTGTCACCTTCACCGGCTCGACCGTGGTCGGCGGCAAGTTCATGGAGTACGCCGCGCAGTCGAACCTCAAGCGGGTCTGGCCCGAGCTTGGCGGCAAGTCGGCGAACGTGATCTTCCCCGATGCCGACCTCGACAAGGCTGCGAATACCGCTGCATGGTCGATCTTCTACAACGCCGGCCAGATGTGCACCGCCGGATCACGGCTGCTCGTGCACGAGTCGATTCACGACGAGGTCATCGAGCGCGTCCTGCGGGTGGCTGCTGCGACTCAGCCCGGCAATCCCTTGCTCGGGGATGTATCGATGGGGTCGGTCGTGAGTGCCGCCCACCTTGCGCGAATCCACTCGATGGTCGAGAGGGGCCAGGCAGGCAGCGGGGAACTGCTCACCGGAGGCGGTGCAGTCCTTCAGGAATCGGGCGGCAGCTACTACCCGCCGACCGTGTTCGACCACGTCGACCCTTCAGACCTGCTCGCGCAGCAGGAGGTCTTCGGTCCAGTGCTCGCCGTCACGACCTTCGCCAACGAGGCCGAGGCCGTGCGGCTGGCGAACGGCACGCCGTACGGGCTCGCGTCCGCAGTATGGACCCGAGACCTCGATCGGGCCGTGCGAGTGAGCCGCGACCTTCGGGTGGGCGTTGTGTGGGTCAACTGCTACGAGGAGGGCGACCTCACCGTGCCGTTCGGCGGGGTCAAGCAGTCGGGATTCGGACGCGACAAGAGCCTGCATGCATTGGACAAGTTCACCGACATCAAAACCACCTGGATCGAGCTGGCGTGAGCCCAAACCGGCGAGGCAATCTCGCGGACGAGGTCGCCGATCACATCCGCGATGCCATCCTCACTGGGCGCCTACGCCCGGGTACGCGCATTGACCAGGATGCGATCGCGAGGGACATGGGCGTGAGCAGGCTGCCGGTGCGCGAGGCTCTCATCTCCCTCGACCAGGAGGGCCTCGTCCGCACGCTCCCTCGCCGAGGCGCCTACGTGGAGCGGGTTCAGCGCGAGGACATCGCCGACCACTACCAGCTCTTCGGCACCGTGGCGGGCCTCGCAGCTGCGAGGGCTGTCGCGCGCCTCGACGAAGAGTGCCTCGCCCGACTCGAGGCCGTCCAGGAGGCGATGGGCCGGTCGGACAGCCCGCAGGAGCAGGAGCGCCTCAACTTCGAATTCCACCGCATCATCAACACGGCGTGCGGGAGCCGGCGCATCTCGAGCCTGCTGAAGATGCTCACTAGGTCGTTGCCGATGCACTACTTCGAGTTCGTCCCCGAGTGGCCCGAGCAGGCCCTGCACCAGCACGCGGACATCATCGACGCCTTTCGCCGGCGTGATCCGGCGGCGGCGCAGCGGGCAATGGAGCAGCACCTGTTCGCCAGTGCGCGTCACGCGGTGGCAGCCCTCGAGAGGCTCGACTTCTTCGATGACGCGCCCCCGAATCCATAGGGAAGCACTGATCATCAACGGGTGTGTCGCGCATGTTGCTTCCGGGCATGCGTGTTGACTCGGGCGAGCGCCGTTTTGGACTCAGGCGAGAACGGCGCGGTCCGTCACATCCCTTGGCCGCGGTAGGCCCGGGATCGGTGTCGAATGCGAATGACATCGACGGTAATCACCAATTCGTCGATTCTGTAGATGATGCGGTATTCGCCGCGACGTGCTGAGTGAAGGCCGGCAAGTTGATTGCGCAGGGCCTTTCCCACTCGCTTGGGATTCTCGGCAAGCGGCCCATCGCAGAAGGCAATGACGGCCCACGCGATTACCGCGGGAAGAGCTTCCAGATCACGGAGTGCGCCACCGGTGAATGAGACCTCATATTTCATGCGGGAGATCGTTTAGCGAGCCGGTCACGTACCTGCGTCATCGAGTATCGCTTCGTCGACTTTAATGATCGGTGGATTGCCGTGACCAAGGCGGCATCCGCAAGGATTTCAAGAGTTTCCTCGAGGGCTTCGAGGTCATCGATAGCGATGAGTACCGCTGCCGGCTCACCATGTCGGGTGACGACGACGCGTTCATGTGTCGTTGCAACTTCGTCGACGATGCCGGATAGGTCCTGCCGGACGAGTGCCAGTGCAATGTTCTTCGCCATGCACATAAGTATGTACATAACCCATGAGGGGGTCAATCCTGGTGGGACGCGATGTGCTCCTAGCGGGATCGCTCGGCGAGGAGTACCCCGGTCAGCACCACGGCCGCACCGGCGATCTGGATGGCGGTGAGCGACTCGCCCAAGGCGAACCACGCGATGAAGATGGCGAGCAGCGGCTCGGTCATCCCGACGACGGATGCCTGTGATGCGCGAATGTGATGGAGAGCCACGACCACGAGCCAGAACGGGACCACGGTGCCGAGCACGACCATGGAGGTGCAGAGGATCCAGAGCGGCACGGGCAGGCCCTCGCTGCCGAGCGGGTACCCCGACCCCCCGAGGGCACTCCACGGGAAGGACCACCACGGCTGGAAGATGACCCAGAACAGGCTTGCCGCGCCGAACCCCCACATGGTGAGCGAGACCGCGTCGCGAGGCTCGGGCTGATGGACCTGCCGATCGCCCAGAACGTAGTAGATGGCGAGGGCTGCCGCGGCGCCGAAGCCGGCTACCACGCCGAGCGCATTCAGGGTGAACCCCTGCCAGACCTGGGCGACCATCGCCAGGCCGACGAGCGCGAGCACGAGGGCCGCCCAGACGAGCTTGCGGGTCGGCTGGCGCATGCCGAAGCGGAACCACAGGGCGACCATGATCGGCGCGGTGAACTCGATGAGGAGCGCGACCCCGACCGGTAGGCGCTCGATGGACACGAAGTAGAGCCACTGGGTCATGGCGACGCCGAGGATGCCGTAGGCGAGGAGCACCGGGATCTCTTGCCGTCGAATTCGAAGGGCCGCGGGCCGACTCAACGCGACGAAGGCGAGGAGGATCAGAAAGGCAGCGGTCACGCGCAGTTGCGAGAGTCGGGCCGAGTCGATGCCGCTTGTGAGGATCGACTTCGACACTGTCCCGTTCAGTGCGAAGCAGGTTGCCGCGAGCAGGTAGAGCACGTAGCCCTTCGCGGGGCTCGCCCTGCGGGTGAGCGAGATGCCGGATAGGGGCTCGGCGAGGTCGCTCACTGCTCGAGGGCAGCGCGGTAGACGTCAATCGTCTGCTCGGCTATCGCGTCCCAGCCGAAGTGGGCAACCGCCCGCTCTCGGCCGGTGCGGCCCATCTGCGCGGCACGGGCCGGGTCGCCGGCGATTGAATTCACGGCGGCGGCGAAGTCGTTCTCGAAAGCGGAAGGGTCGGCGGCGTCGTAGTGGACGAGGACGCCGGTCACCCCATCGGCGACCACCTCGGGAATCCCTCCGACGTCACTCGCGATGACCGCGGTCTCGCATGCCATCGCCTCGAGGTTGACGATGCCCAGGGGCTCGTACACCGACGGGCAGACGAAGGCCACTGCATGGCTGAACAACTGGATCAATGCCGGCCGCGGTACCTGCTGCTCGATCCAGACGACGCTGTCGTGCCCGCGAACCGCGCGCAACTCCCGCACGGCCGACGCGGTCTCGACCTCGATCTCGGGGGTGTCAGCTGCTGATGCGCACATCACGAGCACGAGGTCGTCATCGAACTGCTGGGCCGCCCGAAGTAGGTGGACGAGGCCCTTTTGCCGGGTGATCCGCCCGACGAAGAGGACGAATGGCCGATCGGGGTCGATGCCGTGCTCGACGAGGGCCGTCGTGTCCGTGTCCTTCCGGTAGAGGTTGGTGTCGATGCCGTTGTGGACGACATGGACACGGCTCGGATCGACGGTCGGGTAGGAGCGGAGGACGTCATCACGCATGCCATGGCTGACCGCGATGACGGCGCTAGCGTCGTTGTACGCGGTGCGCTCGACCCAGGACGAGACGCGGTAGCCACCGCCGAGCTGCTCCTCCTTCCACGGTCGCATCGGCTCGAGGGAGTGGGCGGTGATGACATGCGGCACGCCATGGAAGAGCGAGCCGACGTGGCCGGCGAAGTTCGTGTACCAGGTATGTGAGTGGAGGACATCGAGATCTGCCGTCGCCATAACCATCTCGAGATCGACGCCGAGGGTCTGCAGGGCGCTGTTCGCCCCGTGCAATTCGACCGGGACCGGATGCGCCGTGGCGTCGGGGCGGGGGGCCCCGAAGCAGTGGACATAGACGGGCGTCAGCCGCCGCAGCTCGATGACGAGCTGCTCAACATGAACCCCCGCCCCGCCGTAAACGTCCGGGGGCCATTCGCGGGTGAGGAGTCCGATGCGCATTGGGCGAGCATAGGCAATGTGCGTCGATCAATGCGCCAGCATCGGAGCCGCTCCGGGTCTAAGGTTCTAAGGTGACATCAGATCCGCATGTGTTGGCCATGGTCCTGGCTGGCGGCGAGGGCAAGCGACTCATGCCGCTCACCGCCGATCGTGCGAAGCCGGCGGTGCCCTTCGGAGGGTCGTACCGACTCATTGACTTCGTCCTGTCGAACCTCATCAATGCCGGTTTGCGGCGCGTATGCGTGCTCACCCAGTACAAGTCGCACTCGCTCGACCGGCACGTGACCCAGACGTGGCGCATGCCGATCCTCCTCGGTGACTACGTCACGCCCGTGCCAGCCCAGCAGCGCCTCGGCCCCCGCTGGTACACCGGCAGCGCGGATGCGATCTTCCAGAGCCTGAACCTTGTCTACGACGAGGATCCTGAGGTGGTCGTCGTGTTCGGCGCCGACCACGTCTACCGCATGGACCCGATGCAGATGATCCGGGCTCATGTTGACTCCGGGGCCGGGGTCACGGTCGCCGGCATCCGGATGCCGAAGGCGCTGGCGAGCGACTTCGGGGTCATCCAGACCGCCGAAGACGGCGTTCGAATCACGAACTTCCTCGAGAAGCCGGCGGACCCGCCAACGATCCCGGGCGACGAAGACCACTGCTTCGTCTCGATGGGCAACTACGTCTTTACGAAGGACGTCCTCCTCGAAGCGCTCAAGGCCGACGCAGCCGATACGTCATCGATCCACGACATGGGCACGAACATCATCCCCATGCTCACGGCTTCGGGTGCAGCCAATGTCTACGACTTCGCGGAGAACGTCGTGGTCGGGGCTACTGACCGCGACAAGGGCTACTGGCGTGACGTCGGAACCCTCGACAGCTACCACGATGCGCACATGGACCTCGTCTCCGTCCACCCGATCTTCAATCTCTACAACCGCAAGTGGCCGATCCTCACGCACCTGCCGCCACTTCCGCCGGCCAAGTTCATCCAGGGCGGCAATGCCCACGAGTCGATGGTGGGTGCAGGGACGATCATCTCGGGGGCCCACGTGCGCACCTCGGTGATCGCCTCGAGCGTCGCCGTTGACTCGGGGGCATATGTCGAGGGCAGCGTGCTCATGCCGGGTGTCCGCATCGGCAAGAACGCTGTCGTGCGCCGGGCGATCCTCGACAAGAATGTCGTCGTCCCCGACGGTGCGCAGATCGGCGTGGATCTCGAACGGGATCGGGGGCTCTACACGGTGAGCGATGGCGGCGTCGTCGTGCTCGGAAAGGGCGTTCGCGCAGAACTCTGATGAGGTTCGCACCAAGCTCTGATGAAGCCGTGTGACAATAGTTGCATCATGTGGCGCTCACCGGTAATCGCGGCCCTACGAGCGGGAATCCTCGCTCTTTGCCTCGTCGCTGCGACTGCCGTGGCGCAGGCACCGCCGGCTGTAGCCGCGGCCCGGGAGATCGCCCCCCGCATCATCGGAGGTGCGCCGAGCGGTGCATCCGAGAACCCCTGGCAGGTCCTCCTCCTCATCAATGACCGATCCCTATGCGGGGGATCACTCATCGCGAGCACCTGGATCATCACCGCCGCGCACTGCATGAAGGACGCCAGTGCCGCGGGAGTAAAGG
>JBMOKH010000364.1:0-2122 GCA_049315365.1 Candidatus Nanopelagicales bacterium
GCGAGCATGTCGATGTCGTTCCACGAGTCGCCAACCGCCACGGTGCGTGCCGGGTTGACATCGAGGCGGGTGCAAAGCTTGGCGAGCATCGTCGCCTTACTCACCCCCGTCGGGCCGATGTCCATCCAGGCAGTGTCGCCGACGCCGAAGATGACGGTGTGCAGACCCATCTGCTCGACGATCTCGCCAAACCCGGTCTCGACATGCTCATCACTGCGGACCACGAGGCGAACAACTGGATCGGTGAGGAGGTGCTCGAATGGCACCTCGCGAAGTGAGAGCCCGAGTGACCCGGCTCCGAAGATGCGGGTCGCGTGGAAGACCCCGTGGGTGTCCTCGACGGCATAGACGGCGTCCGGTAGGAGGGTGACGATGCGATCGAGGATCGAACGTGGGTCAAAGGTGACGGTCTCAACGATGGTCTCGGGCTCGACCATGGCGAGGAGTGCGCCGTTGCTGCACACGGCCCAGCCGTCAAGTCCGAGGGCCCGGGCGATTGGGGCGGTCGTCGAGATGGTCCGGCCGGTGGACAGCACAACATTGATGCCGGCATCCGTGGCTCGTCCGACCGCCTCGACCACCCGCTCATTCACCGCTCCGAGGTGCGTCACGATCGTGTCATCGATGTCGAGTGCGAGTAACTCCGGGAACGGGCGGTCCTCGAAAAACGCTGCTGACACACGTGGCGGCACGAGGGCGGGGGAAATCGTCATGATGGCCTGATGCTACGCCTTCGGGGTGAACGCGGCCTTTCCACCGAGGAACGGGCGAAGGGCCTGTGGGAGAACGACCGAACCGTCGGGCTGCTGGTGATTCTCAAGGATCGCGACGATGATGCGCGGCATCGCGCACAGGGTCCCGTTGAGGGTCGCGAGCGGGCGCACGCCCTGCTCGTCGCGCAGGCGGATCTTCAGCCTGCGTGCCTGGAACTCCGTCGTGTTCGAGGTGCTCGTGATCTCGCGGTAGGCCTGCTGGGTGGGGATCCAGGCCTCGATGTCGAACTTGCGTGCGGCGCTGGACCCGAGGTCGCCGGTTGCGACGTCGATGACGCGGTAGGGGATCTCGAGGGAGTCGACGAAGTCCTTCTCCCACTGCAGGAGCCGGGCATGCTCGGCCTGGGCGTCCTCCGGCGTGGTGAACACGAACATCTCGACCTTGTCGAACTGATGGACCCGGATGATGCCGCGGGTGTCCTTGCCGTACGAGCCGGCCTCGCGGCGAAAGCAGCTCGACCAGCCGGCGTAGCGGAGCGGGAGGTCGGCGACGTCGATGATCTCGTCGGAGTGGTAGGCGGCGAGCGGAACCTCGCTCGTCCCGACGAGGTACATGTCGTCGGACTCGATCCGGTAGACATTCTCGGCCGCCTGGCCGAGGAAACCGGTGCCCTCCATCGCCGACGGCAGGACCAGGCTCGGGGTGATCATGGGAATGAAGCCATTTTCGGCGGCCTGCTGCATCGCGAGGTTGAGGAGCGCGAACTCCAACTGCGCGCCCAAGCCCTTGAGGTAGTAGAAGCGCGAGCCCGAGACCTTCGCGCCGCGGCCGACGTCGATCGCATCGAGGAGCTCGCCGATGTCGAGGTGGTCACGCGGCTCGAAGCCCTCCGCGGCGAAGTCACGAGGGGTGCCGACGTGCTCGATGACGGTGAAGTCGGCCTCGCCGCCCACGGGCGACTCCAGGCTCACGACATTGCTCACCTGCAGCCAGAGCTGCGCGGCGAGGGCCTCGGCCTCGTCTGCCTCAGCGCTCGCCGCCTTGACGTCGTCGGCCAGCGCGCTCGCGCGCTCCATGAGGATGTCGAGCTCGGCCTGGCGCGCGGGGTCAGGGGATTTCTTCAGCGATCCCTGCAGGGGCCCGATCTGCTTGCCGATCTCCTTCTGTGCCGATCGCAGCTCATCGAACCGCAGGCCGGCCGCTCGCTTCGCGGCGTCAGCGTCAACGAGCCGGTCGATGACGGTGACGTCCTCGCCGCGACGGCGCTGGGACTCGCGCAGCAGATCGGGATCATTTCGGAGAATCGACGGGTCAATCACGGCCGCCAGCCTAACGGTGCGCCAGCGGCGCCCGGAGCATCGCAGAATCGACGTGGGTCATAGGTGCAGAATCGACGTGGGTCATAGGT
>JBMOKH010000365.1:0-2120 GCA_049315365.1 Candidatus Nanopelagicales bacterium
CCACGATGATGACGTCGTCATCGGCAACGGCCAGCTTCGCGATGTGCTCGGTCTTGCGAACGAGCCAGGATGCCTTCTCATCGGGGTTCTCGGCCAGCGAATCGCTGCAGGATTTGACGATGCGGGCAACGCGCGCGCCGAACTTCTCCTTGATGACGTCGAGGGTGGGCTCCCCACCCTGGTCCTCGGCTGCATCGTGCAGCAGGGCAGCGATCGCCTGAGCCTCATCACCACGCGCCTCGAGAACGAGGGACGATACTCCGAGCAGGTGCGACACATAGGCGATGTCATTGCCCTTGCGAGTCTGACCCCGGTGCAACGTGGATGCGTAGAGCACGGCCTCGCTGTACTTCTCCGTGAGCAGGACGTGCGGGTCAACCGTGATCTTGCTGGACATGGACCTCCTTGGGTTATCGCGACCGGCACTCCGTCGCAACGCCACTCTTGCAGGAGGGTGTGACACTCAGCCGTCCTGAGACGTCCGACGACCCTTGATCCCGCGCAACAGCACGAACAGCCCGACCACGAACGAGACAACGCCTGCAAACGCCCAGAAACTCACTCCCGTCATCGGACTTCCGGCGAGAGAGCCGATGCCCTGGAAGAACCACACCACCCCGATGGCCATGAGCAGTGCCCCGATGATCAGCGTCACGATCCTTGGCATGTTCGCTCCAATTCGCAGGTGAGGTGCTCCGTCAAGCATTGGTCTCATGGTTTCCCACTCAGCGCCTCAGCGCAAGACGGGGCGCTGCTCGGCGTCGCCGCCAGTTCACCGCCAGGCAACCGTTGCGGGGCGCGCCTGCTCGCCAGCGAGGCAAAAGAGCCGCACCTGACTCACCCGAGGAAGCATGCAATCATCACTCCATGGACGCATCGATCATCGACTGCGCCGTGGAGCAATTGCGGGCATGCGGCGCCGAGTTCGCGTACCTGCACGGCAGTCGAGCATCCGGCTCAGCGCGGGCCGATTCGGATTACGACGTCGCGGCCTATTTCGACGACAGCCCTGTCGACCGCGTTCGCTGGGAGTCGCAGACTCGCAAGGTCTACTCCGACGAGAAGTATCGAATCGACCGCTCCCACCGCGAGTTCCTCGAGGGGGCAGCACGTGGTCGATGAGGTGCGGGTCATCCGACTCCTGCGCGCCGCGAGTGGCGCCCTCGGGCAGCGCGGAATCCTAGATCCGGGCACTGCGGATCGGATGCGCATGGCCGTCGGATTTCGCAATGTCCTCGTCCACGAGTACGTCGGAGTCGATGATGCGATCGTCCTCGATAGGCTCGACCATCTCAGTGACCGCGGGGAGTTCATCGCCCAGTTCAGCCGTTGGCTGTCCGTCTCCCCGGAGACTCCATGAGCGGCGATCGGGCCGGCGACTCGGCTGCGCGGGCACCGCGTTCGTTGCTCTGGGCCGGCCAAGAAACCGGTGCGTCGGCCAGAACCGCGATCTCGGCCCCACCTGGCATCAGCGGCGGCGGACACCCCGTCCAACCCGTGCTCGGCCCAGAGGCATTCTGGCGGCGCGAGTTCATCCTCACCGGGCCGCCGCCTGCGAAGAAGCTCCGAATGCGTATGCGCTGACCGACCGAGCCAACGATCCCCTCCATGTCGAAAGGCCGGGTGCTGCGAACTGCGCAGCACCCGGCCTTTCGACCTTGCTCACGAACGGTTAGGCGAGAGCCTTCGCCTTGAGGCTGTCGAACTCGGCCTGCGTGATCGTGCCCGCGTCAAGGAGTGCCTTGGCGGAGGAGATCTGCTCGGTCGGGTTCGTGCCGGCCATCGACTGGATGTAGGCCTGACGCGCTTCCTGGTTCTCAATCGCAGCGGACTGCTGGCGCTCGGCCATTCCCTTGCCGCGGAAGATGACGTAGATGAACAGCGCGATGAAGTGGAAGAAGAGAAGTGCGACGATCCACAGGAGCTTGACCCAGCCGTTCATCTTGTGGTCGCGGAAGATGTCGAGCAGGACCATGAACAGGAGCATGAAGTAGAAGACCATGAAGAAAATGATCAGCAGGGTCCACAGGAAATTGCCGTCGTTCATCGGTTGAGCCTTTCATGAAGGAAGTCGTTCATCGGAGGTGAACCAACGGGGCTGGTTCGAGTGTGCCTCTCCC
>JBMOKH010000366.1:0-2118 GCA_049315365.1 Candidatus Nanopelagicales bacterium
CCAGGCTCGAAAGGAACACCACGATCGCCTCGATCGCGAGGACTGATGAGCACAGAACTTTCATGGGTACAGACCTATCACGAACGGGGCCCGCGTGCCATGAGCCGCTTCGCCTCGCCGGCGAGCACCACCGAGCCGGTGACGAGAACTCCTGCACCGCCATAGTCATTGACCTCCTCGGCCAACGTCACGGCACGGTCGAGGGCATCGGCGAGCTGCGGCTCGATCCACACCCGCTCCTCGCCGAAGATGTCGCAGGCGATAACCGCGAGGTCCTCCGCGGGCAGAGCACGAACGGAAGTCGGGGTCGTCACGACCACATGGTCGAGCACCGGCTCGAGTGCGATGAGGACGCCCTGGGCGTCCTTCTCCCCGAGAATGCCGATGACCCCGACCAACGACTCGAAGTCGAATGACTCCGCAACAGCCGCGGCGAGTGCAACCGCACCGTGCGGATTGTGGGCGGCATCGACGATGACGGTCGGGCTTCGACGGACGATTTCGAGTCGGCCCGGTGAGCTCACCATCAAGAATCCCTCTCGCACCGTCTCGACGTCGAGTTGTACGTCGGTTGCGAGGAAGGCCTCCACTGCCGCGAGGCCGACAGACGCATTCTGCGCCTGATGGTCTCCGAACAGCGGCACGAACAGGTCCTCATATCTGCCGTGCAGTCCCTGAATCGTGAGCATCTGACCGCCGATGGCGACATCTCGGGATTCGACTGAGAACTCGATGCCCTCGCGCGCAAAGGTTGCACCGTCGAGCGCGCACCGGGCAAGCAGGATCTCCGCGGCGGCAAGGCCCTGCTCCGCCAGGATCACCTGCGAGCCGGCCTTGATGATCCCTGACTTCTCCGTGGCGATCTCCTCGATGGTCTCGCCCAGGTATTCGGTGTGGTCCATGCCGATCGGGGTGATGACGCATACGCTGCCCTCGGCCACATTTGTCGCATCCCATGCCCCGCCCATGCCAACCTCGACAATCGCGACGTCGACGGGCGCGTCTGCGAATGAGGCGAACGCCATCGCCGTCATCACCTCGAAGAAGGAAAGTGCGATCCCGCCGTCGGCGAGGGATCGGGAGTCGACGAGCTCCACATACGGCTTGATGTCTTGCCACGTTCGCGCAAACCTCGCCGGGGAGATCGGCTGGCCGTCGAAGCAGATTCGCTCACGTGCGTCGAGAAGGTGGGGTGAGGTGAACAGGCCTGTGCGCAGCCCGAATTGGCGCAGCAGCGACTCGATGACACGCGACGTGGTTGTCTTGCCGTTCGTGCCGGTCACGTGGATGACGGGGTAGGTGCGCTGCGGGTCGCCGAGGAGTTCGACAACGGACGCAATACGGGTCAGCGAGGGCTCGATGCGGTTCTCTGGCCAGCGGGCCATTAGATCCTTGACCAAGGCGGCGTGCCGCTGCTGCTCGTCGCGCTCCGGGGAAGCTGTCACACGTTCAGTCTAGGGAAGCGCTGACCATCAGGGTGTGTGCAGCGCACCTGACCGGTGTTCGGCCAACGTAGCGTGGCCGAAGGCCAACTCTTGCTCGATCGCCAGCGAAAGGGCGAGGATCCATCCGTAGATTCGGTGAATGATCCGTCCGGACCTAAGCACCACCGATGCTGATGGGTAGAACTGTGACCCGATGCCCGACCGGATCCACCGTGACCAGCGCCCCGGTCTCGAGATGAGAGCGCGTTACCTCCAAGGAGGCCAGAAGTTGCTCTCCAACATCACTCTGCAGGACTGCTTGGGCGCGGAACTGGATCACGCTCGGTGTCGCCAGGCCCCAACAGCGAGGAGGGTCCCGAAGTCCAGATCCTGAGTGAGGATGACCTGCCCGTTGCGGTGCACATGCTCCAAGATCTCGCGGTCTGGAGCATTGCGCTCGCCAACGTCGCTCCAGTGAACGGCTTCGTAACCTGGGGGCCGGACTCCGTGGAGTGAGGCCGACCCCTTTCCGTCGACCAGGAGTTTGGATTCATGCGACGGGGACGGGCGAATCGCTGACTCGTGAGAAGGCCCGGACGGGGCGGACAGAGAACGGCGGGCGCGAGCACTACCGTGTACACACGGTCCATTTCAGGGAGTCTTCACCACATGCGCGATGGATTGTCCCAGTAGG
>JBMOKH010000367.1:0-2115 GCA_049315365.1 Candidatus Nanopelagicales bacterium
GGCATGGGCTCGGCCTTCCTCGATCTCACCCGCGACTTCGGCGGCGCGATCCTCCAGGCCATCATGGGCGGGCTGCTCGCGACCGCTTATGCCGCGAGCCTCACCAATGCCTTCGCCGCTCTGCCCGCCGACCAGGCGTCAAAGCTCAGCGACAACGCGGCGGATCAGATCACGTCCTCTTACGCGGGCGCCGAGCAGATCGCGGCGTCCTACCCGCAGGCCTCGGCGAGCGAGCTCATGGCAGCCGCGGCTCAGGCCTTCACCGACGGCAAGTCGCTTGCCATCGGCGCCGCGCTCGTGCTCACGGTCATCGGACTGCTGCTCGTCATCATCGTGTTCCCGCGCAAGGCCCGCGAACTCGCCTACTACGAGTCGATCCAGCAGTCCGCGTAGCCGCCGCTTGCTCTAGAGCCGCGCAAGGATGGCGGCCGCAAGCCGAGGTGCGGCAGTGTGGTCATGCTGGAAGAAGAGTGACGGCTCAGTGAGCTCGAGTTCGAGGACGACGGGAGCGCCGGACGCGTCAGGGATGAGGTCGACTCGCGCATAGAGGACGCGATCCAAGCCACCGGGGATCACAGCGAGCGCGGCGTCGGCCACCGCGCGCTCGGCCGGCGACGCGGCTCGCGGCTTGATGTCCTCGATGACATACAGGCCGGCAACCTTCTCGCCCTCGGTGTCACGCCGCAGCATCTGCCCCTTGCGAATCGCGTGCGAGAACTCCCCGCCGATGAACACGAGCGCGGTCTCGCCGATGGTGTCGACGGCCTCAAGATACGGCTGGATCATCACCGCCTCCCCCGCTGCGAGGAGTCGTCGGACGTGGAGATCGGGCGCGTCGCCCGAGGTCGCAGGTGAGTAACGCATCGTGTCGCGCGAGCCTGCCGAGACGACCGGCTTCACGACAAACTCAGCGAACCCTGCGGGCGGAGCCCAGGCGATCGGATCAGCCGCCGACCCGGGGAGGACGCTCGGCTCAAGGAATGCGGTTGGCACGATCGGCACGCCCGCGGCTGCAAGGTCGCTGAGGTAGCGCTTGTCGGTGTTCCACTCGACGATGTCGGCCGGATTCAGCAGGGCGGTGACGGACGCCACGCGCCGCGTCCACGCAATGAACTCCTCAAGCCGCCGCGAGTAGTCCCACGTAGCGCGCAAGATCACCGCGTCGAAGGAGCCCCAGTCGATCGACGGGTCGTCCCATACGGCTGGCTGGGCTTCGGCGCCAAGCTCGAGCAGCGCATCGATGAGCCTGCGCTCGTCCTCGTCGAGATCGGGCAGTTCGGCACAGGTGGCGATGGCAATGAGCACGGCCATGACCCTACCCGGCGGCCGCCGCAAGCAACGCCCGTCCTCTGCGGCGTGAGCCGCGAGCAACGTCCGTCCTACGCGGCGTCCGCCGAGAGAAGCAAGCCCCGCGGGTCAGGCGGGTACGACGAGACCCGACGACGGCGGGTACAGCGAGTACGACGGGAAATTCCCGTAGAGGGTCTCGTCGGAGCCGTCAGCGGGAACCGTGACAGCCTGGACGAGCAGGTCGCCACCGACGAACGCGCCCTTCCAGGAAGCGCCCTTGCCGCCGAAGATCTCATCGCGGTCACCACGGGAGCGGGGTGCGTTGATGCCGATCTTGAAGGACTGAAGCTCATCGCCCACGCGGTGCGCGAACTCGTGGTCATCGGTCGCGATGGAGCCGACGAGCGACCCGTTGCTCGCGTTCATCGCGGCGAGGAACTCGGCCTCGGTGTCGACGATGACGATCGAGTCGAGCGGACCGAACGGCTCGCTGTGATGCAGCGCCCACGAGGTGGGCGGCTGGAGCACGCAAGCGGGTGCGACGTACGCGGAGGTGTCCTGGTGCGGGAGGAACTTGCCGTCGCGCAGCGTGCGATGGACGATCGGGATCCCGCCGCCGCGGACTGCGTCGTCGAAGTTCTGGCGCAGTTCGGTGGCCTTCGCCGCGCTGATGACCGGGCCGAAGTCGAGCTCGGGGAACGGCAGGTCCTCACTCTCGACTGCGAGCGGGTTGCCGAAGCGCAGGCTCTCGACGACCGGCAGGTAGGCCTGGAGGAAGTCGGCGAACATGCTGCGCTGGACGACGAAGCGCGGGTAGGCGGTGCA
>JBMOKH010000368.1:0-2107 GCA_049315365.1 Candidatus Nanopelagicales bacterium
GTCCTCGACTTCGTGAGCCGCGTCGATGTGTGGATAGCCAGTCGCCGCTGAAGGCGAGAAACCAGCCGCGATCATGGTCGCGCAAGCAAGGGAGTCAGGCATGTCGTTCGACAACGGTTCGGTCATCGTCGGGGGAGCGCGCACGCCGATGGGGCGCCTACTCGGCTCCCTGTCCTCATTCTCAGCAACTGATCTCGGCGGAGTCGCCATTGCCGGGGCCCTCGAGAAGTCCGGAGTCGCGGCCTCCGATGTCGAATACGTGATCATGGGCCAGGTGCTGCAGGCGGGTGCGGGCCAAATGACGGCGCGTCAGGCAGCCATCAACGCGGGCATCTCGATGGACGTCCCCTCGCTCACGATCAACAAGGTGTGCCTGTCCGGTATCGATGCGATCGCTCTCGCCGACCAGCTCATTCGCGCGGGCGAGTTCGACTGCATCGTGGCCGGCGGGATGGAGTCGATGACCAACGCCCCGCACCTGCTCATGGGCTCGCGCACGGGCGTCAAGTACGGCGACTGGACGATGGTCGACTCGATGGCCTTCGATGCGCTCACCTGCGCGATCGACGAGTGCGGCATGGGCGAGAGCACTGAACGGGCGAATGCCCGCTACGACCTCACCCGTGAGGACCAGGATGCTTTCTCGGCCGCCTCGCATCAGCGCGCCGCCCACGCCCAGGAGGCGGGCCTCTTCGCCGCCGAGATCGCCCCGGTCGCCGTCCTGCAGCGCAAGGGCGATCCGATCATGGTCACCGACGACGAGGGCATCCGCGCCGACACCACGGCTGAGGGCCTCGCCAAGCTGCGTCCGGCCTTCGCCAAGGACGGCACCATCACAGCGGGCAGTGCTTCGCAGATCTCTGACGGCGCTGCGGCTGTCGTCGTCATGAGCCGGCGCAAGGCCGCCGAGCTAGGCCTGACCCCGCTCGCGGTCGTCGGCGCTCACGGGGTCGTGGCCGGCCCGGACGCCTCCCTGCAGGAGCAGCCAGCGAACGCCATCAAGAAGGCCTGCGCCCGCGAGGGCATTGCGGTCTCCGACCTCGACCTGCTCGAGATCAATGAGGCCTTCGCCGCGGTCGGCGTCGTCTCGATGCGGGCACTGGGCGTCGATGCCAGCATCGTGAACGTCAATGGCGGGGCGATTGCGCTCGGCCACCCGGTCGGAATGTCAGGTGCGCGCATCGTCCTGCACCTAGCCCTCGAACTGCAGCGCCGAGGCGGCGGCACCGGCGCAGCCGCGCTCTGCGGCGGAGGCGGTCAGGGCGACGCCCTCCTCATCCGAGTCCCGGCCTAACCCCCACCCCCCTCGTTCATTTCACCCAGATTCCGGGTGAAATGAACGAAAGGCGCTCACGTGAGGCTCGATTCGTTCATCTTGACCGAGGGTGCTCGCTTCTGTTGATCGGGGATCACCTGGACTGTTGGTGGCTGCGTAGTCGCGGAGCGCCAGTGACGGGACTGCGGCGGCAATAGCTCGCTAGGTCAATCCACTGCAGCCCGGTAACCGAACTGAAATTCCGATCTGCGGAGACAGCTTCCCAACCATGGGCGATCGCGACGGCTGCGACGACCGAGTCGAAGGCGCCTAACGATGACGTTTGCGACCAGATGCGCAAGCCTTCGAGCACATCGCGGGTACGACGAGGGTAAGCGGTCCGAGGAGCTCGGCGAACCGCTCCGCTTGCGCGAAGGCGTCGGCGCGGTCACGGCGACGAGCCCGCACCTGCGCATATTCCTGCAACACTTCCGGCGTGGTGGTCGCACTGACGCGAGACGCAACGACATCGCGCAGGAGTCGAACCGCCGGCTCACGAAGCGGGTGGTCTGCGCCTGTTGCGTAGACCAGGACCGAGGTATCAAGGACGAGCATCAGGAGTCCGAAAATCGAGAGCCACGGATTTCATCGAGTTCGAGGGCCAAATCTGCTGGCTTGGGCACCGCCATCGGCCCGTCAGCGAGATTCGCGTCGAGCAATGCAGCCTTGCGGATATCGGTCCCTGTCCACATGTGATCGACGGCTTCACGGATCAAGGCCCCGACACTGCGCCCCTGCGCCTTTGCCCGTTGGGTCAGCCGGGCGTATTGCTCCTCATCGAGCAGGATTTGC
>JBMOKH010000369.1:0-2107 GCA_049315365.1 Candidatus Nanopelagicales bacterium
ACACCACTGAGCGCATGCTCCGCTACTTCATCCAGAAGGTCCACAAGCGTCGTCATCTGGCCAAGCCGCGCCTCATCATCTGCGTTCCCTCGGGCATCACGGGGGTCGAGCAGCGTGCGGTGAAGGACGCCGGCTACGCCGCTGGCGCACGCAAGGTCTTCATCATCGAGGAGCCCATGGCCGCCGCGATCGGCGCCGGGCTGCCCGTGCACGAACCGATGGGCAACATGGTCGTCGACATCGGCGGCGGAACCTCCGAGGTGGCCGTCATCTCACTCGGCGGCATCGTCTGCAGCCTCTCGGTCCGCGTCGGTGGCGATGAGCTCGACAACGCGATCATCCAGTACATGAAGAAGGAGTACTCCCTTATGCTCGGGGAGCGCACGGCCGAGGAGATCAAGGTCGCCATCGGCTCGGCATTCCCGGCGCCGGACGAGCCGCACGCCGAGATCCGCGGCCGCGACCTCGTCACCGGCCTGCCGCGGACCATCGTCGTGACCGCCGAGGAAATCCGGCGGGCCATCGACGAACCGGTGAACGCGATCGTCGATGCCGTCAAGGCGACCTTGGACCGCACCCCGCCGGAACTCTCGGGCGACATCATGGACCGCGGCGTCGTCCTCACCGGTGGTGGTGCGCTGCTCAAGGGCCTCGATGAGCGACTGCGCCACGAGACCGGAATGCCGATCCTCATCGCCGATCGTCCGCTCGACTGCGTCGTGCTCGGCTCGGGCAAGTGCGTCGAGGAGTTCGATGCACTTCAGCAGGTCCTCGTGTCGGAGCCTCGTCGCTAGCCCTGAACAGCATGGGCCGAGGATCCACCGCTTTGCACGAGTCGGGAGAATGAGCAGATGTTTTCGCGCCGCACCCGACTCGTGCTCGCGGCCCTGTTCATCACGACCCTGACCTTCGTCATCTTGGACCTGAGAGGGGGCCAGGGACCGTTCACGAGCTTCCGCTCCGCCATGAGCGGGGCGGTCGGGGGCGGTGAGCAGGTCGGCAGCGTGATCTTCAGCCCCTTCCTCGGGGTGCGCGACTGGTGGGGTACCTGGGGGGATCAGCGTGAGCGGATCGCAGGACTCACAGCGGAGAACGACGAGCTGCGCCTTCTCGTCGAGCGTTCGGCAGCAGACCGCGCACGCGCCGAGCAGCTCGATGGCCTGCTTCGGGTCTCCGGGGTTGGCCGCTACCGGATCGTCCCCGCAGAGGTCGTCGCTGTCGGGCCGGCTCAGGAGTTCGCGTGGACCATCACCATCGATGCGGGTAACGCCGACGGCATCCAGCGCGACATGAGCGTCATCAACGGCCAGGGTCTCGTCGGCCGCGTGCAGTCGGTGACGAAGAACACCGCGACGGTCGTCCTCCTCGTCGACGCTTCGATCTCGGTCGGCGCTAGGGTCGGCGGCACAAGTGAGATTGGCATCCTCTCGGGCACCGGGCGGCAGGACTCCCTCGAGTTTCAGATGATCGATCCGGGCGCCGGGCTCGAGCCTGGCCAGTCGCTCGTCACCTTCGGTTCCAAGGGCGGGCGTCCGTATTCGCCAGGAATCCCGATTGGTGAGGTGGTGAGCGTGGCCGGGACGGCCGGACAGCTGACCCGAATCGCGACGATCCGCCCCTTCGCCGACGTCTCGACCCTCGGCGTTGTCGGTGTCGTCATTCGCCCCCCGCGCGAGGACCCGCGCGACTCCGTCCTGCCCGATGCCACCCGAGCGCCCACGGCCCCGACCGTGCCGAGCATCGTCCTGCCGAGCCCCACGTCACTAGCATCCGGCTCGGCCTCGCCGACCCCCTCGCCCTCGGCCACCGTCACCCCATCTGGATCGCCGGCGCCCAGCCAGGAGGTCGAGCAGGCCGCAACCCCGGAGCCGGCGACCGGCGGGAACAACTGACATGTGGGGCCGCCAGACCCTGCTGTGCGTGAGTCTCGTGTTCTTGGCGCTCGTGACCCAGCAGTCTTTCCTTGCTCGACTCGGACTACCCGGCGCGACCCCCGACCTGCTGCTCGTCACCGTGATCGCGCTCGCATTCGCGTACGGCCCGCTCGCCGGCGCCGTCATCGGGTTCGGGGCCGGAATGGCGCTCGATTTCGCACCTTCGACGGCCG
>JBMOKH010000370.1:0-2101 GCA_049315365.1 Candidatus Nanopelagicales bacterium
CAAGAGCGCGAAGACCGCGGACCTGCAACGCGGCTGGATCTTCATCGTCGGCATGCGACTGCGTCGTTGGCCCGGACGGCACTCCTAGTTCCCGTGGCAAATGCCAGCCGCTACAGCAACTGACTCGCGTCGAAGTCAACGGAGAGCGAGACCGTCTCGCATGCTCGCCGCACGACTTCATCACCTGAGCCCACGCCCGCCCCTTCATCAGTCTCGGGTCAAACGAGTGGAAGGAGCAGTTGAGCCTGCACGAGTGGCCCCTCGCCTGGTGCTGTCCGCCTGGACCGCCCAGTTCTCAGCATCTATCGGTGGTCCTCAGACTGCTGGGAGTCTCTTCAAGTCCGGGATTCCGTCGAAGTGTCCGTCTTGTGTGGCAAGTTCCAGATCGTGTGCCAGGGCAGTGGCGGCTATCCATCGGTCCGCGACTTGGGCGGGCTGCCCTATGGCGTGGCCGGTTCGCCGGCCCCATGCGCTTAACGCCACGTAACGCTGCTGGACCTCGACATCGACCGGGACCACGGGAAGGCCCTCGAGTGTTTCGACGAGCCGATTTGCCTTCCTCTCTCCCCAGTTGTTCGTGAGTGGCAGGGCGAGCAGCTCGACCCTTGTTTGTACTGCAATCACCAACACGCGGCCGAGTAGATGTTCAGACCACAGGGCACGCTGCTCGCCGCTTCTAACGAGCATGTAGGAGGCCACATTCGTGTCGACAAGAACGGGCCGCGTCTGGGCTGCCGTTGTCATCGGGCGGCCAAGAAGGCCTCGATCTCACTGTCGGTCACGCCGTCAACACCTTCGCCGAAGCTCCCTCCGCCCGTAATCGGGTGGTGCGTTTCGGGACGTAGCCACGCCTCTGGAAGGTCGAACGCGGCGATCGTTGGGGCGACTAGTCCAGTCAACTTTCCGTTGACGTACTCGCCGTCGCCTTCGGCCGTGACGAGCTTGCCGATGAGCGGCCCGAAGTCCTCCGGCTCAGCGACTTCGTTCAAGGAAATGTCATTGCCAGCGGAGTCTGTGATGCGGAAGGAGTTGACTCGCAAGTCGATCCTGTTCAGCACACCGCTCACGGCAATGTGTTGGATTTCCATGTCCTTGCTCATCTGCCAGACCGAGCTGTCGATGTCAGGCACGGCAATGGACACGGTCGACGTGGGAAGCGTGAACTCGATCGATCCATCGGGGAACCTTGCCCGCAGTTGACGTGCGAGCTTCTGGGCCGCTGACGCCACCAGCGGCGGCGTGTTCGTCGGGGGTGTGTTTGTTGCGATACCCGCGACTATCGCGTCGAACTGCTGCCCAAGGACGTCGTCGGGGGATTGCGGCAGATCCAGCGTCTCAGGGTCGCCGAGCCGGCACTCCAGGATTGTTGATCCGGAGGATAGTCCGACGACCATCACTTGCGAGGTTCTCTCGAGAATCGCGGGCGAGCGCCCCCTGCCACTGGCTCCGGCCAAGTGGCGGGCCAGCCGGTGCGCGATGGTCTGGAGGCCGTCGGCGATCGCTGCAAGATCGCTGGCTGCGATCTGCCCGGAGGGCAAGCCGAGGTCAATGATCCGAATCCGATAATCCCGTTGAGTCATGTGGATCGCCTCCTCCCATGTATAGCGAGGGTAGCCCCTCGGTCTCACCTTGCCCGTCAGATGGATCCTGCGCCACCTGTCGGTGAAGACACATGGTCTGGTGCCTAATGCTGTGGGCAACTGACGGATCTCGTCAGTGATGGAGGGGGAGCGTGGAAGTGCCAACTTGGAAGCGAACCGCGGAGCCGCGGATGACCTCCCTGCCAGGAGCCCAGGGACACGGACGGTCTGACGTGCGACCGACGAAGAAGCCCGCGCCCAGGCGCTCGCACTGATACCGAGTGGCACAGGTCCAATCACCCTGTCGGAACTCGAGCAGCACATGGCCAAGGCAGGCGACCTGCTGCGCGGCGCTATCGACGAGGCCGACTTCAAGGCCTACATGTTCCCGCTGAAGTTCTTCAAGCGGATCTCCGATGTCTACCGGTCATCGACATGCACGCCGGTGACCGGGGCGTCCGCGATCACGACGGCGTCCCGCACTGCCGCGCCGTCATGGGCGACCGCTTCGACGTCCTCGA
>JBMOKH010000371.1:0-2101 GCA_049315365.1 Candidatus Nanopelagicales bacterium
TTTTTGGCAAGCTTGGCCTTGGCGTTGGCGAGCACGTTCTCGGTCTCGGCGGCAAAGCCGATCACCAGACCGGGGCGGCCCGTTGCCCGATGCGCGACGGTTGAGAGAATGTCGGGATTTTCGGTCAGCGCCAGATCCGGCGTTGCGGCGCCGACCTGCTTCTTGATTTTCTGCGCGCCGGCATTGGCGACGCGCCAGTCGGCGACCGCAGCGGCGAAGATCGCGACATCGGCGGGCAAAGCGCGCTCGACCGCGGCCAGCATGTCGCGCGCCGATTCGACGTCGATCACGGTGACACCCTGAGGCTTCGGCACATTCACCGGCCCGCTGACCAGAATGACGTCGGCCCCTGCTGCGGCGGCGGCGATGGCGATGGCGTAGCCCTGTTTGCCGGATGAGCGGTTGGCGATGTAGCGCACCGGATCGATCGGCTCATGCGTCGGACCGGCCGTGATCAGGATGCGCTTGCCTTTGAGCGGCCGCGGCGCGCCGTGCAATTTCAGAATCTTCTCGACGCCTGCGGCGATTTCCAGAGGCTCGGCCATGCGGCCAAGGCCGCGCTCGCCGCTTTCCGCCATTTCGCCTTCGTTCGGTCCGATCGTCGCGACGCCGTCGGCGATGAGTTGCGCGAGATTTCGTTGCGTCGCCTTGTTCATCCACATGCGTGGATTCATCGCCGGCGCCAGCAGGATCTGCGCCGTCGTCGCCAGCAGCACGGCAGTGGCGAGATCGCCGGCCAGGCCGTTGGCCATTTTCGCCATCAGGTCGGCAGTGGCCGGCGCGACGACGATCAGATCGGCCTCGCGCGCCAGACGAATATGGCCGACGTCGAATTCATGCGCCGGATCGAACAGGTCGGTGAAGACGCGCTCGCCGGTAATCGCACCGGCCGACAAAGGCGTGATAAATTCCTGCGCCGCCTTGGTCAGAATGCAACGCACGGCTAGGCCACGCTCCTTCATGCGGCGGATCAGATCGAGCGACTTGTAAGCGGCGATGCCGCCGCCGACGATCAACAGCACACGCTTGGCCGCGATCGGCTTTGCCGCCGGCATCGGGCCAGAGCCGGGGCCCGGCGGCGTCTCGGTGTCGCTCGCCGCCTCACGCAAAATGGTGCGGACTTCGTCCTCGACCGATCGGCCGTGGCGGGCCGCGCGCAACCGCAATTGCTGCTTCAGCGCCTCGTCGATCTGCCGGACGGTCAAGGATGCCATGAAAGCGGGTGCCCAGCTGATTGCATTGATATCACTGCAATCATATTCCAAGAAGCGATCTCCTCCAAATCCTGCTTGACGATCAGGCTTCGAGTTTGTATTTAACCTATAGGTTATTTAACAGAATGGCTAAATAAAAATGAGCCAGCCCGCCGCCGACCGCCTGAGCGCGACTTTCGCCGCCCTCGCCGACCCGACACGCCGCGCCATTCTGGCGCGGCTGGCGCTTGGCGAGACGTCGGTGTCGACGCTGGCCGCGCCGTTCCAGATCAGCCTGCCGGCCGTGTCGCGCCATCTCAAGGTGCTGGAGCGCGCCGGCCTGATCACGCGGGGCCGCGACGCGGCCGTGCAAGATCGAGGCGTCGGCGCTGCACGGCGTCGACGACTGGCTCGCCGAATATCGCAAGCTGTGGGAAGCGCGGCTCGATCGCCTCGACGACTATCTGCAAGTGCTCAAAGCCGAGCAGGCGAATGCGTCAACTGCGGATGCGCCGGCGAAAGCCGCGCCGGCAACGCCGGAGGACAAAGATGCCTGAAAGAAAAAAGCTCGGCCTGCGGAGGGCAGGCGCCGCAACCAACGACGGAGCATCAGGCCAGGCTGCGCAGCGCGCTGCGCAATTGATCGGCGCTGCCCTGCGCGATCAGGAACTCGATCTCGACATGCGTGGACTTCCAAACAGGATAGGCGCGCTTCAACAGCGAGCGGCCGGCGGCGGTGATAATCAGCCGACGGCTCCGTTTGTCGTCTTTGTCGACCGCGATTTTCAAAAGGCCGCGGCGCTCCAGCGGCTTGAGATTGGCGGTCAGCGTCGTGCGGTCCATCGCCAGCAGCGTGGCGACGCTGCCGATGGTCGGCGGCTCCGGCCGATTGAGCGACACCAGCAGCG
>JBMOKH010000372.1:0-2099 GCA_049315365.1 Candidatus Nanopelagicales bacterium
CCCATCGCGTTGGGATCGTCATAGGGCGATCCGTCCGGCGCATGGTGGACATAATGGAACTCGCCGACGCATGTCACCCCGGCCAATGCCATCTCTGCGTAGCAGGCGCGTGCGAGGTCGTAGTAGATGTCGGGATCGAGGACTGCCGCGACCTCGTACATTCGCTCGCGCCAGGTCCAGAAGGTGCCACCGTCGCCATGGGTGCGACCTCGCAGCGCCCGGTGGAATGCGTGGGAATGGGCGTTTGCGAAGCCGGGCAGGACCAGGCCCGGGAGGTCCGTGGCCTCGGGCCGGGACTGCCTGTCCGTTGAATCGACCGAGGCAATGCGCCCAGAATCATCGACAGCAATGTCGACCCCAGCCCGCGGCTCGCCGTCAATCCACGCCCAGTCGCACCGGTAGACGACCATCAGGCCATGTCCCGGATCACCGCGGTGAGCGCCTCGACTCCCGCATGGCAGTCGTCGCGCTCGGCATGCTCATGGGGCGAGTGCGACACTCCGGTCGGATTGCGGACGAAGACCATCGCCGTCTGGACCCCGGCGGCCGCGAGGATCCCCGCGTCATGGCCGGCACCGGTGGGCAGCATCGGGACAGCCGGCCCGCCACGCTCATCCGCGATGGCGCTCGCAACACGCGATCGCAGGGCTCCATCGAACTCGAGCACCGCCGTCACCGACTCCGCCTCGACGTCGACCTCGGTTTCGCCGGCCGCCGAAGCCTCGTGGGCCGCCGCGGTCACCCGCTCGAGCAGTTCGTCAAGGGTCCGCTGGTCCATCGCCCGCGCGTCAAGCCAAGCCCGGATCGTCGAGGGGATGGCATTCGTCCCGTTCGGCTCGACCTCGACGCGGCCGAAGGTGGCCCTGCTGTCGCTCATGCGCGCGGCGGAATCCGCGCTGATCGCGGCACGGGCGAAGGCGATCATCGGGTCGTGCCTGTCCTGCATCCGGGTCGTGCCCGCGTGATTGGCCATGCCACGAAAGGTGAAGCGGTACCGGCCATGCGGCCAGATGGCGGTCGCCACCCCGATCGGCGCCCCCTCATCGATGAGTGCACGGCCCTGCTCGACGTGGAGCTCGACGAATGCCCCGATCCTGGCAAGCCGCTCCTCATCGGGGCCGAGGCCACGCGGGTCAAGGCCCGCGGCGGACATCGCCTCGGCCATCGTGGCGCCGTCTCGCCCGACGAGGGCCCGCGCCTTGTCCGGATGCAGCTGACCGGTCATGAGCCGAGACCCGGCGCAGGCGATGCCGAACCGCGCGCCCTCCTCGTCCGCGAACGCAGCGACGGCAACCGGACGCGAAGGCTCGACGCCACTCGCACGCGCGGCATCGATCGCTGCGAAGGACGAGACGACCCCGAGGGGGCCGTCGAAGGCGCCGCCGTCGGGGACCGAGTCAAGATGCGATCCGATGACGAGGGCCCGCTCATGGGCACCCGCGCCGGCAGACAGCCACCAGGCCCACAGGTTGCCGTTGCGATCGGTTTCGACTTCAAGCCCACGGGCCTGCGCCGCAGCGGTGAACCACTCGCGGCACTCCAGCTCAGCTCGGTCGTAGGCGAAGCGCCGGTATCCACCGGTGGCCGCGTATCGGCCAATGGGTTCGAGTTCGCTCCACAGGCTGTCGAATGCGGTCACGTGCTGGACCCTAGCCGGGACCGCGCCTCCAGGAACCCGCCGCCGCGCCAGCTGGGGCGGCATCGACATTCCGCGGGTCAAATTCCGTGGCACAATTATGCCACCATGGTGCCCAGCAGACTCCGACGTCCGTCCCCTCGAGCAGCAGGGCCGCGTAGGCGCGCCCTTTCGGGCGGCTTCCTCGCAACCATTGCGCTCGCGGCAGCGGTCTCGCTGCCAGCCATCTCGCTTGCCCCGGCCGCCGCCGCACAACCGCTGGCCGTCCCCCGGGTCTACGGGGGCACTCCGGCGAACGGCAACCCCGCCATCGTGAGCATCGCCACCTTCAACGGCACGAGCTGGCCCACCGGCTGCACGGGCGGAATGCTGCGCGGCCGGCTCGTCCTCACCGCCTCACATTGCACGACAGACAGCGGGTCCGCCGCTGGCGTGCGGGGATTCGCGCTCTTCAACCCCGGCG
>JBMOKH010000086.1:0-9270 GCA_049315365.1 Candidatus Nanopelagicales bacterium
CCTCGTCGCGCGTTGAGGTCTTGGCCGCCGCAATGAGATCGAGTGCCGCGTACGGCGACTTGAAGGCGCCGTGGGTTCGGGCATCGAGGGTTGAACGCGCGAATCCGATGACGGTGTCCCAAAGGCCGCGATCGGGATCCTTACGGGTGATGACGATCTCGCCGGTGAGGACGCGCGCGGCCCACGCGAGGGACTGCTCGAGGAAATCGGCCGGCTCGAACATGGCGTCGAAGATCCCGAGCTTGCGGCCTTCTGCTGGCTTGAGCTGGCGGTTCATCGTCATGGCATTCGTGAGGATCACCTGCATGGCGTCGGCCGGCCCGATGAGGTTCGGCAGGAGCCACGCCCCGCCCCAGCCTGGGACAAGGCCGAGGAACACCTCGGGCAGCGACAGGGCGGCGGCGCCGCTCGACACCGTGCGATACGTGCAGTGCAGGGGCAGCTCGAATCCGCCGCCGATGGCGGCACCGTTGACGAACGCGAAGGTCGGGACATCGAGTTCGCCGAACCGGCGGAACACGTTGTGGCCGAGTTGTGCGATCTCAATGGCCTGCTCGCGGACCCGCACATGCGAGATGCCAGACAGGTCTGCGCCGACTGCGAAGATGAATGGCTTGCCGGTGACGCCCACCGCGACGATTCCGGGCGTGGCGATGATCTGGTCGAGCGCCGCGTCGAGCGAGGCCAAGCCGGCCGGGCCGAAGGTCGAGGGCCGGGTGTGGTCGCGGTCGTTGTCCAAGGTGATGAGGGCCATGCTGCCGGCCCCGAGGGGCAGGTCGACGAGCCGTACCCGCGCATGGGTGACGACCTCGCCGGGAAGGGCGCCGTCGGATTGAGTCTCGGTCATGCTGCACTCCCGTGGTTGAGGTTCTCCCAGATAACGGTCCCGCCCATGCCCAGCCCGATGCACATCGTCGTGATGCCGTAGCGGGCCGATGGGTCGTGCTCGAAGTCTCGAGCGAGGTAGTTCATGAGCCGGATGCCGCTCGATGCGAGGGGATGCCCAACGGCGATCGCGCCGCCCATCGGGTTCACGCGCGGATCCTCGTCGTCGATCTCGAAGTGGTCGAGGAATGCGAGGACCTGCACGGCGAAGGCCTCGTTGATCTCGAACAGGTCGATGTCGGTGATGGCAAGCCCGGCCCGGCGCAGTGCCTTCTCGGTGCTCGGCACCGGGCCTACGCCCATGACCTCCGGCTCGACGCCGGCGAAGGCGAACCCGACCATGCGCATCTTCGCGGTGAGTCCGAGTTCGGCGGCCGTATCGGCACCGGCGAGCAGTGCTGCGGTCGCGCCGTCGGTGAGGCCGGAGCTGTTGCCCGCGGTCACCCGGCCGTGCGGCCGAAATGGCGTCTTGAGCCCGGCGAGCCCGGCCAGGGTGGTGTCGGCACGGGGGACCTCGTCAACGGAGACCAGGCCCCAGCCCTGCTCGCCGTCGCGGACGGCGACGGGGACGAGGTCGACCTGGATGCGGCCCTCGGCATAGGCCTTGGCGGTCTTCACCTGGGACCCGACGGCGTACGCATCTGCGCGCTCCTTCGTTATCGAGGGGAAGCGATCGTGCAGGTTCTCGGCTGTCTTGCCCATGAGGAGGGCCTCAGGATCGACGAGCCGCTCGGCGAGGAATCTCGGATTGGGATCGACTCCCTCGCCCATCGGGTGCCGTGACATGTTCTCGACGCCGCCTGCGACAGCGAGATCGATCTGCCCGGCCATGATGGCCGACGAGACGGTCGTGACGGCGGTCATGGCACCGGCGCACATGCGGTCGATGGCGTACCCGGGGACCGAGCTCGGCAGGCCCGCGAGGAGCGCAGCCGATCGTCCGATCGTCATGCCCTGATCGCCGGTCTGCGTCGTAGCGGCAACGGCGACCTCGTCGATGCGCGCCGGCGGGACATTTGGATTTCGGCGGAGCAGTTCTCGCATGGCCTTGACGACGAGGTCGTCGGCCCGTGTCTCGCGGTAGGCCCCTTGGGCCTTGCCGAACGGGGTGCGAACCCCGTCGACGAACACAACATCGCGTGCCTGTGCCATGACTGTCCCCTTGGGTTGCCGACTCGGTTCCCCCATATTACCGGTCAGTAACAAGTGCGGCTACGGCGCCACCGACACGGCCTTCGCGAGGGCCGCCGCAGTGAGGCCAACCTGCCATTCCCGTGCGCCGCCGTCCCGGAGGAAATCCTCAATCGCAGCCTGCGTGGCCGGGTCGGGCGGCTCCCAGCACAGCCGCCGCACGAGATCGGGGGTGAGGAGGTTCTCGGCGGGCATGTCGATGCGCTCGAGGATGACCCCGAGCGCCTCCTTCGCGGCCTCGAGGCGCGCGAACGCCTCGGGGTTCCGCTCGGGCCAGTTGCGCGGCGGCGGCGGACCGGTGGGCGGCGGGCTCACATCGGGCAATCCTGATTCCGGCAGCGCCATGGCGGCAGAAACCGCGCTCCACCAGGCGGGCAACCGGCGCTGCTGGCCGCGACCGCTGAACTCCTTCAGCGCACCGAGCGCCTCCTTGGAGACCGGCAGTGCGGTGGCTGCGGCCACGATCGCGGCATCAGGAAGGATGCGCCCCTGGGCGATGTCGCTGCGGCGCGCCACCTCATCACGCGCGAACCACAGTGATCGCACGACCCCGAGGGCACGCGCCTTGCGCAGCCGGTGGATTCCTGACGTGCGCCGCCATGCGTCGTCGCCCCTGTCGCGGGGGGCGAAGTGGACGAGCGCCGCGAACTCCTCGTGCGCCCAGTCCAGCTTGCCCGAGGCCTCGAGCTCGGTGTGCATTCGGTCGCGCAACTCCACGAGCAGCTCGACGTCGAGGGCGGCGTACCGCAGCTGATTGGGGGTGAGCGGCCGCAGGGACCAGTCGGCCGATCCGTGGCCCTTCTCGAGTACCTCGCCGAGCTCAGCGGCAACGAGCGCGGCGAGGCCCACCTTCTCCCTGCCGAGTAGTCGGCCGGCAAGCTCGGTGTCGAACAGTACCGTCGGGCGCAGGCCGATCTCAGCGAGGCAGGCGAGGTCCTGAGTCGCTGCATGGAGGATCCATTCGACCCCGGCCGTCGCTTCCTGGATGACGGAGAGGTCGGGCAGGTTGATCGGGTCGATGAGTGCCGTGCCAGCGCCATCGCGGCGCAGTTGCACGAGGTAGGCGCGCTGGCTGTAGCGGTATCCCGATGCGCGCTCGGCGTCGAGCGCGAGCGGGCCAACGCCGGTGGCGAGCCGGGAGGCGTACTCAGCGAGGGCCTCGCGGGTGGTGATGACCTCGGGGACGCCGTCGCGCGGCTCAAGGGGCGCTAGCTGAAGGGGCGCTAGTTGAATAGGCACTGTCTCGGATGCTGTCAGGGATGCAGACCCGTCTGGGGCTGATTCCTCGGAGATTGTCACGTCATCCTTCGTCTGAACCGGCGCATCCTCAGGAGTGCACCGGCGATGGGTGGATCTGGGACTGCTGGACATGCTGGACGCCGGGCGCCATGGGCATGAGCCCGGTCGCATGCCGAAGCAGCTCGATCCAGGCCTCGACGTGTCGCTCCATCACGTCATGAACGGGTGTCGCGCCAATGGAGACAGGCGTCCATGAGGCCCGGATCTCGACGAAGCCATCGCGCGGCCGGTCGCTGAGCGAGCCGAATGACTGGCCCGCTGTCACGGTCACCGTGCCGCCAATCTGCGCCGCGTGGGCTGCGTTGTCGGCGAGGGACTCAATGAGCCAACTCCAGCCGACCTCATGGAGCATGGGGTCGGCGACGAGATCCGGTTCGAGTGCTGCCCTGGCGAACACGACCGCCCGGAAATCACCCTCCCACTCGTCGACGCCATCGGGATCGTGCAGGAGGACGAAGCGCCCGGACACCGGGTCGCGGTCATCGATGGCGGATTCGACGGTGAGGGCAAGGGCGAAGGGGGCAAGTCGCTGCGGAGTTGGGGCCTCGTCAACCCGGAACTCCGGGCGGATCCGAGCCTCGCGCACGCGGGCCGCAGCCTGCGTGAACGACTCCCCGCCCGCTGCCAGTGTCCTCACCTCCGCAGGCTACGCGCAGTTGGGTGCTGGACGGAGGTCGGCGCGCCGTGTCCGGGGGCTCGGACCTCGCGGTCAGCGACCGAAACCGTCTCACCTACAGTCAGCGAACATGGCGGCTCTCCTGGCACTGGCGTCATCGCTCATGTGGGGCGCGGGCGACTTCGTCGGCGGGATGACGAGCCGTCGACGGCCGGCGCTCGCCGTGTATCTGGGGTCGCAGGTCTTCGGGTTCCTCGGCCTCATCGTGGCCGCGACCGTCACCGGCGCGTGGGGCACCGCTCCTGCGTACTGGCCGTGGGCCATTGCCGGCTCGATTGCCGGTGTGATCGGCATGTACGCGTTCTACCAGGCGCTTGCGATCGGTCCGATGGGGATCGTGTCGCCGCTCGTGGCACTCGCGGTGGTCATCCCCGTGACGTACGGACTCATCCAGGGCGAGACCCCCTCGACCCTCCAGGGCGTCGGGATCCTCGCGGCCATCGTCGGCGTGCTGCTCGCGTCTGGTCCTGAGCTCAGCGGAGCCGAGTCCGCCAAGCCCCTCGGCTATGCCGCCGTTGCCCTCGTGTTCTTCGGTGTCATGTTCATCACGATCGCCGAGGGCAGCAAGACGAGCGCGCTCATGACGATGACGGGCATGCGGGCGACGTCGATGGTTCTCATCGTGATCGCGATCCTCGTGTTCCGCTCGAAGGGCGGCCTCACTCCCCGGGACTTGCCGGTGCTCGCGTTCGTCGGGCTCCTTGATGCTGCTGCAAACGTGACATACGGGGTCGCGACGACCCTCGGGCTGCTGTCGACCACCGCCGTGCTGGGGTCGCTGTACCCGGTCGTCACCGCGATCCTCGCGGCCGTGGTGCTGAGGGAGCGGCTACGTCCGGTGCAGTACGCGGGAGTCGGCGTGACGATGCTCGGGGTATTCCTGGTGAGCGCCGGGGGAGCGTAGGTTCCGGGCGCACTGACCGGTTGATGAGACTGACCGGTTGATGGGTTGGCGTGTGCCGTGACTAGTCGGCAGGTGCGAGCCGGACCGAGATGGAGTTGATGCAGTAGCGCAGGTCGGTCGGGGTGCCGTAGCCCTCGCCCTGGAACACGTGGCCGAGATGGCCGCCGCAGGCGGCGCACCGGACCTCGGTGCGCACGGAACCGAGCGACCTGTCCTCGATGGTGACGATTCGGTCCTGCGCGAGGGGGGAGAAGAAACTCGGCCACCCGCAGTGCGAGTCGAATTTCGTGTCGCTGCGGAACAGTTCCTCGCCGCATGCGCGGCAGGAGTAGACGCCCTCGGTCTTCGTGTCGGTGTACTCGCCGACGAACGGCCGTTCGGTTCCGGCCTCGCGCAGGACGTGGTATTCCAGCGGGGTCAGCTCCTGCCGCCACTCGGACTCCGGCTTCGAGACCGGGTAGGGGGTGCCGTCCGGCATGAGGTTCTTGCTTGTCACGGGGGTGTTGTTGCTCATGGGCAAACGCTAAGCCCTGTCCCGGGCCGGCGGGAAGTGCGGCCTGCATGGGAGCATGGGATCCATGAGCGACACCCTTGACACCATGAGCTCGTGGCTGAGCTCGCAGGAGATGGCCACGGCACGCGAACGGCTGCCGATCGTGTACGTCGATGCGATCCCGGTGCGCACGGACTCCCAGGGCGCGGTCACCGAGGTGGGCCTGCTGCTCCGCGCCATGCCCGACGGCACGATCAGCCGGGCGGTGGTCTCCGGCCGGATCCTGCACGGCGAGCGCGTGCGCGATGCCCTGCTGCGCCACCTCGAGAAGGACCTCGGGGCAATGGCTCTTCCGCAGGTGCCACCGTCGCCCCAGCCCTTCACGGTCGTCGAGTACTTCCCGGACCCGACGGTGACGGGCTTCGTCGACCCGAGGCAGCATGCAGTCTCCCTGGCCTTCATCGTGCCGATCGCCGGCGACTGCGCCCCGTCGCAGGACGCCCTCGACCTCGTGTGGGTCACGCCGGAGGAGGCCTCAACGGTCGAGTTTCAGGGAGAAATGTCCGGTGGCCAGGGACGACTCGTGCGGATGGGCCTCGCACATTGCGGTCTCCTCCCATAGTCTGCGTGCTGCTGCCCTCGTCGGGGGCACTTGGCGCGGGGGCAGGGAAACTGCCCCGGGAAGGGTTGAACATGAGTGAATTCGGCAAGGCGGCGACTGAGGGCAAGCGGATCTCGGCGCGCGGAGTCATCGCCATCATCATTCTCATCATCGCTGTGGTCTTCATGGCGCAGAACACCACTGACGTGACCATCAAGGTCATCGGGTACAGCTTCGAGGTGTGGCTGTGGGCGCTCATTCTCGTAGTCTTCCTGCTCGGCATGTTCCTCGGCGGCGCCGTGCGCGCCGGCGTTCGCAAGCTCCGTGGCGTGGAGAAGGCCCCGAAGTAGATCTGATCCCCGGTCGACTCGACCCGTACGGCGCCTAGTCGTCGTACGGGTCGACGCCGAGCAGGGTCTCGTCCTCGGGCGTCAGGTCGCCAACCGGCCCATCGAACTGGTCTCGGTCGACGTCCGCTCGCTCCTTGGGGGTCTCATCGTCGAGGTAGCCGACATCCTCCGGGTTCTGGGGGTCGACGACATGCATCGCAGCCTCCTCCGGGTTCACCCACCGCTCGGGAGTGAGCCCGCCGGCGTGCATCGGGTCGTCGCTTGAGTCCTCGGCGTCCTCCATCGCGAGCAGGGTCTCGGCGTCCTCGAGTGGATAGGGCCGGCCATCGACCGAGCCATCGACCGCGTCGCCGGTGAGCCCGCGGTAGACCGCCTCGGCCTCCATGATGAGCCGCAATCGCTCCGCCTGGTCCGCCGCGTCGCCCGGCGAGTTCAGATCGCCCGCTGTCTCGCGGATGACGTCCTGCGGCCCTGAAGGCCGCACGCGCTCCTCGGCCGGGTGCTCGCTGGTCAGGCGCCCGCTGGTCAGGTGCTCGCTGGGTCGTGAAGTGTCGGTCATCGTGCCCACCTCCCGGTGGCTGGTCGTCCGTTCCTTCAGGCTAGGCGCCGGATGGCAGCGAAGCGATGTTTTGACGCCGCAGTTCAATAGAGTGTTCCCATGACCGCCCTTGCTGATGACCTCACCGCCCAGCGACTGCTCATCGACCTCGAACCCGTCGTCGAGCGCGAGCTCAACCGGCACCTGTCGACCGCTAAGGAATGGTTCCCGCACGAGTACATTCCGTGGGACGAGGCCGAGAACTTCAGCGGCCCGCTCGGCGGCCGCGAGTGGACCCCGCAGGAGCGACGCTTCAGCGAGGCGGCTCGCACGAGCCTGGTCATCAACCTCCTCACCGAGGACAACCTGCCGAGCTACCACTACGAGATCGCCACCCACATGGGGCGCGACGGAGCATGGGGCACCTGGGTGGGCCGGTGGACCGCCGAGGAGGGCCGGCACGGCACGGCGATCCGCGACTACCTGCTCGTGACGCGGTCCGTCGACCCGATCGAGCTCGAGCGGGCGCGCATGATCCACATGGAGGCGGGCTTCGCGGCCATCCATCCGGGCCTGCTCGGCGGCCTCGCGTACGTGTCATTCCAGGAGCTCGCCACCCGGGTCTCGCACCGGAATACCGGCACCGCGACCCAAGATCCCCTCGCGGAGCAGCTCCTCGCCCGCATCGCGCTCGACGAGAACCTGCACATGATCTTTTACCGCAACACCTATGCCGCAGCCCTCGACCTTGCGCCGGATCTCGCGATGCGGTCCGTGACCGACAATGTCCGGGACTTCGCGATGCCAGGGCACGGCATCGAGGGCTTCGGTCGCAAGGCGGTCGAGATCGCGGTCGCCGGAATCTACGACCTCAAGCAGCATCGCGACGAGGTCATCATGCCGGTCCTGCGCAAATGGCAGATCTTCGAGCGCAACGACTTCGGGCCCGTGGGCGAGGCGGCGCGCGATGAGCTCGCCGCGATCCTCGCCGACATGGATGTCGCGGTCAATCGGTTCGAGGAGCGTCGCGAGGCGCTTCGGGCCCGGCTCGCCGCACGCGACTGATGACGCGTATCGCCCGCTGATCGCGCGAGACGGCATGGCCTCGGGAGTGGATGCGGAGGGCCCCACCGGGGCCGGTGCCGAGCGGGCGGTCGTTGTGCTTCGGGTGCTCGCCGGACGGCTCAGTGTCTGTCGCCTGCCGGCGAAGGCTCCCTGGCCAAAAGGGGTGGGTTCGTCGTCGTTGTTCTCGGTGACGAGGACTTCGCACGAGCTTTCGGTGGTCTGCGCCGCGAGCGAGGAGCCTGCGGGTGCGGTGGTCGAGCCGGGCTGGAGGTGCCTGGAGGTCGCCGGGCCCCTCGACTTCGCGATGGTCGGCGTGATGGCCGGAATCACCGGCTGCCTCGCACGGGCCCAGGTGAGCGTGTTCGTCATCTCCACGTACGACACCGACTACGTCCTCGTACGCGAACAGGATCTCGATGCTGCGGTGATGTCGCTTGCAGGCGACGGCTATCCGGTGAGCGAAACCCCCGCGCCTGGCGACTAGCCGATGAGCAGCGGGAACAGCGGATGTTCGAACGCAGCCCCGTCGGCGAGGGGCGGGTCGAGGTCCTCGAACGGCGGCGAGGTGCGCCACGGCCGCAGCGCATGCCTCGCATCGTCGCCGACGAAGCGCACGGAGAACGCGCGGCGCCTGCCTCGCGACCCGGCGGAGCCGTGCAGCGTGAGCATGTGGAAGAAGAGGGCGTCGCCGGGCTCGAGGGCCCACCCGAGGATCGGGAAGGAATCGCGGTCGGCCTCGACCTCTGGGAGCTCGCCGAGGGTGCCCTCCGGAAACCACTTCGCCCGGTTGTCCTTGAAGGTACGGGGCATGAGCCACGGCCCGCGGTGAGTGCCGGCGACGAACTCAAGGGTCGACTCAAGGGGCACCGGATCCACCGGCATCCACATCGAAACGTTCTGGACGCCGTCGATGTTGTAGTAGGGCTGGTCCTGGTGCCAGGGCGTGCGCTGCCGGGTTTGAGCGGTCTTCGTGAGCATGTGATCGTGGTGGAGCCGCACCGTCGTGCTCGCCATGAGCTGCTGGGCGATCGAGGCTGCGGCCGACTCTCGGATGAACCGCTCGTACTCGTCGATCCGGGTCCAGTTGCGGAAGTCCTCGACGAACCTGCCGGGGTCATCGGGGTCGCTGGCGACGAGGGCGAGCGGGCTCGGGTCGGCGAGGTTGCGCTCGATCCCGCGCTCGACGAGGGCAACCTGCTCGGGGGTGAAGGCCGATCGGACGATGACGGCACCATCGCGCACGAAGTCGCTCACGGCGTCGACCGGCA
>JBMOKH010000087.1:0-9220 GCA_049315365.1 Candidatus Nanopelagicales bacterium
ACGGCACCGGCGAACTCAAGGACTACGACGTCGAGGTGCAGGAGGGTGAGGTCGTGCTCGACGTCATCCACCGCATCCAGGCCGAGCAGGCCACCGATCTCGCGGTTCGCTGGAACTGCAAGGCCGGCAAGTGCGGCTCGTGCAGCGCCGAGGTCAATGGCCGGCCGCGGCTCATGTGCATGACCCGGATGAACACCTTCGAGGAGGCCGACACCATCACGGTGACGCCGCTTCGTGCCTTCCCGGTCATCCGCGATCTCGTGACCGACGTGTCCTTCAACTACGAGAAGGCACGCGAGGTTCCTGCGTTCAAGCCGCCGGAGGGCCTCAAGCCGGGCGAGTACCGAATGGCGCAGGAGGACGTGGCCCGCAGCCAGGAGTTCCGCAAGTGCATCGAGTGCTTCCTGTGCCAGAACACCTGCCACGCGGTGCGCGATCACGAGGAGAACAAGACGAACTTCGCCGGGCCGCGCGTGCTCATGCGGGTCGCCGAGCTCGACATGCACCCGCTCGACACCGTCGACCGCCAGAAGATGGCGCAGGATGAGCTGGGCCTCGGCTACTGCAACATCACCAAGTGCTGCACCGAGGTGTGCCCCGAGCACATCAAGATCACCGACAACGCGCTCATCCCGCTGAAGGAGCGAGTCGCCGACATCAAGTACGACCCGATCCGCTGGCTGGGCAGCAAGATTCGGGTGCGTGGCAGCAGTGACTGACGCTGGCGGCGCCCTGACGGAGTCGGGCCTGCCGCTCGCGGCGGTCTACGGCCCGCAGGCGCTCGCCGACTGGGATCCGCAGGCGCAGCTCGGCGAGCCCGGCGAGTTCCCGTACACCCGGGGCGTCTACCCGTCGATGTACACGGGCCGGCCGTGGACCATGCGCCAGTACGCCGGGTTCGGCACGGCCGTAGAGTCCAATGAGCGGTAC
The DNA here is from genome assembly GCA_049315365.1 of Candidatus Nanopelagicales bacterium. Taxonomy (GTDB): domain Bacteria; phylum Actinomycetota; class Actinomycetes; order S36-B12; family S36-B12; genus WLND01. The sequence goes on from JBMOKH010000087.1 coordinate 931, forward strand.
CGGCAGCTGCTGGCCGCCGGAACTACCGGTCTGTCGGTGGCGTTCGACCTGCCGACCCAGATGGGCTACGACTCGGATCACCCGCTCGCCCATGGTGAGGTGGGCAAGGTCGGCGTCGCGATCGACTCGATCGACGACATGCGCATCCTGTTCGACCAGATCCCGCTCGACCAGGTGTCGACCTCGATGACGATCAATGCCCCGGCGGCGATCCTGCTCGTGCTCTACCAGCTCATCGCCGAGGAGCAGGGCATCACGGCAGACCGGCTGAACGGCACGATCCAAAACGACGTGCTCAAGGAGTACATCGCCAGGGGTACCTACATTTACCCCCCGGCGGAGTCGATCCGGCTCATCACCGACATCTTCACCTATTGCCGGAGTGAGATCCCGAGCTGGAACACCATTTCCATCTCCGGGTACCACATGGCCGAGGCGGGTGCGACGCCCGTCCAGGAGGTCGCCTTCACCCTTGCCGATGGCATTGCCTACGTTCAGGCGGCCGTCGCATCCGGCCAGGATGTCGATGAGTTCGCGCCCCGTCTTGCCTTTTTCTTCGTCTCGCGCACCACCATCCTCGAGGAGGTCGCGAAGTTTCGGGCCGCCCGCCGGATGTGGGCCCACATCATGCGCGAGCAGTTCGGCGCGAAGAACCCGAAGTCGTGGATGCTTCGCTTCCATACCCAAACTGCCGGCGTGCAGCTGACCGCGCAGCAGCCGGAGATCAACCTCGTTCGCGTCGCGGTTCAGGGCCTCGCCGCAGTCCTCGGCGGCACGCAATCCCTCCATACGAACTCCTTCGACGAGGCGCTCGCACTCCCGTCGCAGAAGGCAGCCCGCCTGGCCCTGCGCACCCAGCAGGTGCTCGCCTACGAGACCGATATCTGCGCGACCGTCGATCCCTTCGCGGGGTCGTACGTCGTCGAGTCGATGACCGACGAGATCGAGCGCGAGGCCCTCGCGCTCATCGAACGCATCACCGACATGGGCGGCGCCGTCGCGGCAATCGAGCAGGGGTTCCAGAAGGCCGAGATCGAGCGTTCGGCTTACGAGATCACCCAGCAGATCGACGCAGGGGTGCGCACCGTCGTCGGCGTGAACAAGTTCACCGTCGACGAGCATGAGCATTACGAGCCTCTCCGGGTCAACCCGCTCATCGAGCAGGAGCAGGGCGCGCGACTGGCGAAGCTCCGTGCCGAGCGCGACGGCGACGAGGTCAGCCGACTCCTCGAGCTCATCCGCGAGACGGCGAAGGGCAGTACCAACCTGTTGTACCCGATCAAGGAGGCCCTGCGGGCGCGGGCAACGGTCGGCGAGGTTTCCGATGCCCTGCGCGATGTCTGGGGTCAGTACCAGCCGGCCGATCGGTTCTGATGAGCGCGACGGGGGCGCCGGGCACAATGCCCCGTCGCGTGCTGCTCGACTGCGACCCCGGCCACGATGACGCGATCGCGATCATGCTGGCCGTGGCCGACCCGTCCATCGATCTCATCGCCGTCACCACCGTCGCTGGCAACGTCACCTTGGAGCATACGACCCGCAACGCCCTGCGGGTGCTCGATCTCATCGGACGCGACGACATTCCCGTGGCCGCAGGACGCGACCGGCCGCTGGTTCGCGATCTGTCGACGGCGGCCGTCATGCACGGCGAGAGCGGCCTGGCCGGGCCCCTTCCCGTCACGCCGAGCCGAGGCCCGTCTGACCTCACTGCGATCGAGATGATCGAGATGGTCCTGAGCGAGGCCGACGAGCCCGTCACCCTGGTGGCAACGGGCCCGCTCACGAACATGGCCGACGTCGTTGAGCGACTCCCGCACCTGCACCACATGATCCGCGAGCTCGTCATCATGGGAGGCGCCGTCGACCTCGGCAATTGGACCCCTGCGGCGGAGTTCAACATCTGGGTTGATCCCCATGCCGCCGACATCGTCTTCCGGGCGGCATGCGTGCCGGGCGGTGAGCGCACCGGTATCCCGCTCACGATGATTGGCCTCGAAGTCACCCATCGTGCGTGGCTCACGGACGAGCATGCCCACCACCTGCGCGACACGGGTGACGTTGGCGCGTTCGTCGCCGAGCTGCTCGATCACTTCGTCGGATTCCACCAGGAGCGTTTCGGCTGGGAGGGCGCGCCAATCCATGACGCCGTGACGATCGCGCACCTCATCGACCCGACCCTCGTGTCGGCCCTGCCGATGAATGTCCAGATCGAAACCGAGTCGACCCTGTGCATCGGGCGCACGGTTGCCGACCGCTGGTCGGTTACCGGCCTGCCGGCGAACGCGCTCGTCGGCCTCGACATCGACCGTAACCGATTCGTAACCATGTTGGTTGACCGATTGAAACACATTGACTCCGCTTCGCGGGGAGCAGTTGGTTAGGCTGAGCGTAGGTCGAGTCGAACGTCGTCCGCGGCCATCAACTAAGGAGATCAATGAAGACCAACGTGAAGATCGCAGCAGCGGTGTTCGCCGTTGCCGCACTCGGCCTCGCCGGGTGCGGGGGCAGCAGCACCTCGACTGAGTCGTCGGCAGCTCCCGCCGCCAGCGCAGCCGCCAGTGCGCCTGCGGCCAGCGCGCCTGCTGCTGCAGCGCTGAAGGCATGCGAGGTCACCGATGTCGGTGGCGTCGATGACAAGGGCTTCAACCAGAAGGCCTACAAGGGCGTCACTGATGCCGCAGATCAGCTCGGCGTGGAAGCAGTAGTCCTCGAGTCGCAGGCCGAGACCGATTACGCCCCGAACATCCAGGCATTCGTCGACCAGGGCTGCAACGTCATCGTGACGGTCGGCTTCCTGCTCGGAGACGCGACCATGGCGGCCGCAAACGCCAACCCCGACATCCCCTTCACCATCGTGGACTACGCCTACGGTGAGAACGAGGATGGCACCCCGATGATCACGAACAACAACGTGCTCGGTCAGGTCTTCAACACCGACGAGGCCGCGTTCCTCGCGGGCTACCTCGCCGCTGGCACCTCGAAGTCCGGCAAGGTCGGCACCTTCGGTGGCATCAACATCCCGCCGGTGACGATCTTCATGGACGGCTTCTACTACGGCGTCCAGAAGTACAACGCCGACAACGGCACCAACGTCGAGGTTCTCGGCTGGGATCCGAAGACGCAGAAGGGCCTGTTCACCGAGAACTTCGAGAAGCTCGATGACGGTCGCACCTTCGCCCAGAACCTCGTCGACGAAGGCGCTGACATCGTCATGCCCGTCGCCGGCCCGGTTGGCCTCGGTTCCGCTGCGCTCGCAACCGAGCTCGGCACCGACAAGCTGATGATCATCGGCGTCGACAGCGACCAGTACGAGAGCGACACCGCGAACCAGGGTGTCTACCTCACATCGGTCCTGAAGAACATGGACGTCACGACGTTCAATGCGATTAAGTCCGTCGTCGAGGGCACCTTCGCCGGTGGCGTCACGGTGGGCACCATCGAGAACGGTGGCGTGGGCCTGGCCCCGTACCACGACATGGATTCCATGGTCTCGCAGGAGCTCAAGGACCAGATCGCGGCACTCCAGACCGGGATCATCGACGGTTCGGTCAGCGTCAAGGGCTAGTCGTTCATCGGCTCCACATGAGCCTAGGGAAGGTGGGGTTCGAGCGCATCGAACCCCACCTTCGCCTGTATCCGGGGGCCAATCCGGATAGCGTGTGCCGCACGGCCGGCGAGTGACGAGAGGATGAGGCGTGGAACTTCAGCTGCGGGGCATCACCAAGCGATTCCCCGGGGTGCTCGCGAATGACGACGTGAGCCTCACCGCCCGTTCCGGCACGGTCCTGGCCCTCATCGGCGAGAATGGCGCCGGCAAGAGCACCCTCATGAACGTCCTCTCGGGCCTCTATAGGGCCGATGGCGGCGAGATCCTCATCGACGGCGTGCACCAGACCTTCCGTGATCCGGGTGACGCCATCAAGGCCGGTATCGGCATGGTGCACCAGCACTTCATGCTCGTCCCCGTCTTCTCGGTGTACGAGAACGTCATCCTCGGCGTCGAGCCGACGAAGGCCGGGGGAGTGCTGAACCGGCGCGAGGCGCGCCGTGAGGTGAAGGAGATCTCCGAGCGCTACGGCCTCGCCGTCGATCCCGACGCCAAGATCGAGGATCTGCCCGTCGGCATCCAGCAGCGGGTCGAGATCATCAAGGTGCTTCTTCGGGGCGCGAAGATCCTCGTGTTCGATGAGCCGACCGCGGTGCTCACCCCTCAGGAGGTCGAGGAGTTCTTCGGCATCGTCGCCGAGCTCAAGGCTCGCGGCGCGACGATCATCTTCATCACCCACAAGCTCAAGGAGGCCCTCGCGGTCGCCGATGACATCACGGTGCTCCGCGGTGGCAGGGTCGTCGGTCACGCGGACCCGAAGACGGCGTCTCCGGAGGACCTTGCCTCGATGATGGTCGGCCGCGAGATCGACCTGACGGTCGACAAGGAGCCCGGCACCCCGGGGCGCACCGTGCTCGAGCTAACCGATGTCACGATGGTCGACGACTACGGCCGGCCGCTCCTGAACAAGGTCAGCCTGTCGGTCGCGGCGGGCGAGATCGTCGGGATCGCTGGCATCCAGGGCAATGGCCAGACCGAACTCGTCGAGGCGATCACCGGGCTGCTCCCGATCGCGAGCGGTCGGGTCGAGTTCGACGGCGACGACATCTCCGGGGCCAGTGTCCGGGCGAGGCATCTGCGCGGCATCGCCCACGTGCCCGAGGACCGCAATGACATGGGCATGGTGAGCTCGTTCACCGTCAAGGACAACCTCATGCTCGACTCCTACTACGCGGCGCCGTTCTCGAAGGGAGGCCGGCTGCAGCGCGACCACATCGTTGAGGCGGCGCTCGGCCTCGTCGAGGCGTACGACGTCAGGCCACCGCTCATCGAGAACACCGGCGGGGCGCTCTCGGGCGGCAATGCGCAGAAGATGATCGTGGCCCGCGAGTTCAGCCGCGATGTCCCGCTCGTCATTTGCGCCCAGCCCACCCGCGGCATCGACGTCGGCTCGATCGAGTACATCCACGAGCAGATCGTCCGCAAGCGCACCGAGGGCAAGGCGATCCTCATCGTCTCGACCGAACTCGACGAGATCTTCGCTCTCTCCGACCGCATCCTTGTCATGTACGACGGCAAGATCGTGGCCGAGCGGCTCACAGGCGACACCACCCCGACGGAGATTGGGCTCTTCATGGCAGGAAAAGGCTCATGACGGAAGGCAAGCCCTCACCGCCCGATGAGCGGTCCTTCGTCCAGCAGTTGTCGACCAGCGTGAGCTGGCGGACGGGGCTGCTCATTCCGTTCCTCGCCGTCTTCACCGCACTCATCATCGGTGCGATCCTCATCATGCTCACCGGGTCGAGCTTCAGCCAGACCGTCGAGGCCTACGCAGCACTCCTGCAGGGGTCTGTCGGATCGGTCAAGGCCATCTCGGAGACGCTGACTGCCGCGACCCCGCTCATCCTCGCGGGCCTGTCGGTGGCGATCGCCTTTCGCGCTGGTCTGTTCAACATCGGCGCTGAGGGGCAGATGCTCGTCGGCGGCATGTGCGCGGTGTTCGTGGGCTTCAGCATCACCGGCCTGCCGATCTATATCCACCTGCCACTCGCGCTCCTCGCCGGTTTCATTGGTGGGGCCATATGGGGTTTCATCCCGGGCGTCCTCAAGGCGAAGACCGGTGCGCACGAGGTCATCGTGACGATCATGCTCAACTACATCGCCCTGCGACTCGTCGACTTCTTCCTCAAGACCGAGCTCTTCCAGCGCGAGGGCCGAAACGACCCGGTCTCGAAGACGGTTGAAGCATCCGCGCAGCTCACCCAGATGCTCGGGTGGATGAATCCGGCTCTGCGCGTTCACCTCGGGCTCATCGTCGCGCTCATCGCGGCCGGGTTCATCCACTGGCTGCTCTTCCGCACGACGACCGGCTTCGAGTTCAGGGCCGTCGGCGCGAACCCGAACGCTGCCCGCTACGCCGGCATGTCGATCACGAAGGTCTACATCCTCGTCATGATGATCGCCGGCGGGCTCGCGGGCCTCGCCGGCTCCGGGCAGATCCTCGGAGTGCTTGACAGGGCGACCCCAGGGTTCTCGTCGAACATCGGGTTCGACGGCATCGCGGTCGCGCTGCTCGGCCGGTCGAACCCGTGGGGGGTCGTCGCTGCGGCGGTGCTGTTCGGCGGCCTTCGGGCGGGCGGGCAGCAGATGCAGGTGTCGGCTGATGTCGGCATCGACCTCATCGCGGTGATTCAGGCGCTCATCATCATGTTCGTGGCAGCACCGGCGCTCATCACCGCGCTCTACCGGCTCAAGACTCCCGCCGTCTCCACCCAGATCAGCAAGGGATGGGCATCATGAATCAGGCGAGCGCACCCGCGCCGCGGGAGAGCTACGAGCTCACCGGCAAGCGCACGAAGGTGCTGACGAAGCGCCAGATCCGCAAGGCCCGCATCTCCGGGATCATCCTGCTCCTGCTCTCCGGCCTCGTCATGCTCGTCTTCGTCCCGGCCGTGAGCGGGGTGTCGACCTTCGGGCTGAGCACCCCCGACGATGCGATTCAGCTCAACTCGCTCGCGGTGCCGTCGGCGGGCTCGCTTTGGGTGCTCTCCGCGGTCCTCGCCTTCCTCGGCGCCACGCAGTTCTTCCGCGGGTTCCAGGGCAAGACGACGATCATCCTGGGCATCTCATTCGGAGTGTTCGCGATTGCCCTCATGGTGTGGGCCGCCTCCGGCCAGGAGTTCTCGCTCATCAGCATGCTCGTCGCGACCGTCTCGCGCTCGACCCCGATTGCGCTGGGCGCCCTCTCGGGCATCCTGTGCGAGCGCTCGGGGGTCGTGAACATCGGCATCGAGGGCATGCTCCTGGGCGGGGCCTTCACCGGCGTCGTCATGGGCTCCCTGCTCGGCGGCTGGGTCGGGCTGCTCGCTGCGACCCTGACCGGCGGCGTCCTCGCGCTGCTCCTCGCGGTGCTCGCCGTGAAATTCCGGGTCGACCAGATCATCATCGGCGTCGTCATCAACATCCTCGTGCTCGGCCTCACCTCGTTCCTGACCGCGCAGGTGCTCGTGAAGAAGCCGGAGCTGAACGACGCCCCGATCTTCGCGGCGGTGAAGATCCCGATCCTCGGCGACATCCCGATCATCGGGCCGATGTTCTTCGACCAGACGATCATCGTGTACGGCATGTTCTTCCTCATCGGGAGCGTGACGTACCTGCTCTTCCGCACCCGCTGGGGCCTGCGCACCCGCGCGGTCGGCGAGAACCCGAAGGCCGCCGACAGTCTCGGCGTGAGCGTGGCAAAGGTCCGCTACCTCGCGGTGATCTACGGGGGCATGGTGGGCGGCTTTGCCGGGGCGTGGTTCACGCTCGGCACCGTTGGCCGGTTCGATGAGAACATGACGGGCGGACGCGGGTTCATCGGCCTGGCGGCCATGATCTTCGGTGCCTGGAACCCGATCGGGGCCTTCCTTGCTGCGCTCATCTTCGGGTTCTCGGAGTCGCTGCAGCAGAAGTTCGCGCTGCTCGACATCCCGATCCCGAGCGAGTTCCTTGCCATGGCGCCGTATCTCGTCACGATCGTCGTCGTTGCCGGCGTCGTCGGTCGGGTGCGGCCGCCGGCTGCCGACGGCCAGCCCTACGAGAAGCAGTAGTGATGGCTGACGTCGACTGGGATGCCCTCACCGCCGAGGCGGTGACCGTCATGCACCGCGCCTACGCCCCCTACTCGAAGTTCAAGGTCGGGGTCGCGGGGCTCATGGACGACGGTCGCGTCGTCGTCGGCTGCAATGTCGAGAACGCCTGCTACGGCATCGGCCTGTGCGCCGAGTGCGGGATGGTCTCGAGCATCCACGCGACGGGTGGCGGCAAGCTCGTGGCGATCGCGTGCGTCGACCAGCACGGAGAGGCGCTCATGCCGTGCGGGCGCTGCCGCCAGCTGCTGTGGGAGCACGGCCGGCCAGACAGCCTCATCCGCACGCCCGAGGGCATCTTGACCCTCGCCGACATCCTCCCGCAGGCCTTCGGCCCGCAGGATCTCATCGATCGAGCAGAGGACCGCATCCACCGTGGTTGAGCCGTACGCCGCCGTCGACATCATCCGGGCCAAGCGCGACCGGGGCACGCTAAGCCCTGAGCAGATCGACTGGGTCATCGACGCCTACGTGCGAGGCGTCGTCGCCGAGGAGCAGATGGCTGCGCTCGCCATGGCGATCCTCCTCAATGGCATGGACGAGGCCGAGATCGTCCGTTGGACCGATGCGATGATCCGCTCGGGGGAGCGGATGGACTTCACCACCCTCGAGC
>JBMOKH010000088.1:0-9216 GCA_049315365.1 Candidatus Nanopelagicales bacterium
TACCAGCGGTAGTGCGCGAAGGCCTTGTTCGACTCGGCCATCTTGTGAGTGTCCTCGCGCTTCTTGACGCTGGCGCCAAGACCGTTCGATGCATCGAGGATTTCGTTCATGAGCCGCTCGGTCATGGTCTTCTCACGACGCTGCCGTGAGTAGCTGATGAGCCAGCGCAGAGCAAGGGTCATGCTGCGATTGCCCTTCACCTCGACCGGCACCTGATAGGTAGCGCCACCGACGCGGCGGGAGCGGACCTCGAGGGTCGGCTTCACGTTGTCAAGTGCCCGCTTCAGGGTCTGGACGGGATCAGTGCCGGTCTTCTCTCGGCAGCCATCAAGCGCGCCGTAGACGATGCGCTCTGCCGTCGATCGCTTGCCGTCGAGGAGAACCTTGTTGATGAGTTGGGTGACCATCGGTGATGCGAACACCGGGTCGATGACGATTGGCCGCTTGGCTGCGGGACCCTTGCGAGGCATTAGCCCTTCTCCTTCTTCGCGCCGTAGCGAGAGCGTGCCTGCTTGCGGTTCTTGACGCCCTGGGTATCGAGCGCACCGCGAATGACCTTGTAGCGAACACCGGGCAGATCGCGAACGCGGCCGCCACGCACGAGCACGATCGAGTGCTCCTGCAGGTTGTGACCCACGCCCGGGATGTACGCCGTGATCTCGACACCCGATGTGAGACGCACGCGGGCCACCTTGCGCAGGGCCGAGTTCGGCTTCTTCGGTGTGGTCGTGTACACGCGAGTGCACACCCCACGCCGCTGCGGGCTGCCCTTGAGGGCGGGGGCCTTCGTCTTCGAGACCTTGTCCTGCCGGCCCTTGCGGACCAGCTGCTGGATCGTTGGCAACGTCGCCTCTTTCGCTTCAGTGTCGAGTCGTACTAGTGCTCGTCCGTGCTTGGCTCTTCGGGTACACCCACCGGACCTCCGACCCACGCGGTCGGGCGTGTCGCGCGGTCTACAAGACCTTGCGCTCGCCAGAACGTGGGGGTTCCGATCGCGAATTCGGCACGGGATCGTGGACCGGAATCGCGGTGAATGCGCCGCTCTTGGGGAAGTTGCGCATGCGGGGTGTACCTGAGGGGTCAGGCACAAGGGGGAAATCTACCCGTCATTGCTTCCGATAGTCAAAACGGGGTCGCAATGGGCTCCGACGAGGGGTCGAAACCCCTCAGACCTGGCCTGCTGGGACGACCTGGCTCAGTCCACCGGCAATCAGCACGATGACGACGATGAAGACCGCAACGACCATCGCCGCAACAAAGATACCGATGTTGATCCACGACACGATCTTTGCGGCGGTGCTCAGACCGCCCCCTTGGATCTGCCCGCCCGACGAGGCGATCTCCCGGTCAGCCTTCGAGGCGAACACGAGGGCGATGATGGCGAGGACGAGTGGACACACCACCCAGGAGGCGATTGCCAGGACCAAGGCAACGATGGCGCTGCTCGAGGTCTGCGGGCCCTGTGCAGCCGCCGGGTAACCCGGGGTCGGCGGGTATGGCGCAAGAGCCTCAGTGGCCTGCGGCGCCGCTCCTGGGGGCACGATGGGCGGCGCGGCGGCCTGCGCAACGGCGGCCTGGTAGGCCATCGGGTAGGTAACCGGCCATGTGGGGGTCGCGGCCGCTGCCGGCTGCGCCGGGGCCTGCGAATCAGCCTGGGTGGAGTCAGTGGGATGTGCTGCTGCGGCGTCATTGCCATTCGGCGTCGTGTCACTCATCACCACAGCCTACGCCGGATCATTCGCCTACGAAGCGTTTGGTGTGCGGCGCCAGTGCGGCGGCTCTGCCGTCCAAGCAATCAGCCCGATTGTCGAAGCTCAGTTGCCATCTCGCCCTTCGCATCTTGGTGCTCCGCGGACCGTCGGCCGTTGGCACCGCTACCTTCGCTGTTCGATCTGATCCGCGTTGATTACCAATGCATCCTCGCCGTTAGACAGGTCGCGGATCGGTGCGAGATCTCTGAGACCGACTACTTCCAACAACTCAAGGCGCGGGCGGACGAGCTGCGAAGCCGGAAGGACTGACCTTCAGGGTCGCTTCATTGCCGCCCGGTGGCGCGAGCTGAACGGAAAGGACGAACATCGTCCTTTCTCCGCTGCGCTGCAATGACCACTCGCCGAGATGGTCTGCGCAGATCTCGTCGAACAGACGGGAGCCGAGTCCCTTGGGCGCCTGCGCATCGACTCCGAACCCGTTGTCCTCGCAGTGCAGCGTCAATCGATGCTGGCCTTCGACGACGTGGATGGTCATCTCACTGCCATGGCCGTGCCTGCGTGCATTGATGATGCATTCCTCGATGACGAGGCGGAATTTCGGGACGATCGACGGGGCACGATTGTCGAGTTGCTGCCAATCGATGCGATCATCAACGACAAAGTCAACATCACCCGGTCGCCACGAAGTCACCTCGGTCCGATTTCGGCTGGCATCGCTGAGGAGCCGCTCCTCCAGAGTCGGAAGTGTCTGCGAGCAGAGGACCCCGAACTCGTGCATCGCCTCCGAGCGCCTGCCAAGGCGTAGAAGGAGCGAGATCGCCGAGAGTCGACCTTGAACGGTTCTGTGCAGGGTTTCGGAGAGGAACCGATCCGTCTCATCAGCGCTCGCGAGGACGCTGGCACGGTCCGCCTCGGCAGCGCTCAGTCGAACCTTGAGGCTGATGGCATCCGTGAGCGCCTGCGCCGTGTAACCGCGCGCGATGAGGATGAGAACGCCGATGAGCGAGTAGCGGACAACTCCGCCGACAAGCCTCGTGGTCGCGAGGATTGGAGTAAGAACGTCGGGGGCAATGATGCTGACCGCCAGTGCGTTCGCGAGACCCGCGGCGATTCCCAAGCCCAGCCACATCGCAAGCACGGTCATTGCACCCGTCCGGGTGCCCGTCGCCACCTTGATCCGCGTGAGCGGAATGGCGAGCATCACCGGCACCACAACGCTGAGGAAGGCGGTGAGAACGAGCTCCGCCGTCTGGGCACTTCTGAGGATTGCGAGGGTAAATGGCATGGTGACGAGGCCCGCGAGCAGCACGAGGTACACGTCCATGGTTGGGGGCCGGGTGAGGAGAAGCCATCGATTCCCCTGCAAGCGGGGAAGCGCCTCCGATCGACCCGCAGAATTGCTCTCAACTTGGACTTCGGTTCCGATCATGGGCGCCAGCAGTTCCAGCGCCCCCTCGCTCGTTGCCTTGCGCACCGCAAGACCCGCCACCTGCTGGATCGGGTCGAGCTCCCGCGCTTGCTGCACGCCACTTGCAGCGATGCGCAGGTGGTCCGCATCGATCGTAAGGACTAGGGACACCGTGGCCCCGCGCGGCGACAGATTCCGGACCCAGCGGAACACCTGCAGTCGGACGTTCTTGTCCAGCAGGTTGCCTTGAGCATCCAGGCTCGCGATCATCGGACTCGCCGAAAGGCTGAATGATCGACCAAGGGAAGCCACCGCGGGAATCAGTCCGACTCGAACGCTCACCGGGTGCAAGAGGTGTGCGAGAGGTCTCATGACTGCTGCCTGGAATCCGTCTATATCGTCCGCGAGGGCTTGGTCTGCGGAGTGCGTCGCCCGGTCGTGCAGTTCAATGAGCGGCTGGCTCACCTGATTCCTGATCACCTCTCGGTAACTTGCGAACCGCTCACGCTCAGCCGCTGAGAGCAGAATGTTCAGCTGAGAGGTGTCCGCTAGCGTCCTCACGAGAGTCACCCTCGCCCGACTGGCCTCCTGCCACCTCGACTTGGCGTTGGCGGCGACCACCACGATGCCGGTCACCACGCCAAGGACTGCGATGATCGTCAAGGTCGCCCCCGCGCCTGATCCAGGCGTCGGTGCACCCGGGTGCGCCACGATGAGCATCACCCAAAGCGCAGGGATCAGGCCCACGCCGTACTGCAACCAGGCGAGTAGTCGACTGGTCGGTGGCTCGACCGCGAATGACAGCAGGCGCAGGACGACCATTGCCGTCCCGGCCGCTGCGAGCCCCGCGATGGCCAGCCTCGCAAGCCCAAGATCCGATCCATCACCCTCGGTCACAATCGAAATGACAGCCTGTAGGGCCGCTGCGACAAGCACAAAGAAGATGCTCACCACAATCGACGGCCGAGCCAGATTCGGGGACTTCCCACTCATCCCCTGCTCGCTAGTTTGCGGGTTCACCGGGACGGTCACCGACCCCGTCGATGTCGAAGGCCGCATGCTGCAGATAGAGGAGCACGCTGCTCACCCTGGGGTTCATTCCATCGTCGCCCTCGCGCAAATCCAGGTTGGTGATGATGTTCGAGACGATCGATTCGACGGACCGGGTGGACAGATGCAGCTCCGCCCCGATTCTTCGATTCGACCAGCCCTGCGCCATCCCGGCGAGGACCTCGATCTGCCTGGGCGTCAGTCGGTCCAGCGGCGTGTCGGACTGTGACACGAGTTGCGCGACGAGGTGCTCGTCAACGAGCAGTTCACCGCGGGCAGCGCTTCGCATGGCCCTGCCCACCTGCCGCACATCGGCCACGCTCGTCTTGAGCAGGTACGACCAGCCACCGCTCACATCTGAGGGCAGAGTGCTGAGCACCGTCGGCAGAGCAAGGTTGGACAGGAGGACAACGCCTCGCACACTCGTCTGCCTCCGCAGGGCAATCCCGAGATTCACGCCATTCATGCCCGGCCCGAGGTCGATGTCAGTGAGCAGGACATCGACGTCGAGTTTCGGCGCAGCCTCTAGAGCTTGGCTTGCGTTTGCAAAACTGCCAACAACCTTGGTGGACGGGATGCGCGAGATGACGCCCACATTGAGGAGTTCCCGGTAGAGCGGCTCATCCTCGACGATCATCACCCGCAGATTAGCCACTGGCTCAGTATGACAAAGGCCCCAGCCGGCAAACACCGTGTTTCCACGGTAGGCGCGAACAAGGATTCGGGCTAGATTTCGGCAGACAGGGGGATGGACGGTTCGACGACATCTGGAGGCAGGCCACGTGGAGCATGACGATGTCGCGTTCCTCATGCGCTTTGACAGCGACGCAGCCTTCGCAGAGGTGATCGCCTCTGCGGTGAGCATGGATCATGCGATGGCCCTCGCCACCCAGTACGGCTTCGCCATCACCCCGGATGTGCTCACTCGAGCCGCAACATCCCGGCGGGACTCTGGGGATGGTGTGCCTCGCCCGAGCACGGACGGCACCCACGAGCATGTCCGTGCCGAGAATTTCGGGGAGTACTGACTCCCTGGGCCGTCCTGCAGGAGCTACCTGTGATGAGGGAAGGCAGCCGGGTCAACCCGACTGCCCTCCCTCATCACATGCTCGCGAGAGCAATAGCTTCGCTCAGGCGTTGTACCCGCGGAAGTCGAACTCCTCGAGGGGCACTGCCGCCCCCGAAGACGCCGCGAATGACGTGTAGTCGATATCGTCGTACCCGGAGAAGCTCGCGTACATGGCAGCACGAGCCTCCTCAGTCGGCTCCACCTTGATATTGCGGTAGACCGGCATGCCCGTCCCGGCCGGGATCAGCTTGCCGAGGATGACATTCTCCTTGAGCCCAAGCAGTGGATCGCTCTTCGCGTGGATCGCTGCATCGGTGAGGACCCGGGTGGTCTCCTGGAAGGAGGCCGCTGAGAGCCACGACTCGGTCGCGAGCGAGGCCTTGGTGATCCCCATGAGCTCAGGCCGCCCTGCTGCTGGCGTACCACCCTCGGCCACAACACGGCGGTTGACATTCTCGAACGTGTTGCGCTCGATGACATCGCCGGTGAGGAACCCCGAGTCGCCATCATCGATGATCGTGACGCGCTTGAGCATCTGGCGAACGATGACCTCGATGTGCTTGTCGTGAATCGACACGCCCTGCGAGCGGTACACGAGTTGTACCTGCTCGACGAGGTGCAACTGCACCGCCCGCTGACTGAGGATGCGAAGAACCTGCTTGGGATCAACCGCACCGACGATGAGCTGCTGCCCAACCGTCACGTGCCCGCCATCCTCTACAAGGAGACGCGCTCGCTTCGACACCTGATGTGAGATCTCCTCAGAGCCGTCATCGGGCGTGATGATGATCTTGCGGGTCTTCTCCGAGTCGTCGATTCGGATTCGCCCGCTGAACTCGCTGATCGGCGCGACGCCCTTGGGCGTGCGCGCCTCGAACAGTTCCACGATGCGAGGCAGACCGTGAGTGATGTCCTCACCAGCCACGCCACCGGTGTGGAAGGTGCGCATCGTGAGCTGCGTTCCGGGCTCACCGATCGATTGCGCGGCGATGATGCCGATCGCCTCACCGACATCGACGAGCTTGCCGGTCGCCATGGACTGCCCATAGCACATCGCACAGGTGCCGACCTTGCTCTCGCAGGTCAGGACTGATCGCGTCCGCACGCTCGATGCGCCCAGGGCCACCAACTCATCAAGACGGGGTGCTGTCAGCGCCTCGCCCGCGAGGGCAATGACCGTGCCATCAACCTCGACGTCGCGTGAAAGCACCCGGGTGGCCACCGCGGTATCGATATTCGGCAGCGGCCGCAGCACGCCATCGACCATCTCGCCGATTGCGATCTCGGTGCCCCGCTCGGTGAAGCAGTCCACCTCGCGGATGATGACATCCTGGGACACGTCGACGAGACGACGGGTTAGGTAACCCGAGTCCGCTGTGCGAAGCGCCGTGTCGGCCAAGCCCTTGCGCGCACCGTGCGTCGAGATGAAGTACTCGAGCACCGACAGGCCCTCACGGAAGTTCGACTTGATCGGACGCGGGATGATCTCGCCCTTCGGATTCGCCACGAGTCCGCGCATGCCGGCGATCTGCCGAACCTGCATGAAGTTTCCGCGGGCCCCCGAATCGACCATCATGTGGACGGGGTTGGTCCGCGGGAAGTTCTCACGCATGGCTTCGGCGACCTCGTCCGTGGCCCTCGTCCAGATCTCGATGAGCTCCTGGCGACGCTCGGAGTCGGTGATCAGGCCGCGCGAATACTGCTTCTCAACCTTTTCGGCCTTCTCCTCGGCAACGCCGAGGAGTTCGGCCTTCCGCGGCGGGCTGATGACGTCGGAGATGGAGATCGTCACTCCGGAACGAGTCGCCCAGTAGAACCCAAGAGCCTTGAGCTTGTCGAGCGTCTCAGCAACCTCGACCTTCGGGTACAGCTCCGCGAGCTGGTTCACCGTCTGGCCGAGCACCTTCTTGTCGACCTGAGCATTGACGAACGGGTAGTCAGCCGGGAGTGCGTCGTTGAAGACTGCGCGTCCGAGCGTGGTCTTGATGAGGAACGGCTGACCCGGCACCCAACCCTCAGGAGCCACGAAGTCCTCCGGCGGCAGACCGTCGGACAGGCGAATCGTGATCTCCGACTGGCGCGATAGCACCTTGGCATCGAACGCCATCATCGCCTCGGCGATAGATGAGAAGGCACGGCCTTCGCCGATGGCTCCCGGCTCGTTCATCGTCAGGGAGTAGATGCCCAGCACCATGTCCTGGGTCGGGGTGGTGATCGGGCGGCCGTTCGCCGGCGACAGGATGTTGTTGCTCGAGAGCATGAGGATACGAGCCTCTGCCTGTGCCTCCGCGGAAAGCGGGAGGTGAACAGCCATCTGGTCACCGTCGAAGTCGGCGTTGAACGCCGTGCACACGAGCGGGTGGATTTGAATGGCTTTGCCCTCGATCAGCTGAGGCTCGAAGGCCTGAATCCCCAGACGGTGAAGGGTCGGTGCCCGGTTGAGGAGCACCGGGTGCTCCGTGATGACCTCTTCGAGGACATCCCAGACGACCGGGCGCGAACGCTCGACCATGCGCTTGGCACTCTTGATATTCTGCGCGTGGTTGAGGTCGACGAGCCGCTTCATGACAAATGGCTTGAACAGCTCGAGCGCCATCTGCTTGGGCAGACCGCACTGGTGCAGCTTCAACTGCGGTCCGACAACGATGACCGAGCGGCCGGAGTAGTCGACTCGCTTGCCGAGCAGGTTCTGGCGGAACCGGCCCTGCTTGCCCTTGAGCATGTCGGAAAGCGACTTCAGCGCACGGTTGCCCGGCCCGGTGACAGGCCGGCCGCGGCGGCCGTTATCGAACAGTGCGTCAACGGCCTCCTGCAGCATGCGCTTCTCGTTGTTCACGATGATCTCGGGGGCACCGAGGTCGAGGAGTCGCTTCAACCGGTTGTTGCGGTTGATGACGCGGCGGTACAGATCGTTGAGATCGGAGGTGGCGAAGCGGCCTCCATCGAGTTGCACCATCGGCCGCAGGTCCGGCGGGATCACCGGGACGGCGTCGAGGACCATTCCCTTGGGGGTGTTCGTCGTGTTGAGGAACGCAGTCACGACCTTGAGCCTCTTCAGGGCCCTGGTCTTCTTCTGGCCCTTGCCGGTCGCCACGATTTCCTTGAGGATCTCGGATTCGGCCGCAAGGTCGAACGAGATAAGGCGCTTTTGGATTGCCGCCGCCCCCATGCCGCCGTCGAACCAGCGGCCATACCGGTCACGCATCTCACGGAACAGCATCTCGTCGCCCTCGAGATCTTGGACCTTGAGGGTGCGGAACCGGTCAAAAACGCGGTCGAGCCGCTCGATGTCAGTATCGGCCCTGCGGCGCAGCCCAGCCATCTCACGCTCGCCCGACTCGCGCACCTTGCGTCGGACGTCAGACTTCGCGCCCTCCGCCTCGAGCTCGGCGAGGTCGGTCTCCAGCTTCTTGGCGCGTGACTCGATGTCGGCATCGCGACGATTGGCGATCTGCTTCTTCTCGACGCCAAGCTGCGCCTCGAGGGACGGCAATGCCTCGTGACGGCCCTCGACGTCGACCCACGTAATCATGTAGGCGGCGAAGTAGATGACCTTCTCAAGATCCTTAGGAGCGAGGTCGAGCAGGTAGCCGAGGCGACTCGGGACACCCTTGAAGTACCAGATGTGCGTGACAGGTGCCGCCAACTCGATGTGGCCCATGCGCTCACGGCGCACCTTCGCACGGGTGACCTCGACACCGCAGCGCTCGCAGATGATGCCCTTGAAACGCACCCGCTTGTACTTGCCGCAGTAGCACTCCCAGTCACGGGTCGGCCCGAAGATCTTCTCGCAGAACAGGCCGTCCTTCTCCGGCTTGAGCGTGCGGTAGTTAATCGTCTCGGGCTTCTTGACCTCGCCGTACGACCAGGTGCGGATGTCCTCCGCGCTGGCAAGGCCGATTCGCAGTTCATCGAAGAAGTTGACGTCTAGCACTGTGGGTGTCCTTCGTTCGTTTCGATCGTCATTGGGGCTGAGT
>JBMOKH010000373.1:0-2074 GCA_049315365.1 Candidatus Nanopelagicales bacterium
TGCAGTTCCAACCAGACTTCGGTGAAGTCCAGGTAGACCAGATTCTTGACGTTGCGAAACTTTACAAGCAGGGAATGCAAGTTAGCATTGCAACTGCTTTTGCTGAAGCCACTCTAGAGAACCTTCTATTGGCTCTAGCAGGCAATAACGATGATTTGACTGGAACAAAGTCTTCATCTACTGGCCGTATCTTGAACCTTTCTGCTGGTGACATTGGAGAATGTCCAGTTGAACGTGGTATTGTTGCTGTAGGACCAGGCACAGGCGACTGTGACGCTTCTGCTGCAGTAGAGCGTGTATACATCGGATACCGTGCACTCTCAATTGAGAATGTTACAGTATCAGCAAAGCGTGATGAGGCTTCAATGTTTGAAGTATCATTCCGTCTGCTACCAGAAGATACATCAGGAACATACGGCAAGATCATTGACCGTACACACACAGTTACATCATAATAATGTTGTAATAATCTAATTTTAGATTACAATTAGCCCACTTCCTTAATTGGAGGTGGGTTTTTTGTTTGTGGTAGAATTAAGTATAATGGCAACTAGAATATATAAAAATCAAATAATCTCCTTATTTAATGGCAAAGAATTAGAAATTATCCCATTAAAGATAAGGTACCTTCGTGAATTTATGGAGGTATTTGAAAATATAAAAGAAGCAAAAAGCGATGATGAATCCATCGCTGTCCTGGTAGAGTGTGTTCGTATATGTATGAAGCAATACTGTCCAGAAATATCATCTACCGCTAAAGATGTAGAGGATAACTTTGACATGCCCACAATTTATAAAATATTAGATTCTTCTGCTGGAATTAAAATTAATCAAAAATCTGAAGAGCCAGTAAAAGATCAAGCAGGAAAAAGTGGAGAAACCTGGGAAACGCTAGACTTGGCAAAACTTGAAGCAGAAGTATTTTTGCTGGGTATCTGGAAAGATTATCAAGAACTAGAAACCTCTTTATCAATGCCAGAACTTATGGCTACTCTTGAAGTACTTAGAGAGTTAGATTACTCAGAAAAGAAATTTCTTGCAGCAATTCAGGGCGTGGATTTAGAAGGGGATAAGAATGAAAACAAAGGACAAAAAGAATGGGAAGACATGAAGGCAAGAGTATTTAGCGGTGGTAAAGCAACAGATAGCAATGATGTCTTGGCTCTACAGGGAGTTAATGCTCAAAAAGCAGGGTTTGGAATTGGAATGGGTTTGACTTACTCAGATGAAAAAGATCCAAACCTTATGAAGTAAAATTATTATTTGGTATGATATACTTTTATCATGAATGTTTGCCTAGTTGTCGGATGTTGTGGAACTTACCATGGTCTTGGTTATTGTAGAAACCACTATAGAAGATTTAGGCTCTATGGAGACCCAGAAGGAAAGCATGTCTTTGTTCCAAAAAAATGTTCAATAGATAATTGTAAAAATATAATAAGCGATAATGGTCTATGCCATAAACATTCTCAGCGTCTTAGAAGAACTGGAATGATAGAGTTAAAAAAAAGAGCGCAAGGATGCAAAATAAAGTCTTGTGTTGGTAGCCATCATGCTAAAGGATTGTGTAAACTGCATTATAGAATGATTGGTAGAAACATCATAGTGGACTCACACTCAACTGACATTATAAATTCTCATGGCGGGGTCTGTGATATTTGTGGTGTTGACAACCCTGGAAAATCTAGAAAAAACTTCTCCATAGATCACGACCATAAAACAGGAATTGTTAGAGGATTATTGTGCCAATCGTGTAATGTGGGGCTTGGTCATTTCTCGGATAATATAAACCTATTGGAAAAAGCAATAAAATATCTTGCTTTAGGTAGGAATATGCTATAATTAACATGGCTAGAAAACTAACAGAAAGTGGTAGGGCAAATGACAACAACAATACATGAAGGCACAGAATTAACCCTTATGGATGGATCAAAAATTAAAGTAAGGCCATTAAAGATATCCCTTTTAAGGCCTTTTATGAAGAAGTTCGAGCAGGTGGCCTTAGTAGCAGAAGATAATGAGAAGTCTATGGCTCTTCTTATTGAATGCGTACAGATTGCAATGGAGCAGTACA
>JBMOKH010000089.1:0-9174 GCA_049315365.1 Candidatus Nanopelagicales bacterium
AAGAAGTTCGCCTTCTCCCATTCGAAGACCTCTTCGGTCGTATAGGCCTCGGGCGGAAGCATTCGGCTCGAGCCGAACGGGGCAAGGGCCCGGGCGATTGCTGCTGGGTCAACTGGTGCGATCGAATGCTGACTGGCCATTCAGGAAGCATATGGATGACTCGGGCTGCCGTCCACCCCTGAGGTCGAAGGTTTCCGCAGCCTATGGTGGGTCATCCGCGTCGAGGCAAGTCCGGCATTCGCGCGCCGCTAGGTGACGATCACGGCATCGGCGGCGATGGCATCGTGCGCGGAGACGATCACCGGATTCACTTCGATGAGCGACGCACCGCTGTCAATGAGGAGCCGGCCGATGCTGGAGGCGAGTTGGCATAGCGCATCAACCGCATAGCGACGTTGACCGCGACCCCCGAGAAGCACGGCCGACCCCCTGAGGAGCTCGAGACCCTCGCGCACCCGACCTGGATCGGCTGGGAGGGGAATGACGACGGCATCGCCAAGTGCCTCAGCCCAGATGCCACCGAGGCCGATCACGAGCGATGGCACGATCCCGTCGCGGGTAGCGGACACGATGACTTCGACTCCGCTGGCGTGCTGCTCGACGAGGAGGGCAGCACCTGTCGGGAGCGCTTCGAGCGCCAGCATGCGAACCGCCGCGGCTTGAACGGCATGGGCATCCGGAAGACCGAGGGCGACCGCCCCGATATCGCTCTTGTGGTCGAGTCCCGGCGCGCACGCCTTGACTACGACGGGAAACCCGATGCCTGTCGCGAGAGCCGCTGCTTCGTCGGCCGTGGTCGCTAGTCCCCCGGTGGGGACGTGGATGCCAGCCTTATGAAGCATCGCCTTGGCGTCGGCCTCCGAGAGGCTGACGCCCGACGCGCGAGGCCCAGCCTGAGCATCACCCCGATCATTGCCGCTGCGCGCCGCCGCGGCAATGATCCGAAGACGATCGCCTTCCGGGCTCGGACGTTGGAGCGCCGCGATGGCCGCGAAGGCCGAGCGAAGGCCGCTGACCGCGGAATCCGGCTCCTGGCCCGGCATCGTGCTCGTGAGCATCACCGACGTGCCAGCGCGTCGCACGCCGATATCGGCGCCCGATCGCGTGGCCGCCCACTCCGCGGCCGCGGCTGCCGGAAGTCCGTCTGGCTGGTCTTGGACGTAGAGCACATGTCCGACGCTCGCGTCACGTGCGATGACCTCGCAGATGCGGGCGACCGCCTCAGTGTCGGCCCAGACGAGGTTGGTGTGGTCGAGCGGATTGCCCGGGGTAGCGGTTGGTGGGAGGAGTGACTCGAGCTCTTCAAGCGTTCCGGTCCCGAGGTGCGTCAGCCGTGCCCCCGCGTCGTGGGCGAGGTCCGCCGCGAGCGTCGCATCGCCCCCTGAGCAGGTGATAACCGCAGCGCCTCTGGGATCCCTATGCCCGGTGGCGAGTGCGCGTGCAGTCTCGATGAGTTCGGCCGGCTCATGGACGAGGACGACGCCTGCCTCGAGCATGAGGGCCTCGAAGACCCGCTGGTCTCCGGCGAGCGCCGCGGTGTGCGCCTGCCCGGCCGCAGCGCCGAGTTCACTGCGCCCTGCCTTGAGCATGACGACTCGAACATCGTTGTCAGCACAGGCTGCGAGCGCGTCTGCGAGCAAGGCCCCGTCGCCATCGGCCTCGAGATAGGCCGCGACGCACCGCACCCCGTCGGTGACGGCTAGGTGCGCGATGAGATCAGGCGCCCCGATCACGGCCGCGTTGCCGACTGAGAACACCGAGTGCAGTCCCAGGCCGCTGCGGTGGGCGAGGAGGCCGATGCCGATGTTGCCGCTCTGAGAGATCACGGCGATTGGTCCGGGCTCTGACGGAAGGGTTGCGTGGTCGCCCCAGAGAGCGGCCCGGGTCCAGGTGTTTACGAGTCCATTGCCATTCGGCCCCAGGACAGGAAATCCGCGGGACGCGGCGAGGAGATCCTCGTCGAGTTGCTTGTTGCCCACCTCGGCGAATCCGGCGGCGAACACGACGGCGCCTCCGCAGCCTAGAAGCCGGGCCTCGGACACATAGGACGCGACCGTGGGTGCCGGGGTCGCGATGACGACGGCGTCGACGCCCGGCCCGATGTCGGCGAGCGACGGGACGCATGGAAAGCCGAGAGCCTCAGACCGTGTGGGGTGGACACCGATGACTGATCCAGTGAACCCGCTGCGGATGAGATTGGTGAGGACGGCGTGGGCGTAGGAACCGGGGCGATCGGTAGCGCCGACCACGGCGACTGAGGTGGGCGAGATGAGTCGGCTCAGGTCCACGGAAAAATCTCTCCCACTCCTAGGTCAGCATCGCGGACACGCCGCGGCGCTCGAGTGACCGAAGGACGATGAGCCGTTGGATTTCTGAGGTCCCCTCCCAGATTCTGTCGACCCTGAGCTCGCGCCACAGACGCTCGGCCGTCGTGGTGCGCATGTAGCCTCGCCCCCCGAAGACCTGGACGCTGCGGTCGGCGCAGCGATTCGCCGCCTCCGAGCAGAACAGCTTCGCCATTGACGCCTTGCCGTGGATGAGCTTCGGGTCCGCCCCGCTGTCGGCGAGGCGGGCGACTTCGAGTCCGAGGAGCCGGCCCGCTGCCGCATCGGCTGCACTGTCGGCCAGGGGGAAGCTGATGCCCTGATGATCGAGGAGCCGTGACTGGCCCTGGTGCCGATTGGCAGCCCACTCGATGGACTCCTCGATGAGACGCTGCATGGCACCGATGCAGCGGGCGGCGATCGCGAGTCGCTCCTCGGTGAACCAGAGCCGCTGCAGGTCGTCGCCGTTGCCGAGGCCGCCGAGGATATCCCCGTCGGAGAGCTCGACGTCCGTGAACCGCATCGTGGGGTGACCATGCGGATAGTTGTGGGTGAATGGGACATCGGACACGATCTCGACCCCGGGCGCATCGGCTGGCACGGCGAAGAGCGTCGGAAGTCGGTTATCGCCGTCGATCGCATGTGCCATGACGATGATGACCTGCGCGACGGATCCGAACGTCACGAACCACTTCTCGCCGTTCAGGACCCAGCGTCCCGCTCCCGCGCGCCGAGCGGTCGTCGCGATCAGCGAGGGATCGCTGCCCGGGCTCTCCTCCGTCACCGCATAGGCATCGTGGAGTTCCCCGCGCAGCGCGGGGATGAGCCAGCGCTCGATTTGCTCGGGGCTTGCTGACTTCCAGACGTTGTAGGCGTTGGGCATGTACCAGGAGACGCCATTCGTCGATCGGCCGAGCTGCTCCTCGACGAGGAACCACTCGGTGGTCGACCAGCTGTTCCCGCCGTGCTCGCTTCGGTGGAGGCCGCCCTGGAGGCGCTGCTCCATCGACTTCCGGCGGATCATGAGCTGGACCTCTTGGGGCAGCGGACCACCCGCTAGCTCGGCCGTGACCTCGGCGGGGATGAGGACTTCGTCGACGAATGCGGCAGCTCGTGCGCGGAGGTCGTCGTAGGGCGTGGTGAGCGTGGTCATGCCGGCGTGCCTCTCCTAGAATCCATTGGGAAGCCCGGGATGGGACGTCCCGGGGCAGCGTATCCTGAATGACTGTTCAAGATGCAGGCTGTGACCACTTGCTCTACGCCGACTGGAGGGTTATGGGACGCACGTCGCTGGCAGCGAAGGCACCTGAGGAGCGTCGCGAACTCATCCTGCACGCGACTGTCGCCGTTGTCCGCGAACGCGGATTCGCTGGCACGCGGGTCTCGGACATTGCCCGCAAGGCCGGAACCTCGCAGGGCCTGGTCCTGTATCACTTCGGCTCGCTCGCTGGGGCCCTTGCCGCATCCCTCACGATGCTCGAGGACGAGTTCTACGAGGACTTTGCGCACGACCTGGCGGCGGAGGAAGGGCCGGTCGAACGCCTTTGGCTTATGGCAGAGCTCGCAGCGGGCCGTGGCACGGCTGTTGGCAACTGGGGCCTTTGGCTCGAACTGTGGGCTCGGGCCCTTCGGGATCCGGATGCCCGCGCGGTGCGTGAGTCCTTGGACCGGCGCTGGAGGGTCGCTCTGCGATCGGTTATCAATGAAGGCGTTGCCGACGGATCCTTTAAGCCTGGCAATCCTGCGAAGTCAGTCCTGCGCCTCGCTGCCCTCATGGACGGGCTCGCCGTGCAACTTGCCCTCGACGAGCCGGGGATGACACCGCGCAAGTTCACGGACCTGTGGTGGGGGTCGGCCGTTCTTGAGCTCGGGATCGACGAGCCGACGATTGGT
The DNA here is from genome assembly GCA_049315365.1 of Candidatus Nanopelagicales bacterium. Classification (GTDB taxonomy): domain Bacteria; phylum Actinomycetota; class Actinomycetes; order S36-B12; family S36-B12; genus WLND01. The sequence goes on from JBMOKH010000089.1 coordinate 4,218, forward strand.
CGCAAGCGACGGCGTTAGTGCGCTCCCGCCACGCAGGTGCCGGTCAACACTTGCTGAATGATCAGTCAGGATGCTAGGTTCAGAAGATCCTGAATGGTCACTCAGTATCAAGGATGTGAAGTCTTGAATCCGAATTTCGGGCCTGGCCCGAGTCACGAACAAGAACTTGCGCGCACACGACTGCTCCTCAACTTCACTGACTTCAACGGATTCGAGGACCGTCCGATCCCGCTGATAGTCCGCGGAGACGGATGCGAGGTCATCGACTCCCGTGGGCATCGATTCATCGACGGCATCTCAGGGCTCTTCTGCTCGAATCTCGGGCACGGGTTCGGATCGGAGATCGGGGCAGTGGCGCAGCGCCAGCTGTCCGAATTGGTTTTCGCGCCGAATTGGTCGCTGACCCATCCGTCGGCAGCGCTGCTGGCGGAGCGGTTGACGACGATCGCGGCACCGCTCGGCATGGAACGGCTCTTCCTCACGAGCGGGGGGAGCGAGTCGGTCGAGGCCGCGTGGAAGATGGTCAGGCAATGGCATGCCGCGAACGGTGAGCCGCAGCGAACGAAGGCGATCGCCAGAAACCTTGCCTACCACGGCACCTCGCTCGGCGCCCTCAGCTTCACGGGCCTCGAATACTGCCGTGAGCCGTTCCTTCCGCTCCCGGTACCGGTTTCGTTCGTGAGCAACACGAACGCATATCGCCATCCCCTCAGCCAGGACGAAGCGCGATTCACCCAGGCACTCCTCGATGAGGTCCAGGAGACGATCCTGCGCGAAGGCCCTGACCAGGTGGCCATGCTCATTGCCGAGCCGATCCAGAACTCCGGCGGTGCTTTGGCACCTCCCGCGGGGTACTGGCCCGGCCTGCGTGCGCTCTGCGATCGCTACGGCATCATCCTCGTCGCCGACGAGACCATCAGCGGCTTCGGCCGGGTCGGCGAGTGGTTTGCCTCGACCCGATTTGATGCGAAGCCCGACATCATCACCTTCGCGAAGGGCGCGACCGCGGGGCACGCACCTCTTGGCGGAGTGCTTGTCAATGCACGGGTGGCCGAGCCATTTGGCTCGGGGGAGATCACCTATATGCACGGGCTCACCTTCGGCGGTCATCCCCTCACGACCGCGATCGCGCTCGCTGTCCTCGACATCTACGAGCGCGAGCAGGTCTTCGAGAATGTCCGGGCCCTTGAGCCATTCCTCGGAGCGAGACTGGAGCAACTGCGGGCCAACCCGCTCGTCGGGGATGTGCGCGGCGCAGGATTCTTCTGGGCCGTCGAACTCGTGAAGGACCGTGAGACGCAGGAGACCTTTGACGATGACGAGGCTCAGTGGCTCCTGCGAACGGAGCTCTCCGGCCACATGGACGAGCTGGGCCTGCTGTGCCGCCTCGATGACCGGGGAGATCCGGTGATCCAGATCTCGCCGCCGCTCGTGAGCGACGAGGCCACCCTCGACCGGATCGTGTCGATCATCGGCGAGGCCACCGATCGCGCGCATCGCTCGTGGAGCAGGGGCAGGTCCCGCTCGGCAAAGACCGCGGCGGTGAGAAAGCGAGCGGCGAAGGCGCGACTGCAGGCAATCCCCGCCTAATATTCATCCGCCACGGATTCGGGGTTGGCTGAGTACGGGCCATGAGTCTTGTTGGCAGGTATGGTCCTTTCCTATGACCGTGGCCTCACTGAGCGTTGACACCTCCCCTCTCATCGAAGGCCTGGAGGACTGGGGCCCTCGCGTCGGAGCAGACTCAGGAGCGCCGATGATGTCGGGGCGGGTGATCTACCAGGCCGATGGCGTGGAAGTGGGTATCTGGCGTTGCACGCCTGGTGGCTGGTCCATCACGGACCGGCAGGACACTGAGTCCGTTCTCGTCATCGCTGGACGTGCGCGTATCACGGATGCATCAGGGGATTCATCCGAAATCACGGCGGGCAGTGCCCTCGTCCTGCCGAAGGGTTGGTCCGGGCGCTGGGACATCATCGAAACCGTGGTTAAGCACTACGTGACGTTTGGTTGAGCGCTGCAAAGCGCAGTGCTGTAGGCAACTTGGGCCGGTGACATTAGGCCCTGTTCGTGGGGCCCGCTTTCCGGATACTGGATACATGAGCGACGTCGTGACGGTGAAGGGTCTGACACGTGAGTACGGGTCCGTTCGAGCGGTCGATGACCTGAGCTTCACAGTCGCTGACGGCGAGGTGTTCGCGCTCCTCGGCCCGAATGGCGCCGGAAAGAGCACCACCATTGAAATCCTCGAGGGCCATCGTGAGCGCACGAGAGGCGACGTCAGCGTCCTGGGCTTCGATCCCGCGACCGGAGGCCGCGCCTACCGCGAGCGCATCGGCGTCGTGCTGCAGGAGGCCGGCTTCGACGAGGAGTTCAAGGTCATCGAGCTCGTCTCCATGTACGCGTCGCTGTACCCGAAGCGGCGCGACGTGGGTGAGATCATCGACCTCGTCGGACTTACCGACAAGCGCAATGCCCGGACGAAAACGCTGTCCGGCGGCCAGCGACGTCGGCTCGATCTCGCCCTCGGACTCGTCGGCGATCCCGACCTGCTCTTCCTCGACGAGCCGACGACCGGCTTCGACCCGTCCGCCCGGCATCACGCCTGGGACCTCGTTGCCTCGCTGCGCGACCTTGGAACGACCATCCTCCTCACCACCCACTACATGGAGGAGGCGGAGAAGCTCGCCGACCGCGTAGCCGTGCTCGTTGCAGGCAGGCTCGTCGCGATCGGAACCCCGGCCGAGCTCATCGCGGAGGACGAGGCCGCGATGATCGAGTTCCGGCTCCCGCGTGGCCTAACGGTCGGCGACCTGCCGCGGCTCGGCAGCGTGCCGCGCATCGTCGGTCCGTCCGTCATCATCGAGACGATGCGTCCGACGTCCGACATGCTCGCCCTCACGACCTGGGCCGTCCAGCGGGGCAGCGAACTGCCCGACCTGACCCTCCGCCGACACTCGCTCGAGGACATCTTCCTCGAGCTGACCGGGACGAGTGGTGGCGACTGACCTGGCTTCGCGGCCCTCGAACCTGTCGCTGGTCGCCAGCCAGTTCCAGTACTCGAACCGCAGCTATTGGCGCACTCCCGTCGCCGCCTTCTTCACCCTCATCTTCCCGACCTCGTTCCTCGTCGTCATCTGCGCGATCGCGGGAAACGCCGTCATGGACGAACGGTCGGGCGTGCGGCTCGCGCAGTTCCTCACCCCGGTCTTCGCCGTCTACGGCGTGTGCATGGCCTCCTTCGTGTCGCTTGCCCTCGGTGTCGCCTACGCCCGGCATGCCGGGGTCCTCAAGCGGCTGCGGACGACGCCGCTGCCCGCGTGGGCTCACATCGGCGGACGGCTCCTCACCGCGGTGTTCGTCTCGCTCATCGCCGTGACGCTGGTCACGGGGATCGGCATCGTCTTCTACGACGTCGACATCATCTGGCGCACCCTGCCCGCCGTCCTGCTCACGCTCATCGTCGGCATCTCATGCTTCGCGGCGCTGGGCCTCGCGGTCGTCTCGATCGCCCCCACTCCGGGAGCGACCCAGGCGCTGGCGAACGGCGGCCTCATCCTCCTCGCCTTCATCTCGGACGTCTTCATCGTCACCCTGCCGGACTGGCTCGGCCGGGTGGGCTGGATCTTCCCGCTCAAGCACTTCGTCAACGCCGTGGCGGACGGGTTCAATCCCTTCCTCACCGGAAGCGGCCTGTACTGGGACCACCTCGCGGTCATGGCCGCCTGGGGGGTTGCCGGCACCGCGGTGGCCATTCGATTCTTCCGATGGGAACCACCCCCGGCCCATGTGAGCCGCCGCGACCGACGGGCAAATGAGGTGGACGAAGCGGTGCCTGCAGGCGCGCGCCGCGGGGAACTGAGCAAGGCGAGGACGGTTGGGTCGCCGTCCATTGCGGCGCTCGTCCTCGGGCAGACCAGGGTCGCGACGATCAAACTGCTTCGGGACCCGATGTCCGTGTTCTTCGCCATCGTGTTCCCTGTCATCCTCCTTGTCTTCTTCTCGGCAATCTATGGCCGGGAGGCGCAGTGGGGCGGGCTGCCGTTGCCGCAGTACCTCGCAGCGGCCTTCTCTGTGTACGGCGTTTGCGTCATGGCATACGTGAACTTCGCCGGGGGAGTGGCGGAGGACCGCTCCCGCGGCGTGCTCAAGCGGCTCCGCGGATCCCCCTTGCCTTCGGGCGCGTACCTCGCCGGACGCATCGGAGCAGCGATCGTCCTCGGCGCCATGACCGTTGCGCTCGTCTTCGGGCTTGGCGCGATCCTGTTCGGAGTTCGCGTGAGTGCTTGGGGACTGCTGGTGACGGCAGCAGTCTTCGTCCTCATCATCGGATGCGCAGCCACGCTCGGGCTCCTCCTCGTGTCGCTCGTGCAGTCGGAGCAGACCGTCATAGCCGTTGCGCTCGGGACCCTGCTGCCCCTGTCGATGATCTCCGACATCTTCATCAATGCGCCGGACCTGCCCGACACCCTTTCGACCATCGGCTGGGTGTTCCCGCTACGGCACATGTCCTTCGTCGCGGTTCAGGCGAGTTCGGGTCAGCCACTCGGAGACGAGTGGCTCCTGCATGTGGCGGTGATCATGGCGTGGACGGTCGTCGCAGGAGTGCTCGCGGCGCGACTCTTCCGCTGGGAAGCCCGTCGTTAGGCCCGAGACGTGCAAGACTGCACCATGACTTCAGACCTAACGACGGCACCATCTGACGCAGCCTCGCCGATCACCATGAAGAAACTGCGCCGGCTGAACATCATCGCGGGGTTCGCCCACCTCGCCCAGATGATCGCGGTGCTCGCACTCACGAATGACTTCGCTCTCCCAGTCACCGCCACCTACATGACCGGCCCGCCCGGAAGCCCGCTGGGCGACCCGACAACCCTGTTCGACTCCCGGGTCGGTTGGGGTGTCGCGCTCTTCTTCGGCCTGTCGGCCCTGTTCCACTTCCTCGTCGCGAGCCCGC
>JBMOKH010000090.1:0-9135 GCA_049315365.1 Candidatus Nanopelagicales bacterium
CGTCGATCGACGGGGCCTCCTTGCTCACCAGGTCGGCGAGCACCGTGTTCGCCATCGACTGGGTGAGCACGACCCGGGTGCCGAAGACATCGGCGGCCCAGCGGATGATCTCCTGGGCACTCGCACCGGAGAGGTCGATCGCCCCGTACCTGGCGAGGATGCGCAATTGATCCGGGTTATGGCGCGGGCCCCACTTGCGTCCGCCCGCGGGTTGGCTCACCGCGACGCTCACGCCAGCGCCGCCTCGTCCGCGCGAAGCGCCCACTCACTGAATGACTCGTCGCCCTCGCGCTCCTTGATGAAGCGATTCGTGAGCCGCTCGACGTAGTCGGGCAGGTCACTGGCGGGGAGCCGAAGGCCCTTGACCGTGCGCCCGAATGAGGCGCCCTGGCCGAGCTTGCCGCCAAGGTGCACCTGGAAGCCCTCGACATCCTGCCCGTGCTCGTCGAGCGCTCGAATGCCCTTGAGGCCGATGTCGGCGACCTGGATCCGGGCGCAGGAGTTCGGGCAGCCGTTCACGTGGATGGCGAGGGGCAGCCGGTACTTCGGCAGGCGCGCCTCGAGCTCACCGACGAGCGCGGCGGCTCGGCCCTTCGTCTCGACCATCGCGAGCTTGCAGTACTCGAGCCCGGTGCAGGCCATCGTTCCCCTGCGAAAGCTCGATGCCTGGGTGACTTCGAGATCGATGGTCGCCAGGCCCTGGACGAGTTCGTCGACGGTTGCCGGATCGACGTTGACGATGACGACCTTCTGCTCGGCCGTCAGGTTGACGCGGTCGGAGCCGGCGGCCTCCGCAAGGTCGGCGAGGGCGGCGAGCCTCGAGCCGGAGAGGCGTCCGGCCACCGGGGCCGCTCCCACGTAGACACGGCCGTCATGCTGGGGATGGACGCCGACGTGATCGCGGCGGCCGGCGGGTGGATTGCCGGGTGCGGGGCCGTCGGTGAGCCTGCGGTGCAGGTACTCCTCCTCGAGGACCTGCCGGAACCGCTCGACCCCCCAGTCCGAGACGAGGAACTTCAGCCGCGCCTTGGTGCGCAGCCTGCGGTAGCCGTAGTCGCGGAAGATGCCGACGACGGCGCCCCAGACATCAGGGACCTCCTCGAGGGACACGAAGGCGCCGAGGCGAACGGCGAGGTGGGGATTCGTCGACAGGCCGCCACCGACCCACACATCGAATCCAGGGCCGAGCTCGGGGTGGTCGACCCCGATGAAGGACAGGTCGTTGATCTCGTGGGCGACGTCCTGCCACGGCGAGCCGCTGACCGCGCTCTTGAACTTGCGCGGCAGGTTCGAGTACGCGGGATCGAGCAGGTACCGGTTGACGATCTCGTCGATCGCCCAGGTGCCGTCGATGATCTCGTCGGCTGCGAACCCGGCGACCGGTGAGCCGAGGACAACGCGCGGGACGTCGCCGCACGCCTCAGCCGTGCTGAGGCCAACCGACTCGAGCCTGCGCCAGATCTCCGGGACGTCCTCGATGCGGATCCAGTGCAGCTGGATGTTCTGGCGGTCGGTCACGTCGGCGGTATCGCGGGCGAACTCCGTGGAGATCTGGGCGATCGTGCGCAACTGGCGCAGGTCCAGGCGGCCGCCGTCTGATCGCACTCGCATCATGAAGTGCTTGTCCTCGAGCTCCTCCGGCTCGAGGGTGGCTGTCTTCCCGCCGTCGATGCCGGGCTTGCGCTGCGTGTAGAGGCCCCACCAGCGCAGGCGGCCGCGCAGGTCGTCGGCGGGGATGGAGTCGAATCCGCGGATCGCGTAGATGCGCTCGACCCGGGCGCGAACATTGAGCCCGTCGTCGTCCTTCTTCATCCGCTCATTGGCGTTCAGCGGCTCGCGGTAGCCGAGCGCCCACTGGCCGCTCGCCTTCTGCGGGCGGGCGGCACGGGTGGCGGGAGTTGGAGCAGATGTCATGCGGTGTCCTCGAACGTGGGTGTGGCGCGACGACGCACCTCGCGTGCGAGGTGGAGGGGTGCCGCGGGTGGGGGTGGAACGGGCCGGTTCGGTTACCGACAGGCCATTGAGGACGTGCGCATGAGATCGACGTGGACCCGGCGGATGAGTCGCGGGTCGGTGAGGCGCATGGGGCGAACGTAGTGCGTATCGATGGGACGCTGCCTCATGACGTTCGGCAACTGCAAGGCCTTGGCAGCTAGCGAAGGCGTTGGACTACGCCGCGTTCTCCGGTGCCGGCGGCAAGGCCAAGAAGCCGGCCGTCAGGCAGTGCCTTGAGGGGTCTTGTCGAGTTCGTCGAGCGAGAGTTCGGCGTGCCGCCCGTCTGGCCAGCGCACGGTGATCTCCATGTCCGCTCCCGCCGCCAGCAAGTAGCGGCGCAAGGTAGACAGCAACATGTCGCTGCGTTGCTCTGTCTTCTGAATCGCGACTTGGGAAACGCCAAGGACGTCCGCAAGGTCCTGCTGGGTGAGGTCGGCGGCGCGGCGAACCATTGCCAGGCCCATCGCGTGTTCGAGGTCCGCCTGTTGCATGCCTTCTCGGATCGAGTCCACACGGGCGCGCCGTTCAGGGTCGCTGAGGAGCCGTTCAAGGCGGGCGTTACCCCTGACAAAGGTGATGCTCTCGTCGCTCACTTATCGTTCACCCGCTTCCATTCATCAATGACGGCGTTCGCTGTCGTGACCGCTGAGGCGTACCAGACGTCGCCGACAGCAGCTTTGTCAAATGCAGTCGCCGTGACGACCACGTCACCGCTTGGTGCGAACCAGACGATGAGTCGAATGGCAATGCCCGGCACGAAAGGGTGGGACACCCGCCACAGCGGATAGCGTCGGCCTTGTCGTACCCGCTTGAGCGTCGCCGATTCCTCCTTGGGGACCCCGTCGAGGCTCTCCAGAACCGCAAGTAACGACAACAGGATGTCGAGACGTTGGCCTCCCTCCTCTTCCAGTCGATCGAGAAACCCATCAAAAGTCGAGGTCCAGTCGATCAACACGACATCATCATAACCTTGAAGTTATATCGATGCGAGCGATAGACGGAGAAGCGGAGCACATGCCGATAGCGACCCCTCTGGCCGGGGAATTTCCACTCCGGGCGTCCCCGGCTGAATTCGGCTCATGTTGTCGGGGCGCGACGGCGCGGGATGGCGAGCGCGGCAACCGCTGCGGCCAGCGCGAGGAGGCCGGCGAGGATCCACGCGGTGAAGTAGTCGCCGAGCTGGACCCGGATCGAGCCGGTGACGATCGCAGCGGCAGCCGCGCCGACCATGTGGGCCGCGAACACCCAGCCGAACACGATGGCACCCCGCTCGACCCCGTAGATCTCCCGGCAGAGCGATGCGGTCGGCGGGACCGTGGCGACCCAGTCGAGGCCGAACAGGATCATGACGACGATGATCGGCGGCTCGACCTCAGGGCCGAGGAGGATCGGCAGGGCGATGAGCGCGACCCCGCGCAGGCCGTAGTAGAGGCCGAGCAGGATCCGCGGGTTCATGCGGTCGGTCAGCCATCCGGAGCCGATGGTGCCGATCAGGTCGAACAGGCCGACGACGGCGAGCAGCCCGGCAGCCGTGGTGGCACCCATGCCGTGATCATGCATCGCGGGGATGAAGTGGGTGCTGATGATCCCGTTGGTCGTCCAGCCGCAGATGAAGAAGGTGCCGGCGAGCAGCCAGAAGGCCTTCGTCCTCGCTGCTGATCCCAGCACGGTGAGCGCGGTCGCGGCGGCGGCCCAGGCGCTGTGGGTCGTGTTGTGCGACTGCTCCTCGAGCGTCGTCTCGTCGGCCCCGTAGGGGCGCAGGCCGATGTCGGACGGACGGTCGCGGAGGACGAGCCACACGAGCGGAATGGTGAGGGCCGCGAGGGCCGCGATCCCGAAGGAAGCCCAGCGCCAGCCCTGGGTCTCGATCGTGCGCGAGATGAAGGGCAGGAAGACGAGCTGGCCGGTCGCCCAGGCCGCCCCGAATACCCCGATCACCAGGCCTCGGTGCTTGACGAACCAGCGGTTGGCGATGAGGGCGCCGAATACGAGCGCCGTGGATCCGGTGCCGAGGCCGACGAGGACCCCCCACAGGATGACGAGCTGCCATGCCTGGGTCATCACCGTGGTGAGGGCCGTGCCCGCGCAGATGAGGGCGAGTGCCCCAGCCGCGATGCGCCGGACCCCGAACCGCTCCATGAGGGCGGCGGCGAACGGGGCGGTGAGCCCGTAGAACACGAGGTTGACCGAGACGGCGAGCGAGGTCGCTGACCGCGACCAGCCGAAGTCGTCCTCGAACGGGACGATCATGAGGCCGACGGAGGAGCGGAAGGCAGCGGAGGCGATGAGGACGAGGAAGGTGACCGCTGCCACGACCCACGCGCGGTGCAGGCGGGTCATCATGATGCTGCGATGGTAATGCTCAGCGATCTAGCGAGAGTGAAGACCCGTCTTCTCGACAGGGCTCGGCTCGGGAGCTGCGCAGCGGACAGCACTGCCGCCGATGATGCCCACCCGAGTTGGCTCGTGGACGCTCACCGGAGCGAACCTGTTCGCCTTTCCAGGGTGTGGCACTTCGTGCTGTCTGGAGAGTTCATAGGGGCCGACCTCGTGAACGGGGAGTTCTCCACCGGAATTGGCCGTCGTGGGCTGGCGTGCACAGGTCTGGATCGGGGACTGTCATCCGGCTGCCCGTTGCTCAAGGGTGAGGTCGTCGGGGACAGTCCCCGGCGGTCCTTGATCCCAAGGACGATGAACCCAAGGACGATGCGATGAATGACATCACTTTCACCGTGGCCGGCAACGTGGTCAAGGACGTTGAACTGCGCTTCACGAACGGCGGCGATCCCGTCGCCTCCTTCCGGGTGGCGATGAGCAGCCGGCGGTACGACCGGGCGACCGAGCGCTGGGTCGATAGCGATACGCACTACTTCACTGTCTCCTGCTGGCGCGACCTCGCCCATAACGTGGTCCAGTCGGTCACCAAGGGCATGCCCGTGGTCGTCTACGGCAAGCTGCGCAGCCGTGAGGTGCCGCGGCCCTGCGGGGAGTCCAGCCACATCATGCGCTTCCAGGACATCGAGGCCATCGCGGTCGGCCCCGATCTCAGCCGCGGCGTTGCCACCTTCACGAGGGTCAAGCGCGGGGCCGCTGTCGAGAGCGAGGCGCGTGCCGAGGCCGATGCCGCCGCCGCGGCGGGCCTGCTCGAGGACGAGATGGAGGCCGTTGCTCTCATCGAGGAGGGCCTCGCGGATGTCGACCTCGAAACGGGGGAGATCCGGGGCGAGGCTGCGTGAGTGTGCCCTTGACGCGCGGTTCGGCATGCTTGCATAATGCAAGCATGCCGAACATGCTTATCCGCAATGTCGATGACCGACTGCACGCCCGGCTCGTGGCGCATGCCAAGGCAGATGGCCAGTCGCTCCAGCAGTACCTGCTCGCCCGGCTTGAGGCATTCGCCGAGACGCTCACAGCCCGCGAGGCAATCGAGCACTGGGAGGCCGGCCTCCCAGTGAGCCCGGCGCCGGGATCGCATCCGGCCGCCGATGCCGCAGGTGATATCCACGCCGTTCGCGAGGAGCGCACGGAGCACCTCACGGAGCTCGCCAGCGCTCGGAGGGGCATTGCCAAGCCTCGTCCTTGACGCCTCGGTCCTCATCGATGCGCTGCGGCCCGATGCCCGGGGCTCGCAGGCGATCAGGGGTCGGCTCAAGGAGGTCGATTCATGGTTCGCACCGCACTCGATCGACGTCGAATGCATGAGCGCCTGGCGAGCCCTGCGGCTGCGAGGGGAGATCGACGACCATGTGCTCGCCAGGGCGCTCGACGGGCTCGCGACCTGGCCGATCGAGCGGCTGGCGACCACCTGGCTCATTCCTCGGATCCACGAACTCTCACCCGCGGTCACCCCCTACGACGGTGCCTACGTCGCGATCGCGGAGGCACTGGCCCTGCCGCTCCTCACCCGTGACTCCCGACTGGCTCGGGCGTCCGGTCCGCGTTGCCAGTTCGAGCTCATCTGACCTCCGGTATCGCCACCAAGCGCTTGCGGCCTGCGAGGACGAAATCAGGAGGCTGGCGGCTGGTAGCGAACCGCGGATTCCTCCAAGAAGAGCGTCGCCGGACGCTGTCGATCCTCGCGAAGCCAGCCGCTGTCGCTGTTGAGCAGGAACGTCACGGTACTGAGCAGGCCGGCAATGACGACGAAGGACAAGAGCGACTGAATCCACTTGAGTCTGCGGTCCGGACCCGTCGGGTACAGCGCCGCGATGATGATCGTGGAGACGCCGAGAACGACGACGATGGCGAAGATCGGCAGTGGCAGGAGTGGGTAGGGCTGGCTGAGGCGACTGTTTCGCGCCAGCGTCATCCCGCCGAGCGAATCGAACAGCAGCTTGGCGTCGTCACTCTCGATGGTGCCTGCCGCATCCAGCTTGACGATCCCTCGAGTCGCCTGGAACAGCTGCTCATTCGCTCCGTCACGTATCGATGAGTCCCTCGGGCTCAACAGTTCATCATCCATGACGATCGTGGCGTAGGCACGCAGATGGCCGACAATCTCGTCGGTTCCGGCGACCTCCTGGGCGCTCAGCTGATTGACGATGACACTCGCATGGCCGAACTCCAGGCCGACCGTGTCCGCGAGGCGACTCGACTCCTGCCACAGGGCCACCGTCGCGAAGGCGCTCATGAAGATGAACGCACCGCCGATGAGCCGGATTGCTGCGGTCGCCACGTTGTCGTTGGCGCGAACCTGATGATCGGCGCCGCCCAGCGCTGCTACGAGGATTATCGTGAGGGCCAGCAACGGCACGACGATGACCAGGATGGCAGCGACGAGCGGCATCTCAACGAAGGTCATGTACATCGTCACGCGATAAGGCTATGGCAATCGGGCAGCAACGACCCGGGTTCGGGGCGCTCGCTCGTCCGGTTCGCGGTGCCAGCCCAAGGGGTCGCTCGCTACGGCAACTAGGCTCGGACACTATGGCTGAGTTCATCTACACCCTCTACAAGGCACGCAAGGCCCACGGAGACAAGGTCGTCCTCGATGACGTGACCCTCTCCTTCCTCCCTGGAGCCAAGATCGGCATCGTCGGCCCCAACGGCGCCGGAAAGTCGAGCCTCATCAAGATCATGGCCGGACTCGACGAGGTCTCGAACGGCGAGGCCAAGCTCATGGACGGCTACACCGTCGGGATCCTGCTCCAGGAGCCCAAGCTCGACGAGTCGAAGTCGGTGCTGGAGAACGTGCAGGACGGCGTCGCCGAGACCAAGGCCATGGTTGACCGCTTCAATGCGATCTCCGCCGAGCTCGCCGAGCCCGATGCCGACTACGACACCCTCCTCGCCGAGATGGGAACCCTCCAGGAGGAGATCGACCACAAGAACGCGTGGGATCTCGACTCCCAGCTCGAGCAGGCGATGGACGCCCTCCGCTGCCCGGCGCCCGATGCCGACGTCTCCGTCCTCTCCGGCGGTGAGAAGCGCCGCGTGGCACTGTGCCAGTTGCTGCTGCGCAAGCCCGACCTGCTGCTCCTCGACGAGCCCACGAACCACCTCGATGCCGAGAGCGTCCAGTGGCTCGAGCAGCACCTCGAGAAGTACCCCGGCACCGTCATCGCCATCACCCATGATCGCTACTTCCTCGACAACGTCGCCCAGTGGATCCTCGAGCTCGACCGCGGTCGCGCGTACCCGTACGAGGGCAACTACTCCACCTACCTCGACACCAAGGCCACCCGCCTCAAGGTCGAGGGCCAAAAGGACGTCAAGCTGCAGCGGCGTCTTACCGACGAGCTCCAGTGGGTCCGCTCGAACGCCAAGGCCCGCCAGACGAAGAGCCGCGCCCGCCTCGACCGATACGAGGAGATGGCTGCGGCCGCCGACAAGACCCGCAAGTTCGACATGGAGGAGATCCAGATCCCGCCGGGCCCGCGCCTCGGCAGCGTCGTTGTCGAGGCGTCGCACCTGACGAAGGGGTTCGGCGATCGTCTCCTCCTCGACGACCTCAGCTTCACCCTGCCCCGAAACGGCATCGTCGGGGTCATCGGACCGAACGGCGTCGGAAAGACAACCCTGTTCAAGATGATCGTCGCGGCAGCGGAGGGACGCACCGACGAAAAGGACGACCTGCCGACCTCGGGTGACCTGAAGATCGGCGAGACAGTGCTGCTGTCCTACGTCGACCAGTCGCGCTCGGGCCTAGACCCGACGAAGAACGTCTGGGAGGTCGTCTCCGATGGGCTCGACTGGATCAAGGTCGGCAACGTCGAATTGCCCTCGCGTGCCTACGTCTCGGTATTCGGGTTCAAGGGCCCCGATCAGCAAAAGGCCGCCGGCGTGCTGTCAGGCGGCGAGCGCAACCGCCTCAACCTCGCGCTCACCTTGAAGATGGGCGGGAACCTGCTGCTCCTTGATGAGCCCACGAACGACCTCGATGTCGAGACCCTCGGCTCCCTGGAGAACGCGCTGCTCGAGTTCCCCGGCTGCGCCGTCATCACCTCGCATGATCGCTGGTTCCTCGATCGCGTCGCGACCCACATCCTCGCCTACGAGGGCGACTCCGAGTGGTTCTGGTTCGAGGGCAACTTCGACAGCTATGAGAAGAACAAGGTCGAGCGGCTCGGAGCCGAGGCGGCGCGCCCGCACCGCGCGACCTACCGCAAGCTCACGAGGGACTGATTCGTGACCATCTTCCGCGTTCCCGTGCAACGCCGGTTCAGCGACATCGACCTGCTCGGGCACGTGAACAACGTCGTGTTTCACGACTACCTGCAGGAGGCACGGGTCCACGTGATCCGACAGGTGACGGCAGGAACGCACATCGGGTTCACCCACGTGATCGTTCGCCAAGAGATCAACCACCGGCGCCCGCTCTATCTCAAGGCCGAACCCGTCACCGTCGAGATCTGGATCCCCACCATCGGCGCGGCCTCCTACCAGTTCGCGTACCGGATCCTCGACGACGACGGGGAGGTCGCCGCTGACGCCCTGAGTGTCATGGCCTACTTCAACCCCGAGACCAAGTCGGCATCGCGAATCCCGCCCGATGTCCGCGCGCTCCTCACCGAGGCACTCGAGCCCGACCGCGAGATGGCGCCGCACCGAGCGGGAGTAGATGCCCACCGAGCGGGAGCCCATGGCTGAGGGCCGGATCGATCTCGGCCCGGAGGAGATGCGCTCGCTGCTCGCCGTGAC
>JBMOKH010000374.1:0-2058 GCA_049315365.1 Candidatus Nanopelagicales bacterium
CGTCGTGACCGGAACCGAGTACGCCTACACGCTGCCATCTGGCGTCCATGTCGTGCCGCTTGCCGCGCTCGCATTGTGACGTGAACCTTGGTCCCCCTTTCGCGGCCGAACCAGACCCTGGAGTTGGGCTCTACCGGCTTTAACGCGCCCCTCCAAATTAGGGCGACACGCCACTAGTGGGCTCGAACAGCCAGGTGACGGTGTCCACACTTTGTGGGTGGAGCTTCGTTCGACATATCCACTCGTCGTATGACTACGGCGACAACTGGACTTCCCCCGACAGACCTTGGCCATCCAGCCACTCAAGGAGCACCCGTTTTGTCAGGCGAACTCGTGCCGCCGAGCCTCTTCCGCGAATGCTGGGACGCCAGCTCGTGTAAGCCGGCCGAGGAGTTGTCCCATAGTGAGGGGAGGGCGCGTGGCTTCGGTCATTTGGCCGACGAGAGCGCGTCCGACTTTGGCGGGGTACAGGTCCAGTTGGTCGAGCAGGAACGCATCAGGGCTGACCACTGACAGGTCATAGGCGTGCACTGATTCCTTGGGGAAGTCGTCGAGGTCGAACGTCACCAACACTTGAGCGTCGCCACGGATTGCGGCTGCGAGAACGTGGCGGTCCTTCGGGTGGCAGGTCATCACACCAGCGAGGTCCTGGTAAGCCATGACCTCTGCAGTAGGGAAGGCCGCGCGCATGTGAGCCACACGCCGCTCCGCTGCGCTTGCTGATAGATCGGCCTCGCGGACGAGCGCTCTCGAGAGTTCCACGAGGATGTCAGCCGACCAGAGTGGGTGAAAGGCGCCTTCCTCGGCGAGTCGAAGCAGAGTGTCGTTCAGTGTGGCGCTGAACAACACGTTGGTGTCGAGGAGGGCTGGGAACGCCATCCGTCATCGGGTCCTGGGCGCAGGTCGGTCGGTCTTGGCGTAGAGGCCATTGCTTTCGGCGCCCTCGATCATCGCCTCCAGAGCTTGACGTCGATCGGCACACTCGCGCTCCTGGTACTGGATGAGGTCCTTCAGTTGAACGAAGCGGTGGCGCCCCGGCTTCTCCATCGGGATCTCACCGCGTTCGAGGATGCGCACCAGCGTGGGCCTCGAGATCCCGAGGTAGTCGGCGGCCTCTTGGGTCGTGAGCATGGCGTTCAGCGGAGCCACGTTCACGCCCATGCCGCTGGAGAGGGCCATGGCGACCTGCCGGAGCGCATCGAACATCGCGTCGGGCAACTCAAGGACCTCGCCGTTGGATGCGACCAGCGCTGGGCGGCTCGTCGCGTTGCCCAGCCCTGCCTCGTCGAGCACCCGCACGAATTCGGCGACGGCGGCACTCTCTTCAGCGTCGGAAACGTACGTGTGCGCGTTGGTGCTGGCAGCTACTCGTGGCATGACGGCTCCTGAATCTCTTGGAGGGATGCTCCATGATGACACATCAAACGAACAAAACGAACACGACCGACGTTGGCATGGCAGGTATCCACCGGGGTGATCCGGCCGGAACGGTCGGTCCTCGTCCTCATCGATGCTCAGGAGCTGAACTGGTCCCTAGCGGTCATCGCCGACCCCCCTTCAAGCCACGGGTGACGGTGACAACGCTGACCCCACACAGGGCGGCTGCCGTTTGGGGGTCATCCCGGGGATGGAGAGCAGTTCCCGCCAGGCCTCTTGCTCGAGGGCCTCGGCAGCGCGAACTCGGTCACGGTGCTCGCTTGCCGGGGGACAGAGATCGGTTGATCCATTTGCTGTTGCGGGTAACGAAGAGAGCGCTCGACGTGACGGCATACGTGAACGGCATCCCGGTGACGGTGGCGAATTCCTCGCCCTCGTGACTCCGGATGCGGCCCCACAAATAGTCGATGTCCGGCGTGCCCATCAGCATGCCACCGCACAGCCATCCAGGGTCATCGAGTCCCATAGAGAACAGTTTGACGGACCGGAGCGATGCTGTGTCCTTGTGCTCGTCATCGGTAGCAACGCTTGGCAGTTCCTAGTGGGGAGAGCGCCTTCGTGGAGCGGGTGACGGGAATCGAACCCGCACTGTCAGCTTGGGAACCGGTGTTCCTCCACAGG
>JBMOKH010000375.1:0-2054 GCA_049315365.1 Candidatus Nanopelagicales bacterium
CGCGATGCACTCGATCACGTCACGAGAACGACGATCAAGCCTGGGACACGACTTTGGGCAGATGCCAGTCACGCCTGATCGAAAGCATGCGAATGCCAAAAAATACCGCCATCGGCAGCCAGACTGAAAGATCGGGGTGCACTCCAATCTCGATGAGCATGAACAACAGAGCTGCTCCAGCGATGCCCGCAAGGGCGTAGATTCAACGAGGAAGATCGGCTTGATGCCGGTGAGAATATCGCGGAGCACTCCGCCTCCCACCCCTGTGATGGTGCCGTGCAGGATCGCGAGGAAGCCGTTGAGGCCCGCGGCGTCGGCGATGAGTGTCGGGGTCCATGTGACGAGATCTGCTTGCGGACGCAGGCGCAGGATGGCGATGACCGTGAGGCGGTGCCGATGGCAACGAGCACCGGCTAGGCCTCCTCGATCCACCTCCGGACCGCGTGCGAGTCTGAATCCGGGGTCGATATCGTCGAGGCGACATCGACGCAGGCCCTCTTCAACTTCGAGACCATCGCAGGGACCCTTGTCGGGTTCTGGAGTCCGGCCGACACGAAGCTAAATGCCATCGCCGGTTACCACATGCACTTCATCAGCGCTGACCGCAAGCATGGGGCCATGTTCTCGACCTCGACGCGGAGCTCTCAGCGGCTACTTCCGCAGCCCTTGACATAGCCGAACGCGGTGGCCGGGGTGGGCGCCTGGCTGATGACGTGGCGTCGACGTGAGCGGCGCTTGGACCATCCTTATGCCGCCGTAGGCGACCCGCTACTTCGCCTGCAGGTAGATCGTGTTGTGCCAGCCTCGGCAGTGGCCCTTGAGCCGCTCGCGGAGCAGGCCGTCCCTCTTGGTGTTTCGGTCGCAGGAGAACTTGGGCCGGCCCTTCGCGTCGAAGTTGTAGCCCGGGATCCTCGCTCCCCGGAGGTCCGCGCCATAGAACACGGTGCCGTCCAGCATTGCCCCGGTGAAGTCGGCCCGCTGCAGGTTCGCCCCAGCGAACCATGCACCGCGCAGATCCGCGAGCTCGAAGTCGGCCCCGGTGAGGTTCGCTCGCGAGAAGTCGTTACGACGCTGTCGATCCGAATTCTTGACGTTGAAGTTGGCGAGGGTGAAGTCTGCAGCTGTGAGGTCAGCATTGACGAATTCGACCTCCGTTCCCTGAACCTCGCGCAACGATGCCCCTGCTAGCTCGGCTCCGATGAATGACGAGTTGACGAGCTGCGCGCCGGTGAGGCTGCCGGTGGTGAGCACGGCCTCATCGAACGTGCTGTTCGTGATCTGAGCCTCCGTGAGGTTCGCGCCTAGGAGATTGGCGGCCGTGAAGTTGCTGCCGTCGTCGATTCTTGCCTGAGCGAACGAGGCCTGAGAGGCTTCAGCGCTGAGCATGGTCACCCTCGAGATGAGGGCGCTGGTGAAGTTGGCCCCGGCGAACTTCGCCCGCTCGAACCTGCTGTTCACGAGGGATGCCCTCGAGAAGTCAGCCCCGGTAAAGTCGGCACCAAGCCCTTGGACCGTGAGCAGGCTGGCTTCCGTGTACG
This sequence comes from Candidatus Nanopelagicales bacterium, assembly GCA_049315365.1. GTDB lineage: Bacteria > Actinomycetota > Actinomycetes > S36-B12 > S36-B12 > WLND01. The sequence goes on from JBMOKH010000375.1 coordinate 1,539, forward strand.
TCGACCGAGGGGCAATGGCGGCGAGGAGACCGACGCCGTCCAATGTGGCGGTGTTGAAGTTGGCCGATGTCAGGTTCGCCTCGCGGAATTCGGTGCCCAGGTGCTGAGTGAGCACCATGCTCACGTCCGGAAGATTCGCGCGGACGAAGTTGGTCCCGGTCATGGTGGAACTCGTGAAATTCGTGCCGCGAAAATCGGAGCTCCAGAGCTCATCTCGGCCGAATTGCTGCGCGGTGAGCGTCGCATTGACGCAGGTTGTCTGCGGCTGGAGGACGCAGCCGTTCACGGTCCGCGCGGCCGGTCGAAGGGGTTGCGCCTGGGCGGATGCGCCGGCGCTTACCCCGGCGCTGGCGAGTGCGACGGCGCTGGCCGCGATGATGGCCCGAGCTCGAAAGGCACGGAGACGGGATGAATTGGAGGGCCCTTCGGCGCTCACCTTCACGCTCATGGCCGGCAGTATTCCATTCGGGCTCGCCGTTTGGCCAGAGAATTCTGCTTGCTCTTTGCTCCTTGTCT
>JBMOKH010000376.1:0-2042 GCA_049315365.1 Candidatus Nanopelagicales bacterium
CCCCCGCGCCAGCACCCGCGTCACGCCCGTCGCCAGGTTCAGGCACGTCGACAGCTCCCCGCCGTCCTTCGTGGCGACCGCCCGCTCCGGCCACGACACCAGCTGCAGACCCGACCCCACCGCCACCGCCACGAGCACCGCCACCAGCCGCGCAACCGTCCGCGCGAATCCGGTAGGCATGATTCCTCGAACCTCCAACAAGACCTGTGCAATACGAACGACTCTTGCAATGTAGACCGGCCCAAACAGGCCACTCCCGAAAAGTGCGCGTATCGCGCACTTTTACAGCTACAGGTCGCCCGAGGGCCTAAACGTCAGTGAGCGCGAACGGCCAAGCCTGAGAACGTCATCGAGTCATTCGAAGTCAGGCACGTTGCCCGGCACTTCATAGCTCATCGACACCCGAGTCAGCGCCTTTCCGCCACCACTGCGATCCGCTGCCAGCGGTGCCTGCGCGACTCCGGGGTCATACATTTTCACGCTGATCGTGTAGTTGCCGAATATCCCGTGCGACTTCAGGAACCGCACGATTCGCTTCCCACGCTGCGCCGCCAGCATGAAGTTCGCCTCCGGGTCCTGGAGGCCGACTGAGACCGCTTCGATGCGCACGCGAACGTTGGCGGCGCTCTTCGGCAGGTTCTCGATCATCATACGAAGCTTGGCCAGCCCCAATGCGGTGAAGTCCTTCGACCGGCCCATGAAGAACGCCCTCTTTGACTGCGACTCCTTGCTCATCTGGCTGGCGAGCGATGCAGCGGCCGGCGCAGTCACCTCGAGCGACATGCTCACTGACCGGACCTTCGCGCCTGGCGACATGCCGTTCACCTGCAGGACATAGTCGCCGAGGACAGCACCTGCAGGGATGTCGACCCTCAACGAGAAGGTCCCGTCATCAGCGACTGCCGACTCGCCGAGGAACGTGAGCGGCAAGGACGACCTCGGCCGAGAACGCGTGGTCGGACGGGGGGCGAGATGCACCTTCACCTGGGTCTTGCCGGCGTAGCCGTCACCTGCCACGTCGATCCAACCACCGGCGGGAACGCTGAGGCCCTGAGCCTGGCTCGACGCACTCGATGGGCTCGAGGCGTTGCCGCTTCGCTGCGGAGTGAACCTCAGCGAGAAGCCATCGCCCTCGGCCAGCCATGCCGGAGCACCGCTCGGGTCACGGGCCTGGCCTTGGCCCAGGTAGGTGAAGGTGATGCCCATCGGTGCGCCATCGATGAGCCCCGCCCCGGGGCTGCTGGAGATCACCGGCATTTGCAGCAGGTTGTCTGGTGTCGCGGGGAACGCAGAAAGCACTGGCAGCAACGCCGCCGGGAGGGATGCCGCAGGAGCACTGGATCCCGCCGCTGCAGCCGGAATGCCAGCAGTGACTGCCACGGTCGCCCCTGCGCCCGTCCCGATCGTGGTCACGGCGGACACCCGATAGCTGTAGGCAGAACCATTCGTCACGGCAGTGTGGCGATGCGAGGTACCCGTGCCGGTGCCGTCCGCGATTACCGTCCACGCAGGAGCGCCGGAGAGCTTGAACTCGATGACGTAGTCCGAGATCGCGAAACCGCCGTTGCTCGTCGGGACACTCCACGCAAGGTCGACGTAGCCGTCGCCTCCGGTTGCCGCCAGTGACACAGGCGCCGTGGGCACTCCACGCGGGGTCGCGGAGACGATCGTGGTGCTCGCACCCGGACCGGAGTCATTGACGGCCGCGACGCGGAACTCGTAGACAACGCCATTGGTCAGGCCGGGGATCGTTGCCGCCACCGCAGTGGCCGCCATGTGCGTCCAAGTCGTCCACGTGAGCGCCGACGATGTCTTGTACTCGATGAGGTAGTCCGTGATAGCGGAACCGCCCGTGCTGGAGGGCGATGACCAGGAGAGCGCAACGCTGCCGTCACTAGGGGTGGTGCTCGCCGAGCCTGGCACGCCGGCGGCGGTTCGAGGCGTTGACGTCACAACGCTCGAACTCGCACTCGTGCCGACGACATTAGTCGAGGACACCTTGAAATCGTAGGACGTTCCATTGAGCAAGCCCGTCACAATCA
>JBMOKH010000377.1:0-2038 GCA_049315365.1 Candidatus Nanopelagicales bacterium
TCGCCTGACGGGCGTATTGGGACTGCTCACGCCACCGACAAGGGCACCATCGTCATGCGCCCCGATCGGCGGGACGAGCACCCGCCGCCGAGGCGAGGCCGACTGTCAGGCGCCTTCACCCTTGATCGTGTTCGGATCGGGCGTCGAGACAAGGCACAACGAACAATCGCCCTTGGCGAGACGGTGGTTGCCCGGCAAGTAGGACTGCTGCTGTCGGGGTCGCGGCCCGATTCAGTCGGCCGAACACGCCACCACGATCCCATGTCGGAGCGTGTTCGCCAGATACTCGGCGGCCCCCCTACTCCGGCCCAACTGCGAGCGATCGACCTAGCAATCAACTCGCGAGATGTCGTACTGATCCAAGGGCCGCCTGGAACGGGAAAGACCCGGGTTATCGCGGCTATCCAGGCACGACTCACTGAGATCAACGCTCACATGCCGGCAATTGCCCGGCGAGTTCTGTTGACCAGTTACCAACATGACGCCGTATCCAACCTCATCCTCGCAGCCGACGATGGCCAACTGCCTCCGGTGAAGTTGGGCGCTGCATCTGAACTCGACGACGATGGCTATCTCGTGGCTTGGACCCACGACTTGAATGCGCGACTTGAGTATCGCTACGCCAACGTCCCCGGACATGCCCTGGTCGCTCAGCAACGAGCGCTGCGGGACCGTATCGAGGCATACCAACTTCAGCCATTCGACCTACTCAGCACCGCGGACCTTCTGGAATGGTTTGAGAGCAACTTGGAGCTCGTCGGCGCAACGGTCGTACTTGATGCACGTCGACTGGGTCGAGAACTCGCGCACGACGTGGCGCGCAGTTCGGTGACTGCACAGGCTGACGTGCTGCGCCTGGCCCGAGGGTTACGTGTCACACGCGACGGATTCGACGATGATGGTCCTGCAGCCGCCAATCGCGCACGTCGGTCAGCGGCGCTCATGGCGCTTCTGACGAGTGACGATGCCGTGCTGCTCACGCAGGTTGCGACCGGAGTTGGTTCCGATAGCAGCGAGCAGACCCTCGACGCGCTCGCTCGTGTGAGACGGACCCTCATCGACGTAGTGCTCGACGCGCGGGCCCGCGCAAATGTCCTGGCGGCCATGCCCGCCGTGTCTGCCCTCCTGCAGCGCGCGCAAGCAGCCGCCCAGGAAAGCGTTGACGAGCGCACTTCGCCCATCGAACGGACAGTTGCTCGCTTCCGAGACGCGGTCGAGCATCAACCGTCCGCCTTGCGCATGTCTCTGCAGACTCACACGCGCGCCCTGGCGGCCACCTGCCAGCAATCAGTCTCGACGAGCGTGAAGTCCGCGCAGCCCGTCTTGTTCAACACCGTCATCATCGACGAGGCGGCACGCGCGAATCCCCTCGATCTGATGATCCCCATAAGTCTGGCGCAAGAACGAGTCATCCTCGTCGGGGACCATCGGCAGTTGCCACAACTACTGGATGACGCTATCGCCCCGAAACTGTCGTCGCGCCACGATCCGAAGATCGTCGACGAGACCCTTCAGAAATCACTCTTTGAGAGGCTGTTCCGCCAACTGAAAGCGGTGGAGGGGCAAGGGAGTGAGCCGAGAGTTGTCACGCTGGACACGCAGTTTCGCATGCACCCTCACCTCGGCGATTTTGTCAACCGCGCATTTTATGCCCCGTTTGGGGAATCACTGAGCAACGCCGACCCGAACCCTTCGTCATTCCAGCATGGACTCAGTCGATATGGGACGGCAGCCTGCGGCTGGATCCACGTACCTCATGTACGTGGCGGAGAGCAAAGGACCAACACGAGTATCAGGCGCCCAGCAGAAGCCGCAGCCGTGGTTCAAGAACTCTATGCAAGCCTTGAGGGAACCGGAAAGCAGACCTTCGGCGTCATTACGTTCTACTCCGCCCAGAGGATCGCGATTTGGGAGGCCATGCTTGCAGCCGGCCTTGCCGTTCGCGCCGGTGATCAGCACGGACTGAATCCGTCCATCGACTGGCTGTTCGACGCGCGCGGATTGCCGCGCGTCCGAATCGGGTCGGTAGACGCATTCC
>JBMOKH010000378.1:0-2034 GCA_049315365.1 Candidatus Nanopelagicales bacterium
TCCCCGCTACTGGATAGTTCGCCGACCGCGCAGTTATGAACTCGATGACTGCGCGGTCGGCGTTTCTCATTCGGCCGGGCCGTTGAAGCGTTCGCCACGACTCGTCACACTTGTGACTATGCCAACGATGCCGCTTGCCGAGGTCAAGGCCCACCTGTCTGAGGTCGTCAGCCGCGTGAATAACCAGCATGAGCGGGTGACCGTGACCGTGCACGGCCAGGCCTCAGCCGTGATCATGGCCCCTGATGACGTGGAATGCCCTCAGGAAACAATTGGCGTACTCGCAGATGGAGCGCTCATCCGCCCGCTCACGGAGTTCGAGGCGGATGTCGCCGAGGGTCGCGTGGAGGACCTCGACGCACTTGCGGCAGCGATGCGTGAAGCGCCCCAGGTTTGATGCCGCCTCCTTTTTAGTCTAGGAGGATGTCACCATGCCGTAGAAGATCGACTCTAAGGTGAAGGAGCGGTGCGTCCATCAGATGCTGGAGGACGTCGCGGGGCACTGATACTCCTATGTCTCGTGGTCCGTTGCCCGATCCACGCCGGTGGTTTACTGCTGAAGCAATTGTTGCCGTGATCGCATTTGTGCGATGATCGTAAGTATGCGATGATCGCTGGGTGGCTGAAGTCGAGTTGCTCGACGAGATCGTCGAGTGGCTGGGCACGCTTAGCGAGCAGGAACATGACCGAGTGGTGGTGCTGGTCGACCGGCTGGCTGATCTTGGCTCGCGGGCGCGGATGCCGTTCTCTCGGAGTCTGGGGCAGGGGCTGTTCGAACTGCGCTTTTCCTTGGGTCCGACGGCACGGCGCATCACCTACCGGTTCACCAAGGACGGTCGGATCGTGCTGCTGACGACATTCCGCAAGCAACGCAACAACGAACGAGCCGAGATCGAACGAGCACTCAAACAGGCAGTGGCTGACGCCACGAGCAACCCGTGAGGAGACAAACAGCAATGGCGAATCATTCGCGTTGGGAAGACATCAAAGCCAAGCGCCCGCCAGTCCCGGCGGACACGCGCTCGGTGATCGAGCAGGACTTCAGCCTCGCGCAAATGATCTACGACCTGCGTACCGAGGTCGGCCTGAGCCAGCGCGAGCTCGCACAGCGTATGGGGACCACGCAATCGGTCATATCCCGTCTGGAAGAAGGCGGGGGCAGCGGCAATCGTGTGGACACCCTTGCCCGTGTCGCGACCGCACTCGGGCGGCATCTGGTCATCTCGTTTCCCGAGACCGTGCCCGCCAAGCTCAAGGACGCCGTACAAGTCGCATGACGTATTCGAAAGTGTGCGAGGGGGGTGCAGGCTTGCTCCTCCAGGGGGTGCAGAGGGGGGTGCAGAAACGGCCGTGTGTGAGGGTAACTCGCGCGGTTCGCAACCCAAAACCGTGCATCCTCAGTCTCTCCCCGCTACCAATCAAAGAGGGACTGACCCATCGGGTCGGTCCCTCATTGATTTCGAGGCGAGGTCGCGGGAAGCCGTGCGCCGACCTCGGGTCGGGTCAGGTCGCGTCGGGCGTCCGACGGATGCCGATGACGAGCAGGTAGCCGACCATCAAGAGCTCGCCGATCGTCGCCGGGACACTCTTCCCTGCGCCGCAACACCCACTCCACGAGAACCGCAATTCTCCCCCGAAAGGATCCACAAAAACCTCACGGGCATGATCGTTGGCGGTGGCCGCTGTCGGGGCTGACGCGACTCGCATGCTGGGCGACCTGGAATGGTTCGTCTTCTTGTTCGAAGGACTCGTGCTGCGCGACATCAGGGTCTTCTCCCAAGCCCTCGACGCTCGCATGTACCACTACCGCGACGAATCGGGCCCCGAGGCCGACATCGTCATCGAGTTCCCCGACGGCCGCTGGGTCGCGGTCGGACTCGTCGTCGCTACAGCGACGGGGCCTGCCTACACGCGGCCAGGCGGCGTGCGCGTGGTTCCGGCAGCATCCCTGGGCCCCGAGAGGCAGGGACTCCCCCCGTGACTCGCTCCTGTACACCGAGCCGTCGGGAGTCCTCTACCGCATGGCCATGGATG
>JBMOKH010000091.1:0-8999 GCA_049315365.1 Candidatus Nanopelagicales bacterium
TGCTGACCCGTCGACTGCTGACCCGTCGGCTGCTGCCCCGACTGCTGACCCGTCGACTGCTGACCCGTCGACTGCTGACCCGTCGACTGCTGACCCGTCGGCTGCTGACCCGTGGGCTTCTGCCCCGACTGCTGACCCGTCGACTGCTGACCCGTCGGCTGCTGACCCGTCGGCTGCTGACCCGTGGGCTGCTGAACCGTGGGCTTCTGCCCCGGAGACTGCGCTCCGCCGCCTCCGCTTGGCGCGGGCTCATCCACCGAGGCGATGCCATTCACGGAGGGTGGTCCCAGCCTTGGCAGGGCGTTCGCTGCTGTCGCTCCGTAAGCGATGGGAAGAATAGAGAAGAAGATCGGTATGACGAAGGCGGCGCCGACCTGCAGAACCCGCACTATTTTGCCCATGACTATCGGATGTTAGGGCATGGGCACGAAGGGCATCGACCAGGCCTTCATCACGACGCCTGTCCGTTGTCGACAGGCCGGCCAGTTATCGATGGTGGCCCCCGTCGGCCCAAGTTCTGGATGCAATGCGCAGCATCCGTTGGCGACTCGACGAGCGATTGCGTGGCCGAGCGCTCCTGTTCTGAGCAACCGGGAGTTCGACCTAGCCCGACAGGCAAGGTGCCTCGCCGATGACCCCGGCCAGGGCATCGAGGTAGTCATCCCGGGGGATCTCCACCGCGCCGAGCGAGTTGAGGTGCTCAGTCGCCCATTGGACGTCGAGCAGGCGACGCCCACCGCAGTCGCGCAACCGTGCGACGAGGGCCATGAGGGCGACCTTCGAGGCGTCACGCTCGCGATGGAACATCGATTCCCCGGCGAACAGCCCGCCCGCCTCAACTCCGTAGAGGCCACCGACGAGGACACCGTCCCTGCGCACCTCCACCGAGTGCGCCCAGCCGAGTTCATGGAGGCGCGTGAAGGCGGCCCGGATGTCGTCATTGATCCAGCGCTCGCCCTCTGGCCGGTCGCCGCACGCTGCGATGACCTCGTCGAACGACCCGTCGAACGTCACCTCGAACCTGCGCGCGGACTGCCGCATCGAACTCGTCACCCGCAGGCCGTCAAGCGGGAGGATGCCACGCGGGTCGGGCGACCACCAGCCGATCGCCCCGTCGTCGAGATGCATCGGGAACAGGCCGCGACGATAGGCGGCGAGCAGGGTCCCGGGCTCAAGGTCAGCCCCGGCTCCCACGACATTCGCGCCGGGCTCGCAATCGCGCGGATCCGGCAGGAGCCAGTCGCTCGGTGGCGGCTCGACCGGCATGCCGAAGGCTACGGTCGCGGGCAGGAGACGTGCGGCTCGACGTCGGCCGCGGCATCGTCTCCGTAGGCCTTCGCCATGCGCTCGAGGAAATGCAACTGCGCCAGCTCGTACTCCTGGGTGCCGATCGTCTCGATCACGTAGGTCGCCAGCAGCGCGCCGAGCTGGGCGGAGCGCTCGTCACTGAGCCCCCATGCCTGCCCGGACAGGAAGCCGGCGCGGAAGGCATCGCCGACGCCGGTCGGGTCAGCGCGACGATCCTCCTCGGCGACGAGGACGGAGACCACCGGCTCACCGCGGCGCTCGATGCGGGCTCCGTGCGGGCCGAGGGTTGTCACGCGCGTCTCGACGATCGAGGCGATGTCGCGCTCGTTCCAGCCAGTCTTCTGGTGGATGAGCGCGGACTCGTACTCGTTGGTGAACAGGAAGGTCGCGCCTTCGACGAGCGGCTTGATCTCGGCCCCCTCCATGCGGGCAAGCTGCTGCGACGGGTCGGCTGCGAAGGCGTAGCCGCGGAACCTGCACTCCTCGGTGTGCCGGAGCATCGCCTCGGGATCATTGGCGCCGACGAGGACGACCTCGACATCTCCGACCAGATCCACGACCGGCTTGAGCTCGATGTTGCGCGCCTCGGACATCGCCCCGGGGTAAAAGGACGCGATCTGGTTCTGCTCCTCATCGGTCGTGCAGATGAACCTCGCGGTGTGGCGGGAGTCGGAGACGTGAACGCCGCGTGTGTCGACGCCATGTCGCTGCAGCCACGACTCGTAGTCGGCGAAGTCGGGGCCGACTGCTCCGACGAGCACCGGCTTCAAACCCAGGCAGCCCATGCCGAATGCGATGTTGGGCGCGACGCCACCACGCCGGACCTCGAGCTCGTCGACGAGGAACGACAGCGAGATCTTGTCGAGCTTGTCGGCGACGAGGGAGTCGGCGAACCGACCCGGGAACGTCATGAGATGGTCAGTTGCGATGGAACCAGTGATGAGGACGGCCACGTCGGCAGACCCTACCGGCTCGGCGCCGGGCAGGCAGCGGGGCCCGGAGCGAAACGCTTCGAGCCCCGTGAACCTGAGATGCCGTGAATCAGCTGAAGGAGTCCCCGCAGGCGCAGGAACTGCCGGCGTTGGGATTATCGATCGTAAAGCCCTGCTTCTCGATCGTGTCGACGAAGTCGATCGTCGCGCCGCTGAGGTAGGGGGCGCTCATGCGATCGGTGACGACACCGACGCCGCTGAACTCGCGGACGACGTCTCCGTCGAGGCTCCGGTCGTCGAAGAAGAGCTGGTAGCGAAGGCCCGAGCAGCCGCCAGGCTGCACGGCCACGCGCAGTGCGAGATCATCGCGGCCCTCGGCCTCAAGCAGGGTCTTGACCTTGATTGCAGCGGTGTCGGTGAGCACGATGCCGTCGGTGGTGATGACCTCGGCCTCGGTCGATGTGTCAGCCGTCATTGGGATGTCCCTCTCAGGTGGAAGTCTTCGCATGAGTCTACGTCCAAACCAACCTCTCGCCCACTCTAGACATTCCCCGCCACCGTTCGCGCATGTCAGACCCGACGGGAGACAATGATCCCATGTCTGATCTGCTGCATGATCCTGCTCCGACACCCCTTGCCCTGCTCCTCATGGGCAAGCGGGCTGATCCCGCCAGTGAGCGGGGCGTCGAGTGTCCCGGCGACCTGCCCGCGGCCTCGGACCCGGGCCTCGTGGAACGGGCGCGATCGGCCAAGGAAGCCCTCGGCGATCGGGTGTTCATCCTGGGCCACCACTACCAGCGCGATGAGGTGATCGAGTTCGCAGACGTGACGGGCGACTCTTTCAAGCTGGCCCAGCAGGCCGCCGCCCACCCCGAGGCCGAGTTCATCGTCTTCTGCGGCGTCCATTTCATGGCCGAGAGCGCCGACATCCTGACCTCACCCGACCAGCAGGTCATCCTCCCCGACCTTGCAGCCGGATGCTCCATGGCCGACATGGCCGATATCGCGCAGGTCGAGGATTGCTGGGATGTACTCACCGAAGCCGGCATTGCGGACGTCACGGTTCCGATCACCTACATGAACTCAACGGCTGCCATCAAGGCGTTCACCGGTAGGCATGGCGGATCGGTCTGCACGTCGAGCAATGCCCAGCGCAGCCTGGAGTGGGCCTTCGCCCGCGGCGAGAAGGTCCTGTTCCTGCCCGATCAGCACCTCGGGCGCAACACGGCCGTCCTGGACCTCGGGCTCTCGCTCGAGGACTGCGTGGTGTTCAACCCGCTCAAGCCCGGCGGCGGGTTGTCCGCCGATGAGCTTCGCGCGGCGAAGGTGATCCTGTGGCGCGGGCACTGCTCGGTGCACGGACGTTTCACCGCCGATGAGGTCGATGAGGTGCGGGTGCGGGTGCCCGGAGTCAACGTCATCGTCCATCCAGAATGCACGAACGAGGTAGTCGTCAAGGCTGACTACGTGGGATCAACGGAGACGATCATCACGACGATCGCGGCGGCAGAGCCGGGCACCGCATGGGCCGTCGGGACCGAGCTCAACCTCGTCAAGCGCCTCGCCACGATGAACCCCGACAAGCAGGTCGTCTACCTCGATCGCACCGTCTGCTTCTGCGCGACCATGAACCGCATTGACCTTCCCCATCTGGTGTGGGTACTCGAGTCGCTGGTAGCCGGGCGCGTCGTCAATCGAATCAAGGTCGATCCCGACACCGCGCACTGGGCCAAGGTCGCCCTCGACCGGATGCTCGCCCTCCCCGGCGCAACGCTCGCCACGGACTAGCGGATCGTGCTCTCCGTGGCGATGACCGCCCTGCTGGTCGCCGACTACGACGAGGCCATCGACTACTTCGTCGAGCGGGTCGGCATGGCGCTGGTCGAGGACACAGACCTCGGCGCCGGCAAGCGGTGGGTTCGAGTCGGCAGTGACGATCGAACGGTGCTGCTCGCCAAAGCGTCGAGCCCGCCGCAGCGGGCACTGATCGGGCGGCAGCACGCAGGACGCGTCGGCTTCTTCGTCAACACCGATGACTTCGAGATCGACTACAACCGCATGAGTGCTGCGGGCATTGCCTTCACCGAGGCGCCACGATACGAGGAGTATGGATCCGTCGTTGTCTTCGCGGACCTCTACGGAAACCTCTGGGACCTCATCGGAGCACCTCAGTAGGCAACCGACTCACCGCTCGGTCCCCTACAGGCCCGGCGCTCCCCACACCGCGAACCAGCGTGAGACATCCGCCTCGACCGGCAACTCGCGCAGAAGCATGTCGCGCACCCGGAGCTCCATCATGTTGTCCCGATGCTCCCCTGCCCCGGGCTCGGGGGCGAACGGGTAGAACGTGCCCCGCTTGTAGAGGTAGACGAGCGCGAGCGGGTGATCATCCGGGTCACGGAATGAGACGAGCGAGCAGAGCAGTTGCGGGCCGAACCCTGAATCGACGAGCGACGAGTTCACCGCGTGGAGGTCGGTCACCACGGAGGACAGGTCGGCCGGATCGGTCTGCACGAGGATCCAGGTGAAGCCGAATTCATCACCGGCGATCTCGACGGGCGGGCCCGCATCGGCGTCGAGGAGTTGCTGTACCTCGGCCTGCACGTCGGCGAAGGCCCGGCCCTCCGGCGCCCGAAAGGCGACTGAGCCGCGCCCGGTCGGGATCATGTCGAGATCGACCTGCAGGGTGATCGCCGCCGATGGGAGGGCGAACAGGGAATCGAGGTTCGGCTGCACGGGCTTGCGGCGTCCGAGGACGGCGTCCATGAATCCCATGTCGGGTCAGCGATCACCGAGCTCGGCGGAGATCCGCGCGAGCTGGGCAAGCCGCTTGTCGAGCGATGGGTGCGTGGCGAGGATGCCTTCAAGGCTGAAGCCCCGGCCGCCGCCGAGTGCCGGGAAGAAGGCAAAGGCGCTCACCGGCTCCATGGCGCGCAGGTCCTTGTTCGGGATCTGCGCCATGTCGCCGGAGATCTTCTGGAGTGCACTGGCCAGCGCTTTCGGGCGACCAGTGATGAGCGCCCCGCCCCGGTCGGCCCCCAGCTCCCGGTACCGGGAGAGGGCGCGGATGAGGACGTAGGAGATGGCGTAGACGACAAGGCTCACGAGGGTCACGACGATGAAGACGACAGCGGCGTTCTGATCCCGGCGATCGCGGCCCATCGATCCCCACATCGCCGTGCGCGCGATGAATCCGGCGAGGATGGCCGTGAAGGACGCCACGGTCATCACCGTGACGTCGCGATGAGCGACGTGGGAGAGCTCGTGGGCGAGGACGCCCTCGAGCTCCTCCTGATCGAGCCGGCGCAGGAGGCCGGTCGTCACGACGATGACCGAGCGGTTCGCGCTCCGTCCCGTCGCGAATGCGTTGGGAATATCAGTGTCAGCGATGCCTACCCGCGGCTTGTCCATGTCTGCAAGGGCGCAGAGCCGGTCGACGACGGCGTGGAGCTGGGGCGCCTCCTGCGGGGTCACGATGACGGCCCGGCTGGATGCCAAGGCAAGGGAGTCGGAGAACCACCACTGGCCGAGGAGCATCGCCGCGCTGATGACGATGACGAAGACCGCGTTCACCCCGACCGCGTACAGGACCCCGGCCAGCACCACATAGAGGGCACCGAGTCCGATGATGGTCCCGGCCATGCGAGCGGTCAGTCCGCGGTCTGTGCCGTACCGTGTTCTCGCCATCGGCGATCAGCCCCCGATGGCCTCTGGGCTGCCGCCCCTGCCAAGCTCACGCTTCATCGCCTCGAGTTGTGCGTTGACATCCTGCTCGCTCGCCATCTGCTCGAGCTCTGCGGTTATCCGGTCCTTGCCAAGGCCGGTCGTGTCCTCGAGTGCACCTGATGCGACAAGCTCATCAATGGCGCTCGCGCGGGCCTGCATCTGCGCGGTCTTGTCCTCGGCTCGTGCGATCGCCTGGCCGACATCGCCGAGCTCGGTTGAAATGCCTGCGTAGGCCTCGTTGATCTTGGTCTGGGCCTCGGCCGCCGAGTAGGTCGCCTTGATGGTCTCCTTCTTCGTCCTGAAGGCCTCGACCTTGGCCTGCAGCTGCTGGGAGGCGGTGACGAGCTTCTCCTCCTGGGCCTGGAGTGCAGCGAGCTGGGTCTGGAGGTCCGCGACCTGCTGGTGCAGGCCGCTGCTTCGGGTCAGCGCCTCTCGGGCGAGGTCCTCGCGTCCCCCAGCGAGCGCCGCCCGGGCCTGCTGCTCAAGCTTGGCGACCTGCTGGTCGAGGGCTTGGATCTGGAGCTCGATGCGCTTGCGGCTCGTCGCGACATCAGCCACCCCACGTCGCACCTTCTGGAGAAGTTCGAGTTGCTTCTCGTACGAGTAGTCGAGGGTCTGCCTCGGATCCTCCGCCTTGTCAAGGGCCTTGCTCGCCTTCGACTTGAAGATCATGCTCGCGCGCTGCCAAAGTCCCATTGCTGCACTCCCTGAGTCCGAAACCAATTTTTCCAACAATAGAGCGTGGTACGACGCTGGCGCGAGCCGCCGTGAGGGGCAGTAGGCTCAATGCGTGTTCGGACGCCGTGATCAGACCCCCGCCCCAGACCCTGCACCCCCAGCTTCCGCGGATGGGGAGGCGGGCAAGGGCCGGCCGACCCCGTCGCGCCGAGAGGCCGAGGCCGCTCGCAAGCAGCAGATCAAGATCCCCAAGGATCCCAAGGCGGCAAAAAAGGCCACCCGGGAGCGCGACCGCGAGGCAAGGGCTCGCCAGCGCCAGGGGATGATGGCCGGAGACGAGCGCTATATGCCGATTCGCGACCAAGGGGCGGCCCGTTCGTTCACCCGCGACTTCGTCGATGCGCGATTCACGCTCGCCGAGGTCTTCATCTTCGTCGCGGTGGGCGTGCTCCTGCTCGGGTTCATCAAGCAGCAGACGGTGCAGACCTGGGTCTCGATCGGCTTCTTCGCCTTCACCGCGATGATCGCGGTCGACATGGTCGTCCTGCTCGTCCAGCTGAGCATGCGCGCGAAGAAGCAGTTCCCTGACCCCAAGGATCGCAAGGGCATCCTGCTCTACGGGGCGCTTCGAACGCTCCAGTTGCGCCGGCTGCGCCTGCCACCCCCGCGGGTGAAGCGCGGCGGCGCCCCCAAGACCTGACCTCTCCAACCGTTTGTCCCATGAACTGGGAGAACCGTAGCAATTTCGGCCGATTCGGCCCCGATTCAGCACGCTGTCCCAGATGCTGGATGAAGTGGCTCGGGGGCGGGCTGCCTGCCCGCGATGGCTTGGGGTCAGGCCTCCTGCAGGCCCATCGGGCCGTAGACGACGCGGTCCCCCTCCAGCAGGGTGACCTGGTCGATGCCGGCGTCGAGCAGGTCGCGCCAGGACTCCCCGATCCACGACTCGGCCTCCGACTGGGACGGGAATCCACCCGACACCACGGTGTCCGGCAGTGATGCCACGACCGTGCCGTCCGCCTTCTCATAACGCCAGGTCCACTGCATGTTCAGCTCCTTCTCGGGTGATTCAATTCTTCGGATGAGCCTAGGGCCGCGGGTTCGGCGAGGTAGTCAGTCGCGGATCAGTCTGAACGACGGTGCCGAGCGCTCCGTCAATCGCCTCGAGGGCGTCTGGGGGCAGGCTGACCCCGGAGGCCCTGGCGTTCTCGGCGACCTGATCCGGCCGAGAGGCACCGATGATCGCCGATGAGACATTCGGGTTCTGCAGCACCCACGCGATCGCCATCTGGGCCGGGGTGAGGCCGAGGTCGGCTGCGATGGGGAGCACGCCCTGCACGGCGGCGAGGGTCGCGTCATTGAGGAACCGGGCCTCCAGGCTACCCGGCTCCGGCCCGACGGCCCTGCTCTCCCCCGGCAGCGCACCGCCCGGCAGATACTTGCCGGTGAGGACGCCCTGGGCCACCGGCGACCACACGATCTGCCCGACCCCGAGCTCCTCGCATGCCGGCACCACCTCGGCCTCGATGACACGGTGAAGCATGGAATACTGCGGCTGGTTCGAGACGAGCCGGTCGAAGCCCATCTCATCGGCGATTCGTGCCGCCTCCCGTATCTCGCCCGCGGTCCACTCCGACACCCCGACATAGAGCACCTTGCCAGCCCTCACCAGATCGTCGAACGCCCGCAGGGTCTCCTCGAGCGGGGTGAAGTAGTCGAAGCGGTGCGCCTGGTAGAGGTCGACGTAGTCGGTTTGAAGCCGTCGCAGGGATCCGTTGATGGACTCCATAACGTGCTTGCGCGAGAGGCCGCGGTCATTCACCCCGGGGCCGGTCGGGAAGTAGACCTTCGTGCAGATCTCCAAGCCCTCGCGCCGCTGGCCGGCGAGCGCCTTCCCGAGCACCTGCTCGGCCCGGGAGTCGGCGTAGACATCGGCTGTGTCGAAGGTCGTGATGCCCGCGTCAAGGGCGGCATGGACGGTGGCGACGGCGGCCTCGTCATCGATCTGCGACCCGTGCGTGATCCAGTTGCCGTAGGTGATCTCGCTGACGAGCAGGCCGCTTCGGCCGAGGTTTCGGTACTCCATCCGAGAAGACTAGGCGGCACGCACCGACGACTCAGGATCGGACGCCGACGCATCCGACCTTTGACATCGGCCCTCGAACGTGGTCGGATCACACCACAACTTCATCCACGCGATCGAACACAGGGGAAGCCGGTGCGAATCCGGCGCTGTCCCGCAACCGTGAGCCCGCAAGGGTAAGTCGGAATACCTGACGAACGCGAGCGGCTCCATCCGTCGAGGTAACGGTGCGGAGCCCGGGTCACCCCCGGTCTCCCCTTGCATGCGGTCAT
>JBMOKH010000379.1:0-2025 GCA_049315365.1 Candidatus Nanopelagicales bacterium
CGGCCCCTGCCGCGACAGCCGACACTGTCGACCTTTCGACCGCGACCGTGACTGTCACCGTGAAGTTCCCCGGCAAGCTCTACCGGTACAGCAAGACGGGCGCGACGCGCGTTGACGCGAAGACGGTCAAGTGGGAGGGCACTGCGGTGGACCTCGGCGTGGTGACCGCCTCCTCCCGGCGCCGCTAGGTCCTCGTGCCGGGGGCTAGCACCCCACTTTCGCATGGAGAGTGAAAGGTGCTGCCATGTTCACTTGCGCATTTGGCTGGTCTAGCGCAGTCTTCATGTAATCGTCTGGCATTTACTGCTCATTGCCCAGGGTAAAGGGAGAACTCATGCTCGCTCGGACTTCTCGTCGAATGATCACGCTCGTGCCGATTGCAGTGCTCGCCTGCGTCCTGTCGGCGTGCGGCTCGAGTGCGCCTGAGCCCTCCGGGGCCTCAGCGTCGGCGATGTCAGGCCTCAATACCGGGACGGATGATGAGGCGTCATCGCAGGACAGTTATCCCCTGCCCGACTGCACTGGTCAGGATCCGGCGACCTGCTCGACCGACGGGTTCGACCCGTCGGTCGACGGCTTCAGCTTCGCGAACTGGGGCGAGGCAGGCGAACTCGACGCGACGGCAATGGTTGCGCTTTTCGGGGCCAAGGCCGTCTGCGCGAAGAGGACATCGAGCGGGTGCGTGCTCTATCCGGCCGCGAAGCAGTGGGCGGAGCAGGTCAATGAGGCAATGGAGGGGGGTCACTGCGAGGGCATGGCCGTCATGGCGGCTCGCCTGTTCCGGGGCGATGCGCAGCTCGCGGATCTTGATCCCGCCGCAGAGTCAACCTTCGACCTGACGTTCGAGGATCCGGAGGTCGGGGACGCGATCGACCTTTGGTGGGCGACCCAGATGCTCCAGCCCGTCCAGGAGGCCTACACGGCCTTCCAAAACTACCAGCCCTCCGAGATCGCGGCAGAACTCGCCGTCGGGCTCCAGACCGGGGAGGGGTACACGATGGGGATCTACTCTCCTGCTGGTGGCCACGCGATCACCCCGTTCGCCGTGACGCTGGAGGGCGACCGGATCGCGATCTCCGTCTACGACAACAACTTCCCCGGCACCGTGCAGCGGATCTACATCGACCCGACAACTGAGCAGTGGAGCTATGCCATGGGCTCGACGAACCCTGACGAGCCAACCGGCGGCTGGGAGGGCGGCATCGGCACGATCGAGCTGACCCCGATGGAAAGCCGCAACCTGCCCGCTTCCGCTCCATTCGACGACTCCACCGCGAAGGGCGCCACGCGGGGGAATACGGTTTCCCACCTGCTCGTCACCTCCCCAGACCCCCAGTCCCGCGTCGGCTTCGACGTCACCGTCGATGGCCAGACCTATGACACGACCGATCCCGCGGTAGTCCTGCCCGAGGGCGTCATGGCGCGATCGACCCTCGGCGCGGTCCTGTCCGGCAAGGGGATGGCGGTGACCGTCGACCGCTCGGTCGTGAAGTCGTTCAGCGCATCGCCAAGGGCACGCAACGGCAGCTCGGCACAGACGCCAATCACAATGTCGATCGACTCGGTGGGCAGCCCCCGCATCACCGTTCGGGCGGCGTCCTCCGAGGCCACCGAGGCCGACACCTCGTTCGCCGTCAATAGCCGCGGACAGGTCGAGGTGGCGTCGGCCGAGGGTTCGCAGGCCGATGTCAACGTCTCGAACGGACTCAACAGCGTCGACTTCCCGCTGCCGGACGACATCGACATGACCGTCGACACCGGGCGCGACGGCGTCGCCGACATCGAATACCTCGACGAGGACGGCAATGTGGTCGGCGAGTTCGCGGTTGACGACGAGACCGAGAACGGAGACGTCATCGACGCACTGGCCGAGTTCGACGAGGACTCCGGCGAGTTCGACCTGAGCGAGGACGTCGCCGAGGCGGACGATATCGATCAGGCAGCCCTCGATGCGTTCGCGGGCGACGGCTCTGCCGACGATGACTCCGGCGCGAGCTCCGACTCCGATACGGGCAGCGACTCCGG
>JBMOKH010000380.1:0-2015 GCA_049315365.1 Candidatus Nanopelagicales bacterium
CTCCCAGTGCGACGGAACGACGCGGCCGGCATTCCCGGACCGCCGCCGGACGTTGTCCCAGTATCCGGCAGACGTTGGAACCTTTCGCGCGGAAGGTGTCGATTGCCCAGCACGCCTTGCCAATCGCGGCGAAGTGAAACACGGCGAGTGCGGAGGGGTCTCGCGGTAATCGGAGATTGCGCCCTTGCACGAGCACAGGATCGGGACTGTCAGACCCCGGGACGATGATGAGTTCAGTCAACGGGGTGGGGGAAGTCATGCGATGCAAGGGTCAAGCCAGTGAGTTCCGGAGTTCGTCGTCGGGGCAGGTGGCGGCGTGAGGGGGCTGAGTTCGGCGCCGCCTGCGTGGCAGGAGCAGGCTCCTGCGTTGTTTCGCCTGCCGGGGTTTGGGGGCGCTGCGGTGCTCATTCGATCGGCTGTTGTCCGTGCCGTCGATCCCGTCACTGGGTCGCCGGCGGCTCAGGCGGTCCTTGGGTTCGACGTCGGGCTGCTCAGCCCGCTGTCCCATTGCGAGTACCGGGCACGGGGCGCGGCGCCCTTGTTCGCGGACAGGCTGTCGGCGTTCCTGCTGGGCGCTGCGGGCGACGTCGAGCCGGAGGTGTCGGTCGCGCCGCTCGTCGACGATGCGATGGGCCTTCGGATCCGGGTCGTGTCGAGCGACGACGAGAAAGTCGGGCTGCTCGTGGCTGTGGACCGGCGCGATAGCGACCCGGGCATCGGCCCGGACGGCGATACCTCTGGATCGGAGGGCCTCGATTTCGAGACCTCGCGCGCTGCGCTGGTGAAGGCGGCGCACGATGCCCGTTTCCTGGATCATGTCGGTGGGGATCCAGGTGGCCGGTGCGAGCCGCCCGTCGATTGGAGTGCCCTGTGACCTATTTCTACGACCGGTTCGAGTTCGAGCCGGGGTCCCGGCTCACCGGGATTTGGTCCTGGCCGTGGCGGGGTGATCCGGCCGTAGACCCTGTGGCGCTGGTCTCGCACGTTCGGCTCGGCCCGGGGCAGGATGGCTTGCTCGAGAGCGACTTCCTGTCGAGCCACCTGCCGTGGGCATTCGGCGGGTTCCACGGCGTCGGCCCGGACGGTGATCCGTGGCTCGTGGTGGTGCAGGTGGCCCCGAGGTCCGCGGCGGCCGATCTGGTCGGCTCGGCGAACCCATGGTGGCCATTGACGGACGGCATGGAGCGCGCCCTGCGGTTGAACCCCGCCGCCGAGTTGATCGACTCCGAGGGGCTGACGGTCGATGACCTGCGCGGCGTCTACGCCGGGGTGGGGATCCCAGCCGACCAGATCGATGATTGGCCAGCGGGTGACCTGCTGGCAGGGCTCCTCGCCGAGTGCGCGAACGTGCGCGTGGCCGCGGTCGTGAGCGGCCGGGTGACGGGCTGCGCGTTCCCCGACGAACTTCACGACTGCGAGCACGATGTCTTTCGCGACGTGTTCGCTGGATGGGCGCAGGGGCGGATCCCAACCCCGCAGGAGGGGGCATGGGAGGACGAGGACGGCCGCCGAGAGGATGAGCCGGACGAGGACGAGGACGAGGAGCTCGGGGTGCCGCCTGCCGTCCGGAGGGTCATTCGGACCCGTGTGGTGTTCCTGGCGTGGAAGCGCAGGCGGGTGAGGCGCTGGTCGACGGCCCGGGTGCGGCTGCAGGCCGTGGAGGACGGCTGGACCGCGAAGGCGGCCCGTAAGGCCGGTCGCAAGGAGCTCGTGGAGTACCTCATCACCCCGCACAAGCTCAGGATGACGAGGATCATCAGAGACACGCCATTGCCGCCGCCGGCTGCGACGGCCCGAGCACTGGAGGAACGAGATGACCGGTAGTCCCGTGCGGCGCATCACGATGGAGACGGGCCAAGGATTCGGCGTCTCTTGGGCCAACGTCTTGGCATGGTCTGGCAGCGCTTTGTATCTGGGGCACTGCGACTACAGCGACAGCGACGAGGAAACTGGTGGGTTAGACATCGACGAGCCGCTGGACCTGCTCGCCTGGTTGATCGCAGACAGGTTCGGCC
>JBMOKH010000381.1:0-2003 GCA_049315365.1 Candidatus Nanopelagicales bacterium
CGACGACGGTGACGCAGTCGGCGAGGGTCGCGTCGAGGTCGAGGTCGTCGAGGTCAATGGCACTTCCGAGCCGGTAGGCATCGACGTGGACGAGGTCGGTAGGACCAGCGGCCTCATGAACCCGGGCGATGACGAAGGTGGGGCTCGTCACCGGATCGGTCACCCCGAGCCCACGGCCCAGACCCTGTACAAAAGTCGTCTTACCTGCACCTAAGTCTCCATTGAGAATGATGAGGTCGCCGGCACGGCACGCATCGGCGAGGCCTGCCGCGAGATCACGCATGCGCTCTGCGGTCGGCACGAGCACGGTCACTGAGCGGCCCGCAGGCTCCGCACATTGCGCCACACCCGGTCGAGAAGCCCGCCGATGAGCGCATCGACCTCCCCATGGAACTCGATGTTCACCATGTGGCCACCGTTGGGGATCACGACGAACTCGGCTCCGGGAATGGCTCGGACGATCTCCTCGCTGTACGCCTGAGGGGTAAGTCGATCCGAGCTCCCGACGATGACGAGGACCTCGGTCTGCTGCAGGATCGGAAGTGCGGCGCGCTTGTCGTGCTCCTGAAGCGCCGGGAGGAACTCGGCGAGGACGTCGATTGGCGTCGCGTCGATCATCCTCGCCACGAACCGTCCGGCCTGCTCCGATGCGAGCGACCCGAAGGAATATGCCCTCGTGAGGACGAGCGCGAGGTCGCTGCTCGAGCGGCGCCCAAACTCAACGACCTCCTTGCGCTTTGCCAGCGCCGCCGCAGCGATGGGGACGACCCGGTTCACCACTCCCCCGAGTGCAGCGGGCAGGCCGAGCGATCCCTGCTTGAGGCCGCCGGCCGTCGTCGCGACGAGTGCGACGCCGTAGACCCGCTCCGCGAAGAGCTCGGGGTGCTGCTCCGCGAGGGCCATGACGGTCATGCCGCCCATTGAGTGCCCGATGAGGACGAGGGGGCCGGTTGGCGCAACCGCCTCGATGATGTGCCAGAGGTCTCGCCCGAGCTGGTCGACATGATGGGTGTCGAACTCGGCGCGGCCCGAACGGCCGTGACTGCGCTGGTCATACGTGACGAGACGGGCGCGGCCTTGCAGCTCCTTACGCTGGAAGTACCACGAGTCCAGGCTCAGCGCATAGCCGTGGGCGAAGATGACGGTGACGCCTGCGGCTGCCGGATCATCAGGCTCGTCGATCTCGACGTGCAGCAAGGTTCCGTCTTCAGCCGGCAGCTCGATGATCTGCGCGTCGAAGCCCTCAAGCTCCCATTCATCGTCGCGCCGGGCCGTTCGTGCCATGAGTGCTCGCTCCGCGGCCGCGCCCAGCGCCGCACCGGCCGCGAGGGTGCCGGCAGCAAGCAGCCCGGCCCCCGCGACCTTCAGCGCGCTGGCGAAATCATTGCTCATCGCGCACCAACGTACCGGCGAGGGACCCGCGAACTCACCCGGGTGACGATCTCGTAGCCAATCGAGTCGGATGCGACCGCCCAGTCATCGGCGGTCGGCGCACCGTCCGCCGCGTCGCCGAAGAGGATGACGTCGTCGCCCGCTCTGACGCCGCTCAGGCGATCACCAAGCTCGATCACGAACTGGTCCATGGCGATCCTGCCGATCACGGGGCAGCGAACCCCCCGCACCTGCACCTCGGCCCGGCCGCTCGCGGCGCGCGGTATCCCGTCTGCGTAGCCGACCGGCACCAGACCCACGCGGGTGGCGCTTGCAGCCGTCCACGTGCTCCCATACGACACTGACTGGCCCGCAGGAATCGTCTTCACAAGGGCAAGGCGGCTTCGAAGGGTCATCACTGGGGCGAGCCCAAGGGTCTTGGCACTGCCAGGGGTCGACGGATGCACACCGTACATTCCTATTCCCACCCGAACGAGGTCATAGCGGCTTCCCGGGTAGTCGATTGTCGCTGCCGTGTTCGCCAAGTGCCGCAACTCTGGTTGTAGTCCGGCTTCACCGACAGCCTCGTAAGCAGCATCAAAGGCGGTGATTTGGTCAGCCACCGACTGATC